>JBKJOM010000101.1:0-3938 GCA_046595775.1 Ramlibacter sp. | reverse complement strand
GCGATCTTCCTGGCGCGCTCGTCCAGGGCCGTGGCGATTGGCGGCCACACGAACTTCATCGTGAACCCGACCAGGATCAGGAACACGATCATCTGAACGATGAGGGTTGCGGTGATGCTCACTTTTTCATCCTTGCACCCGAAGCGCGGGCGCCACGGGAAATGGGGTGACCAGACAAAAGGTGACTTACTTCGCCAGCTGGCCCAGGAACGGGTTGGCGGTGGCGAACCACAGCGCGATACCGACGCCGATGATGAACGAAGCGTCGATCAGGCCGACCAGCAGGAACATCTTGGTCTGCAGCTCGTTCATCAGTTCGGGCTGGCGGGCGGCCGATTCGAGGTACTTGCTGCCCATGATGCCGATGCCGATGCAGGCGCCGATGGCGCCCAGGCCGATGATCAGGCCGGCGGCCAGAGCGACAAAGCTGATTACTTGCATGATTTCTCCTGTGGGGATTGGTTGGGAAAAGGTAGGGAAAAGGAAAACTTCGAGGGAATCAGTGTGTGTCGTGCGCCTGACCGAGGTACACCAGGGCCAGCATCATGAACACGAAGGCTTGCAGCGTGATGATCAGGATGTGGAAGATTGCCCATGCGAGCCCGGCGATGACGTGCCCGACGGCCAGCGTGATGCCGGTGGCCGACAGCGACCAGGCGCCGCCCATCAAGGCTATCAGCAGGAAGATCAGTTCGCCGGCGTACATGTTGCCGAACAGACGCATGCCGTGCGAAACGGTCTTGGCGATGAACTCGATGATCTGGAACAGGAAGTTGAACGGCCACAGGATCGGATGCGCGCCGAAGGGCGCCGTCACGAGCTCGTGCGCCCAGCCGCCCAGGCCCTTGATCTTGATGTTGTAGAACAGGCACAGCAGCAACACCGAAAGAGACAGGCCCATCGTCACTGACAGGTCGGCAGTGGGCACGACGCGCAGGTACGCGTGCGAAGCCTCGTGGCCGGTCACGCCGGTGTAGATATGACCCCAGATCCAGGGCAACAGATCGACCGGCAACAGGTCCATCGCATTGAGCAGGAAGATCCACAGGAACACGGTGAGCGCCAGCGGCGAAATCAGCTTTCGGCTGTTCGCGTTGTGGACGATGCCCTTGGCCTGCGAATCGACGGTCTCGACCAGGAATTCCACCGCGGCCTGGAAGCGGCCGGGCACGCCGGACGTTGCCTTGCGCGCCGCGCGCCACAGGAAGAAGCAGGCCAGCACGCCGATCAGAGTGGAGAAAAACAGCGAGTCGTAATTGAAGACCGTGAAGTCGACGACATTGCCGGCCTTGTGGTTCTGCAGGAAAGTCAGGTGGTGGATGATGTACTCACCCGCAGTTTGACCCTGTGCAGCAGCGTGTTCTTCAGCAGCCATCTGTGTTCTTCAAGTTTGCAGTTTGTCTCGGGCGCGGCTTGAAGGCCAGCGCCACCCAATACACCTTCATGGCGAGCACCAGGCCGACCAACATTGCGGGCCAGCTCAGGTCTGCCACCAGCTTTGGCGCCGCCGCCATCAGCACGATCGACGAAGCGATCTTGACCATCTCCCACACCATGAAGCCGGCCGCCGCGGATGCCGCATTGGCGGAAGAAAAACGGCTGGTGATGCCTCGCGCAAAAATGGCCGCGGGAATCACCACGGCCAGCGCACCGTATCCGGTGGACCACCCAACGTTTTGCCTCCCGGTGATGCCCCACGCGGCCATTGCCGCGACGAGCCCCACCGCAACCTGCCCCACCACCACCCACCAGGGGGAAACCGGTGGGTTCTGTTCGCGCAGCCGGCGCGCCTGCTCGGCGGTCAGCGGCACGACTGGGGGCTCACCCTCCATCGACTCTTCAGGAAGCGGAGCGATTGTTTTCATCTTGTAATGCCCCGCCCTGTGTCCCAAATTTTACAAAGCTTCCCATTATAAGTAGAAACCCCTGCGGCTCCCCGTATCCGAGCGGAGACACGGACTATGCAGGATGGTCAAAGTACTTTTGCGTAGGACAGCACAATGCGGGCAATGCACGACCTCCTCCTCTTTTTCCACCTTGCCGCCGCTATCTTCTGGATGGGCGGCATGGCTTTCATGGTGCTCGCCCTGCGCCCGGCGCTGGGCGTGCTCGAGCCGCCACACAGGCTGACGGTCGTGCACGGCGTGCTGTCGCGCTTCTTCGTTGTTGTCGCGGTGAGCATCGCGGTGCTGCTGGCCAGCGGCCTCGCGCTTTTCGCGGGCCAGGCCACACCGGCCCGCGGCTGGCAGGCGATGGCGGTGCTGGGACTGGCGATGATGCTGATATTCGGTCATATCTGGTTCTCGCCTTGGCGGCGCTTCAAGCTGGCAGTGGCTGCGGCGAACTGGCCCGAAGCGGGACAACGGGCCGGGCAGATCACGATGCTCGCCCAGGTGAACCTCGGCCTGGGCTGGCTGGCGATCGCCGCCGTCAAGCTGTGGCACTGAAGCCCCTCTGCGACGCGGCCGCCGGCTGGTTGCTTGCTGCGGCCAGCGCCCAGTCCAATCCGTACTACGACCCGGCGAAGCCGCACCATACGCCGGAGGGCTTTCGCAACAATTACATCGGCAAGGTCGACAAGTCGATGGGGGACCTGCTGCGCTGGCGCATCGACGCTGCGCGCGCAGGGCTGCCTCGTCCGCCGCAGCAGCCGACGCCGGTAGCCGTTCCAGAACTGGCGCGGCTGAAGGCTGGCACTCCCTCGCCCAGCTTCACCTGGATTGGCCACTCAACCGCACTGGTGCAAAGCGGCGGACTCAACATCCCACCGACCCGGTCTTCAGCGAGCGCGCATCGCCGCTGCCCTTCATCGGACCGAAGCGCGCGCAGGCGCCGGGCATCGCGCTGGATGACTTGCCACCCATCGACGTGGTGATCGTGTCGCACAACCACTCCGACCACCTCGACCGTTCGAGTGCGGTGAAGTTGAATGAGCGCTCGCAAGGCAAGACGCTGTTCCTTGTGCCCCTGGGCATCAAGGCCTACCTGGAACAGCAAGGCGTCCGCAACGTGATCGAGCTCGACTGGTGGCAAAGCCATGTGAACGCGGGCGTGGAGTTCCAGTTGGTGCCGGTGCAGCACTGGTCGGCGCGGGGATTGGGTGACCGCAACCAGACCTTGTGGGGCGGCTGGGCGGTCTTTGCGCCAGACCTGCACTGGTATTTCTCGGGCGATGCCGGCTACAGCCCGGACTTTGCCGACACCCGGACCCGCCTGGCAGCCCATGCGAAGGGTGACATGCTGTTTGACATGGCGGTGCTGTCCATTGGCGCCTACGAGCCGCGCTGGTTCATGTCGGCGCAACACATGAACCCGGCCGAGGCCGTGCGGGCGCACAAGGACCTGGGCGCACGGCGCAGTGTCGGCGTGCATTGGGGCACGTTCGAGCTCACCGACGAGCCGCTGGACCAGCCACCGCGCGAACTGGCCGCGGCGCGCCTGGCCCGGCATGGCCGATGACGATTTCTTCGTCGTGAAGATCGGCGAGACGCGCTGGCTTGCGCCCGCTCGGGGACAATCGGCTCCATGAGAGACGACACGGCCGCCCTGCCCGACCTGCCCTGTTACCTGAACGGCGAATTCACCCGGCTGCGGGAAGCCAGGGTGAGCGTGATGGACCGCGGATTCATCTTCGGCGACGGGGTGTACGAGGTGGTGCCGGTGTACGCCGGCCATCCTTTCCGGTTTGCACAGCACATGACCCGGCTCGACCGCAGCCTGGGCGAGCTGCGTATCACCAACCCGATGAGCCACGAGGAATGGCTAGCGCTGGTTGCGCGGCTGATCGCGGACTACGCCGCGGCGCTGGGCAAGCCGCCACGCGAAACGGACCAACTGGTCTACTTGCAAGTCACGCGGGGCGTTGCCATGCGCGACCACGTCATGCCGGCCGGCATGACGCCCACCGTGTTCGCAATGAGCAACAAGATCACGCCACC
>JBKJOM010000081.1:0-9075 GCA_046595775.1 Ramlibacter sp. | reverse complement strand
CCAAGAAAGTGTTCGCCTATTGCACGCACGCTGTCTTCTCGGGGCCGGCGATCGAGCGGATCCGCGCCTCGCAGCTCGACGAGGTGGTCATCACCGACTCGCCCTTGGCAATGCGCTGGATCGTTTCAGCGATCAGCGGCGCCACGGAGAGCTGGCGGATTTTCGTGCAGCCAGCGGCTGCGCTGCTCAGCGGGATGGTGTTGGTCACCACCACCTCGTCGAGCGCCGTGCCCTTGGCGATCCGCTCGATCGCCGGGCCGGAAAAAATCGGGTGCGTGCAGTAGGCGTAGACCTTCTTGGCGCCGCGTTCCTTCAGCACCTCGGCCGCCTTCACGAGGGTGCCGGCGGTGTCGGTCATGTCGTCCATGATGACGCAGGTGCGGCCGTCGATTTCGCCGATCACGTGCATGACTTCCGACACGTTTGCTTTCGGGCGGCGCTTGTCGATGATGGCCAGGTCGCAGCCGAGCTGCTTGGCCAGCGCCCGCGCCCGAACTACGCCGCCGACGTCGGGCGAGACCACCACCAGGTCGGGGTAGGCCTTGCTCTTCAGGTCGGACAGCAGCACCGGGCTGGCGTAGATGTTGTCGACCGGGATGTCGAAAAAGCCCTGGATCTGGTCGGCGTGCAGGTCCATCGTCAGCACGCGCGAGACGCCCACGGTCTGCAGCAGGTTGGCCACCACCTTGGCCGAGATCGGCACCCGCGAGCTGCGCGGGCGGCGGTCCTGGCGGGCGTAGCCGTAGTAGGGGATGACGGCGCTGATCCGCTCGGCCGAGGCGCGCTTGAGCGCATCGACCATGATCAGCAACTCCATCAGGTTTTCGTTGGTCGGCGCGCAGGTGGACTGCACGACGAACACGTCACGGGCCCGGACGTTGCTGTTGATCTCGACGGTGACTTCGCCATCGGAAAAACGCCCGACCGTCGCCGCGCCCAGCGAAATACCCAGGTGCCCGGCAATCTCCGCGGCCAGCGCGGGATTGGCGTTGCCCGTGAACACCATGAAGTCGGGATGCGGAGGAGCCTGCATAAATTAATTGGGGTCAGAGCGCAGATTAATTGGGGTCAGAGACCAATTTTGATGAGCTAACCTGAGCCGCTTTCTATCGCGCCGAAAAATTGGACTCTGACCCCAATTAATCTGCGCCCCAATTAATTTTGGCAGGGGAGGAAGGACTCGAACCCTCGCATGCTGGAATCAAAATCCAGTGCCTTTACCAACTTGGCGACTCCCCTACACGGGTCGACGGCTGAAAATCCAGCCGCCTACCGATCAATCGTCGCTGGAAGCCCACCCCGCCAAAGGATGAGCATCCATATTGCTGCATTCCCGCGCCTGCCAGCCCGCCGGTGCGGGCCCCAGTTGCGAACCTGGGGGCATGTGCGCGAAAACCGCGCTACCCGAGCCAGTCATGCGCGCCCTTAACCCCTGGGACGCCAGCCATTCAACGGCCTGGGCGACGGCGGGGCACAGCTCCTGCGCGACCGGCTGCAAGTCGTTCGCACCGAATGCGTAAGGGTTTGCAGCAAAGCCTGAAATTATAGCAGTGTCAGTGTCCCGCTTCAGCCGGGGGTGGCCAAAGATGCGTGCCGTGTCCAGGCCCTGGGCCGGCTTGACGACCGCGAAACGCGCCCCGGGTAGCTGGATCGGGTGCAACTGGTCCCCGATTCCCTGCGCCCAGGCGTTGCTGCCGAACAGGAAAAACGGCACATCCGCGCCCAAAACCAGCCCGATTTCGCACAGCCGGGGGGCGGAAAGGCCCAGCCCCCAAAGGCGATTGAGCGCCAGCAAGGTGCTGGCCGCGTCGGAGGAGCCGCCGCCCATGCCGGCCTGCGCCGGAAGGCGCTTTTCGATGGCGATGTGGGCGCCCTGCATTGTTCCCGTCGCCGCCTGCAGGGCATGGGCCGCGCGAAGCACCAGGTCGTCGGCGGGGAGCGGGTCGCCCAGGTCCTCGCGGTCGATGACGCCGCCTTCCCGCAATTCGAAGTGCAGCGTGTCGCACCAGTCGATCAACATGAAGGCCGACTGCAACAGGTGCATGCCGTCGGCACGGCGGCCGGTGACATGAAGGAAGAGATTCAGCTTGGCTGGCGCCGGCACGTCGTACAGCGCCTTCACGCTAGCGCTCCAGCACCACGCGCAAGTCGGCCTGCGGTGGCGGTTCGGTCCGTTTCGCCGACAGGCGGCCCGCGCCGACTTGCGACACGTCCGGCTGCCAGCCCGGCACCGGCGTGGCCACCCCGCGCAACCAGTCGAAGAGGGCGCCGACCGGAATCGGCGTGCCGGTCACCTGCGCGAGCAACGCATCGACGGATTCAAAGTCGGTGCTCTTCGAGCCGGTGCGCAGCATGGCCTTGCCCGGTTGCCAGCTGAGGGCCGCCAGCGTGCCGCCGATCGGGGAGTAAAGGGTCAGGTCGCCATTGACCGCAGTGCCCTTGAGCTCGAAGCCGGCCGAGAACGACTGGCCCGGCTGGTCCTGCACGGTCAGGGCCAGGCGGCCCACCCACGGACCCGAGACTGCATCGACAGGCGCGGAGGGTTTCGGTGCAGTCGCGCAGGCTGCCAGCACACCGAACAACACGAGCAGCACCAGCCGGCGGCCGGCCGCCCCCAAACACCGGATCATGGCTTGACGCGCAGGCGCTTCAGGGTTTCCTGCAGCGTGTCGTTTTCGCTGTTGAGCAACAGGCCTTCACGCCAGATGGCCTGTGCGCGGTCGCGCTGGCCCAGGCTCCACAGCACCTCACCAAAATGCGCCGCGATCTCTGCATCGGGCCGTGCCTTGAAAGCTGTATCCAGGATGCGGGCGGCCTCGGCCTTGTTGCCCATGCGGAACTCCACCCAGGCCAGGCTGTCGCTGATAAACGGGTCGCCGGGCGCGAAGGTCAGGGCTTTTTCAACCAGTTCCTTTGCTTCGGGCAGGCGCACATTGCGCTCCGCGAAGGAGTAGCCCAGCGCGTTGTAGGCATGGTGGTAGTCGGGCTTGGTCACCATCACCAGGCGCAGCAGCCGCTCCATTTCGGGCAGGTTGCCCATCTTCTCGGCCAACATCGCCTGGTCGTAAACCAGGTCGGCGTCGAAGGGCTCCTTGGCATTGGATTGCGCGAGGATTTCGAAGGCGGCCTTGTATTGCTTGTTGTCACGCAGCAGCTGCACTTCGGCGAGCATGCGCTGGCGGACTTCTTCCGGGGTGCGGGCGGGCAGGGCGCGCAGCAGCTTGCGTCCCTCTTCCAGCTTGCCCTGGCGCGCGAGGAGGGAAGCGCGGCGCTCCTGCGCAGTCACCAGGTCCTGGGTGTTCTCGATCTTGTCCAGCCACGCACCCGCCAGCGCGAAGTCCTTGCGCTTTTCAGCGATGCGAGAGAGCGACAGGTAGGCCTGAGCCAGCCCGCGGGCTCGCTCTTCGCTGCGCGAAGCCTGGGCCAGTTCCACATAGCGCTTGAGCGATGCTTCGGCCGCGACGTCCTGGTTGTTCTGCAACTGCAGGGTGCCTTGCACCAGCCAGGCTTCCGCCAGCTCGGGCTTCTGCGAGGTGACCATCTGCAGCTGCATCGTCGCTTCTGCGTACCGCTGCGAGTCGATCAGGGCGCGGGCGTAGCCCATGCGCAGCTCCGGCAGCGGCTTGCCTTCCATGTATTTGCGAACGACCGGCTCGGCCTGCGGAAACTTGGGCGCCATGACCTCGAGCGCCAGCAGGGCGGGGCCTTCGGCCAGGGGGTTGATCGCCTGCGCTCGCTTGGCGGCGTCGAGCGTGCCGGCCTGGTCTTCGGCTGCGAGCCGAAGGCGGCCCACGGTCGTCCATGCGGATGCCCCGGTTTCCGGCTGGTTCAGGTAGTCAGCAAGCGCTCGTTCCACCACGGCAGCAGCCAGTTTCTTGTCGCTCACGCGCCCGTAGATTCGCGGGATCTGCGCCAGCGCCACGGTGCGGTCCGCGGCATCGGCCAGCGCGATGTCCGCCTGCAGGGCTTCGGAGCTCTCCTGCACCCGGTTCACCGCAACCAGGATCTGCAGCACATAGCGGTTGGCTTCGCGCGACGCCGGGAAGGCGTCTTTCCAGGCGCGCGCGGCCACGAGGGCCTGGTTGGCGTTGCGGGCCTGGAAGGCGACTTCCACCGCGCGCCGGTACAGGGCTGCGTCGCTGGTCTTGCGGGCGCCATCCAGGATCTGGGCGAATCCGGTCTGCGTTTCGTCGCCGCGGGCGTTGATCTCGCCCAGCAGCAACTGCAGGAAGAGGTCGCGGTCGAGCGCCGTGCCGATGGCGGGCCTGTCGTCGTCGTCCGGGGCGGTCGCCTGCGACCATGCGGGAAGGCCATAGGCCAGCAGGGCCAGCGCTAGCGCGGCCAAGGGTAATCTCAACATCAAACCATAATAATCCAAGCGCCCATCCCCCTATGCCTGAACTGCCAGAAGTCGAAGTCACCCGCCAGAGTTTCGCGGACCGCATCGCCGGCGCGAGGATCGAGTCCGTGCGCATGGGCAAACCCCTGCGCTGGCCGCTGGGCGTTCCGCACGGGCAACTGGTCGGACGAACGGTTCAGGCCGTGCGGCGGCGCGGCAAGTACTTGTTGCTGGACCTGGACGAGGGGCTGCTGCTGATGCACCTGGGCATGTCCGGAAGCCTGAACTTTTCGCCCAGCCAGCCGCCGGCAGGAACGCACGACCATTTCGACCTCGTCACCACACAGGGAACGCTGCGCCTGAACGACCCCCGCCGGTTCGGAGCGGTAGTGCATGCGTCGGCCGAACAGGCGCCGCAAGCCTTGAAGCTGCTCGGGAAGCTGGGCGTCGAGCCGCTGGGAGGCGGGTTCGATCCCGTGCAATTCCATGCACGGCTCAAGGGCCGCAATGCGCCGATCAAGCAGGTGCTGCTGGCGGGCGACGTGGTGGTGGGCGTGGGTAACATCTACGCGTCCGAGGCGCTGTTCCTGGCCGGCATCCGGCCGACCACTCGCGCCTGGCGCATCAGCCGCCCGCGCTCGGACAAGTTGCACGCTGCGGTGCGCGATGTGCTGGCGCGGGCTGTCGCCAAAGGCGGCAGCACCTTGCGGGATTTCTCCAACGCCTACGGCGAATCGGGCTACTTCCAGCTTGAGGCCATGGTCTACGACCGGGCGGGGCAGCCGTGCAAGGTGTGCGGCGGCGTTGTCAAAAGTATCCGGCAGGGGCAACGCGCCTCGTATTACTGCGCCACATGCCAGAAACCCTGAGCTGCCCGGTGAGCGGGTGCTATATTCAAAAACCCCGGGGACACGAGTGAATTTCAACGACCAATTCGACCAGCACGGCGCCTGGCGCCGGGAGTTCGCGCTACGCCTGAAGCTGCTCGCGGAGTGGCTGAAGGACCACGAGCTGCTCGACGCGGCGGTGGAAGAGCGGCTGCGCCGGCTCGAAACCCAGATGCGCTCTGACAAGGTCATGGTGGCTTTTGTGGCGGAGTTCTCGCGCGGCAAGTCGGAGATGATCAATGCGATCTTCTTCGCGGGCTACAAGCGCCGCATCATGCCGGCCAGCGCCGGCCGCACCACCATGTGCCCTACCGAGCTCGGCTACGACAGCGAAGTGCCGCCCTGCCTGCGGTTGCTGCCGATCGAGACGCGCCTGCACGCGCAGCCCCTGATGGAATGGCGCGGGGCCCCCGAGAAGTGGCACCG
Source organism: Ramlibacter sp. (assembly GCA_046595775.1). Classification (GTDB taxonomy): domain Bacteria; phylum Pseudomonadota; class Gammaproteobacteria; order Burkholderiales; family Burkholderiaceae_C; genus Ramlibacter. The sequence continues at coordinate 3,423 of JBKJOM010000081.1, read as the reverse complement.
CGTCGACCTGGACGTGAACGACCCGGCGCAGCTTGCCCAGGCCTTCGAAAAGGTCGCCCAGGTGCGTCACGTGACCAAGGAAGAGGCCCGCGCACTGGGCTTCTGGCACGACGACTCGCCCATGGACAACCCGATGACCAATGCCGAGGGTCTGGTCGAGGTGCCCCGCTGGCGCCATGCGCTGATCAACATACCGCACCCCTTGCTCAAGCAGGGCCTCGTGATCCTCGACACGCCGGGACTCAATGCGATCGGCGCCGAGCCCGAATTGACGGTGAACCTGATCCCGCAGGCGCACGCAGTGGTGTTCATCCTCGCGGCCGACACGGGCGTGACGAAGAGCGACCTGTCGATCTGGCGCGAGCACCTCATCACCGAGCACGAGAACATCGACTCGCGCCTGGTGGTGCTCAACAAGATCGACACGATGTGGGACTCGCTCAGCACGCCCGAGCAGGTGCAGGCGCAGATCGAGCGCCAGCGCGCCACCACCGCCGAAATCCTCGGCCTGCCCACTGCACAGGTGATCCCGGTTTCGGCCCAGAAGGGGCTGGTTGCCAAGGTCAATGACGACGCGCAACTGCTCGAGGCCAGCCAGCTGCCCGCACTCGAGCGCGCGCTGGGGCAAGGCGTGATGGGCCAGCGCCAGAAAATCCTCCGCGCCGCTGTCGGCAGCGGAATCGGCGAATTGCGCGTGGAAGCGGGCCGCGCCATCACGATCCGCCGACGTGACCTGGCCGAGCAGATGCTGGAGCTCAAGGGCCTGCGCGGCAAGAACATGTCGGTGATCAAGCACATGCGCTCGCGCATCGAGCAAGAGCAAACCGAGTTCGACATCAGCGGATCGCGAATCCACGCCGTGCGCTCGGTGCACCTGAAGTTGCTGCGTGAAGTGTTCACGCTGCTGGGCACCACCACGCTGAAGGCAGAGATGGCCGAGCTCACCGCCGCGCTGCGCCAGCCCGGTATCAAGTTGGGCATCAAGAAAGCCTACTCCGCTACTTTTGAGCGGCTGCGCGAAGGGCTGCGCAAGTCGCAGTCGACCAGCGGTGAAATCCAGTCGATGCTGACGGGCACCTTCCGCCAGCTCAATGCTGAGTACGGTTTCTCGCTGCAGGCGCCGCGCGAGCCGGACCTGGCGCGCTACGAGCGCGACCTCGACCTGGTCGAGCGCAGCCACATGCAATACCTGGGCGTGGGCAATGCCTTCCGCCTGGCGCAGCCCGAGTTCGCCGACCGGCTGGTGCGCGCGCTGGCCACGCGCCTTCGCGTGGTTTACGAATCGGCCCTGGGCGAAGTGGAGCTGTGGAACAAGTCTGCGGCGGCGCAGCTCGATGCGCAGCTGCGCGAGCGCCGCCGCAACTTCGGCCGCCGCCTCGAGGCGATCGAGCGCATCCAGCAAGCCGCAAGCGGCCTGGACGAGCGCATCGCCGAGATCGCGGTGCAGGAAACTGCAATCGACGAGCTGGATGCGAAGCTGAAGGAGCTGACCAACCACCTCATCGAAACGCCCGCGCCGACCCAGGCGCAGGCCGAGTCCTTCCTCAAGACCGCATGAGTCCTTTGCCCGCGGGTTTCGCCGGCCGCATCGTGCGCTGGCAGCAAAGCCATGGGCGCAACAGCTTGCCCTGGCAGGCCACGCAAGAGCCCTACCGCGTTTGGCTCTCCGAGATCATGTTGCAGCAGACGCAGGTAGCCACGGTGCTGGACTACTACCCGCGCTTCCTTTACCGCTTTCCCGATGTTCGCGCGCTGGCGAAGGCCGCGCAGGACGACGTGCTGGGCTTGTGGAGCGGCTTGGGTTATTACAGCCGTGCGCGCAACCTGCATCGCTGCGCGCAGGAGATCATGGGCAATCACGGCGGCGAATTTCCCCGCAGCGCGGCACGACTGACCGAGTTGCCCGGCATCGGCCGCTCGACCGCGGCGGCGATAGCGTCTTTCTGCTTTGGCGAGCGCGCCGCGATCCTGGACGGCAACGTGAAGCGCGTGCTCACGCGCGTAGTCGGTTTCGATGCCGATCTCGCGAGTTCGGCCAACGAGCGCGAGCTGTGGGCGATAGCGCAGGACTTGCTGCCCAAACGCGGCCTGCAGCAATCGATGCCGCGCTACACGCAAGGGATCATGGATCTCGGTGCGACGGTGTGCCTGGCGCGCAACCCTTCCTGCCTGATCTGTCCTGTGCGCGACCAGTGCACGGCGTGTCGCGATGGCAATCCTGAAAACTATCCCGTGAAGACGCGCAAGCTCAAGCGTACGGCGCAGTCCTTGTGGTTGCTGCAAGCACGCCGGCGCGATGGCGCGGTGTGGCTGCAAAGGCGTCCCGACGCCGGCATCTGGGCCGGCCTGTATTGCCTGCCGGTGTTCGAGAGCCGCGAAGCACTGGGAGCAGCGCTGCCTGCCGCAGCGCAAGTGCACGATGAAGAGCCTTTCGTGCATGTGCTCACGCACAAGGACTTGCACCTGCATCCGGTGCGTTCCGCGCATGCGCCGCGGGTGGAGGGAGCGTGGGTCGACGCGCAGTCCTGGCCGCGGCTCGGCTTGCCCGCACCGATCCGCAAACTCCTCACGTCATCGCGGAGTTGATCCTTCCAGCTCGCGGTGGCGCTTGAGCGTGATCCAGTTCAGGCTGAACGACGCCGCCAGTTTTTCGACCAGGAACACCGAGCGGTGCTGGCCGCCGGTACATCCGATCGCGACCGTCACATAGCTGCGGTGGTCGCGCGCGAGCGGCGCCAGCCAGTGGTTCAGGAAATGCTCGATCTGGCTGTACATCTGCTCCACATCGGCATGCCGCCCGAGGTAGTCGATCACCGGCGCGTCGCGGCCCGTCAGGTCGCGCAGGCCCGGTTCGTAATGCGGGTTGGGCAACATCCTCACGTCGAACACGTAGTCGGCGTCGACCGGGATGCCGCGCTTGAAAGCGAAAGATTCGAACACCAGCGTGAGCTGGCTCACCGTCGCCGACAACAGCGACTTCACGTCGGCCTGCAGTTGCGAAGGCCGGATCACGCTGGTGTCTATCACGTGCGCCTGTTCTCGCAGGTCCGACAGCAGCTCCCGCTCCAGCTCGATCGCGTCGACCAGCGAATGGCGGTCGCCGGGGATGTCCTGCTCGACGCTCGCGGGCTTGTGCCCTGACAAGGGATGGCGCCGCCGCGTCTCGGAGAAGCGCCGCACCAGCGTATCGGTGGTAGCGTCGAGGAACAGCGAGCGGATCACGACACCGCTGGCCTTGAGTTCTCGCAACTGGTCGGGCACCAGCGGCAGCGACGTTGCGCTGCGCACATCCATTGCGATGGCCACTTTCTCAGCGGCGTTTTGCTGTTCCAGCGCGACGAACGAGGCCAGCAGTTCCGGCGGCAGGTTATCCACGCAGTAATAGCCGGCGTCTTCCAGGGCGCGCAGCGCCACCGACTTGCC
>JBKJOM010000026.1:0-12937 GCA_046595775.1 Ramlibacter sp. | reverse complement strand
CTCGGCGCTCTGGTGGTAGCTCTGCAACATGCAGACCTTCGACACATCGGGGAAACCCAGGGTGCGGTCGGAGGTGGCGTTGTTGAATTCGGCCGCGTCGAGGAGGCCGCGATCCATGGCGGGGACGATGTCCGCCGCGGGCAACGCGTTGACCGCCGCGCCCATGGCCGTGAACATGTCGATCGCCAGGCCGTTGGTGCGGTACTTCAGGCCCTTGAAGTCTTCGGGCTTGGTGACGGGCTTCTTGAACCATCCGAGCGGCTGGGTCGCGAACGGCCCGGACAGGAAGGAGACCAGGTTGCCGCCGATCGAGGCGTACAGTTTTTCGAGCAACTCCTTGCCACCGCCGTACTTGTGCCACGCGAGGAGCATGTTCGAGTCCATGCCGAAGGCCGGGCCCGAGTTCCACAATGCCAGCGCGTTCTGCTTGCCATAGTGATACCCGAGGATGCCGTGCCCTCCGTCGAGCGTGCCCTTCGACACAGCCTCGAACAGGCCGAATGCCGGCACCACCGAGCCGGCGGGCAGCACGTCGATCTTGAGTTCCCCGCCGGTCATGTCGTTGACCTTCTTGGCGAAGTCCAGCGCCATCTCGTGGAAGATGTCCTTTGAGGGCCAGGTGCTCTGAAAGCGGAACGAGGTCTGGGTCTGGCTCACCGCGACCATGGGTGCGGTCATGGCACCGGCAGCGACGGCAGCGCCTTTGAGCAGACTGCGGCGGCGGGGATTCTTGCGCTCGGTCATCCTTGTCTCCTTGTTGTTGCAACGGTATCGTTAGCAAGCTATCTTTGAACCACCGCCTCGCGCGGGTAAGAGGGTTTGTACCCAATACTTAGGTCTGATCACAAGGAGTACCTGATGCGCAGGAGACAAGTTTTCGAGGGAACGGCCGCGTTGGCCGCCACCGCTTTGGGGGGATGTGCGGCAATGGGGGCCGGCGGCACGGGCCGAGCGGCATTTGCTATTCCGGCCATCGCCATTCCGATCGTCGGAACGGATGAGGTGTTTCCCGTGCGCCGGATTTATTGCATCGGCCGGAACTACCGCGCCCACTCGATCGAGATGGGATCCAACCCCGACCGCGAACCGCCGTTCTTTTTCCAGAAGCCCACCGACGCGATCCAGTTCGTCGCCACCGGCACGGTGTCCGACCATCCGTATCCGTCGCTGACGAAGAACTATCACTACGAGGCTGAGCTGGTTGCCGCCATCGGCAAAGGCGGCAAGAACATTCCGGTGGCGCAGGCGCTGGACCACGTCTTCGGCTACACGCTGGGCCTGGACATGACCCGCCGCGACCTGCAGCGCGCGATGGGCGACGAGAAAAAGCCGTGGGAGATCGGCAAGAGTTTCGACCACTCCGCGCCATTGGGTGCGATCCACCGCGTGGCGCAGATCGGGCACTTCACCCAGGGGGCGATCTGGCTGAAAGTCAATGGCCAGACCAAGCAGAACGCGGACCTGTCGCAGATGATCTGGTCGGTGGCCGAACAGATCGCCAAGCTGTCGGAAGCCAACGAGCTGTTCCCTGGCGACATCATCTATTCCGGCACGCCCGAGAACGTCGGCCCGGTGGTTCGCGGCGACGTGATCGAGATGCACATCGACAAGTTGCCGAACCTCTCGGTCAAGATCGTCTAAATTGAGGGGATGGATCCCCTCCAGCTCTTTGACCCGGCCTCCAGCACCTACACCTATGTGCTGGCGGACGTCGCATCGGGCGAAGCGCTGATCATCGACCCGGTGGACGACCAGGTCGAGCGTGACCTGTCGGTGCTGCGCGAGCGCGGCTTCAAGCTCGTGTGGACCGTGGAGACCCACGCCCACGCAGACCACATCACCAGCGCCGGCCAGCTGGCCGAGCACGCGGGCGCCCGTACCGCGGCCCCCGAGGGCTGCGGCATCGGCACTGCGGCTGTGCAGCTCAAGCACGGCGACACGCTGCGCTTTGGCGACGAGGAGTTGCGCGCGCTGCACACGCCTGGCCACACCGCAGGCAGCATGTGCTACTTGTGGCGCGACCATGTGTTCACCGGCGACACGCTGTTGATCAACGGCTGCGGGCGCACCGACTTCCAGTCCGGCAGCGCCGCGGCGCTGTACCGCAGCGTCACCGAAGTCCTGTTCAGCTTGCCGGGCGAAACCGTGGTCTGGCCCGGCCACGACTACAACGGGCGCTGCAGTTCGACCATTGGCGCAGAGAAAGCTGGCAACTCCCGGCTCGCGGGAAAGTCGCTGGCAGAATTCAAGGCCATCATGGATCAATTGAATTTGCCTCGCCCCAAGCGCTTCGACGAGGCCGTCCCCGCCAACCTCGCTTCCGGCCTGCGTCATGACGCGGGCGCGCCCGCGGGCCCGGTGATGGCCAAGGGCTATGCGGGCGACGTGACGCCTCAACTTGCGTTCGAGTGGTGGAAGCAGGGCGATGCAGTCCTCGTGGACGTGCGCACCGATGCCGAGCGTGAATGGGTGGGCTTCATTCCTGGTGCCGTTCCTCTGGCGTGGAAGCAATGGCCGGGAATGGCCATCAACGCCGTCTTCGACGAAGGCATCAAGGCCGCCGTGCCTCCCGGCAAGAAGGTCGTGCTGTTGTGCCGCAGCGGCGTGCGTTCGATCGCCGCCGCGCGCCGCGCTTCGGAGCTAGGCATCGAGGCGTACAACATCCTCGAAGGCTTCGAGGGCGACCCTGACGAGAACGGGCAGCGCGGGCATCGAGGCGGCTGGCGCAAGCGGGGCCTGCCATGGCGACAGGGATGAGGCCTGGCGTTTCTCTTTCCATTGCCCTTTTCATTACTTCGAGAGCAACAAGATGGCCGTGAACCTGTCCGCGCCAAAAGCGGGCGACCTGCATCCCGTGCCCGGCGTCCGTATCGGCGTCGCCGAAGCCGGCATCCGCAAGGCCAACCGCAAGGACCTGAGCGTGGTCCTGATTGACGAAGGCGCGTCGGTGGCCGGCGTGTTCACGCAGAACCGCTTCTGTGCGGCACCCGTGCAGGTCTGCCGCGAACATCTGGCGTTGGGAGACATTCGCGCCATGGTGATCAACACCGGCAACGCCAATGCGGGCACCGGCGAGGACGGCCTGGTTCGCGCGCGCACCAGCTGCATTGCGCTGGCGCAAAAACTGAACCTCGCGCCCGAACAGGTGCTGCCGTTTTCCACCGGCGTGATCATGGAACCGTTGCCCGTCGACCGGATCGAGGCGGGCCTGCCCGCGGCGATCGCGGATGCGTCGGAAGACAACTGGTTGCGTGCCGCCGAAGGCATCATGACGACCGACACGTTGCCCAAGGCCTTCAGCCGGCGCATGACTATCGATGGCGCGCTCGTCACCGTCACCGGCATCAGCAAGGGCGCGGGCATGATCCGGCCCAACATGGCAACGATGTTGGGTTTCATGGCCACCGATGCGCGGGTCTCGCCGGCGCTGGTGCGGCGCCTCGCGCTCGAACTGGCGGAGGGCTCGTTCAACCGCGTCACGGTCGATGGCGACACTTCCACCAATGACTCCTTCGTGGTGATCGCCACGAACAAGGCGAAGCACGCGCAGATCGATTCGTTCGACAGCTCCGCCGGCAGGGCACTGCGCGACGCCATGCTCGATGTGGCACGGCTGCTAGCGCAAGCGATCGTGCGCGACGGCGAGGGCGCGACCAAGTTCATCACGGTCCGCATCGAGGGCGGGAAGACGGGCGAGGAATGCCGCAAGGTGGCCTACGCGATAGCGCACTCGCCGCTGGTGAAGACCGCCTTCTTCGCCAGCGATCCCAACCTGGGACGCATCCTCGCCGCCGTCGGCTATGCGGGCATCGCCGATCTGGACCAGACAAAGATCGACCTGTACCTCGACGACGTGCATGTCGCCTTGAACGGTGGGCGCAATCCCTCGTACCAGGAAGCGGACGGGCAGCGCGTGATGAAGCAAAGCGAGATCACAGTGCGCGTAGGCCTTGGGCGTGGCGATGCGGCCGACACCGTCTGGACCTGCGATCTCAGCTACGACTACGTCAAGATCAACGCCGACTATCGCTCGTGACGGGCATGAACGAAAAATTCGAACACTTGCTGGAACGCGCTGCGCAGCTTCTCGAGCGCATCGAAGCGATCCTGCCGCAACCCCTCACCGCCCCTGACTGGAAGCAATCGGTCGCATGGCGCTATCGCAAGCGTGCGAGTGGCCACGGCGTGCTGGAGCCGGTGAGGCACATCGCCGACATCCGCCTCGGCCAGCTGAAGGAGATCGAGCCGCAGAAGGAAAAGATCCAGCGCAACACGCTGCAGTTCGTCAATGGCCAGCCCGCGAACAACGTGCTGCTGACCGGTGCGCGTGGCACCGGCAAGTCGTCGTTGATCAAGGCCTGCCTGAACGAGTACGCGCCGCGGGGACTGCGCCTGATCGAAGTCGACAAGGCCGACCTCACGGACCTGCCCGACATCGTGGACGTCGTCGCACCCTTGAAGGAAAAATTCGTCGTCTTCTGCGACGACCTGAGCTTCGAGGAGGGCGAGCCGGGCTACAAGGCGCTGAAGTCGATCCTTGACGGCTCGGTGGCCGCCGCGACGCCCAACGTGCTGATCTACGCGACCAGCAACCGGCGCCACCTGCTGCCCGAGTACATGAAGGAGAACCTCACGTACACGCACACCGAGGATGGCGAAGTGCATCCGGGCGAAGTGATCGAGGAGAAGATTTCACTCTCCGAACGCTTTGGCCTGTGGGTGAGTTTCTATCCCTTCACGCAGGACGAATACCTGACCATCGTGGCGCAGTGGCTGTCCTCATTCCAGGTTTCGAGCGAGGCGATTTCTGCGGCACGGCCAGAAGCGCTGGTGTGGGCGCTGGAGCGGGGCTCGCGCAGCGGTCGTGTTGCCTACCAGTTTGCCCGCGACTACGCGGGGCGCCACGCTTGAACAGCATCCTGGTCGCGGACGGGGACCGCCCGCGTGAGGGCGGTGCCCATCGCAAGGAAGTCGAGGTTGCAGTCGGTGTCCTGATTCGCCCCGACGGCGCATTCCTGCTCACTTCGCGACCAGAAGGCAAGGTCTATGCGGGTTACTGGGAATTTCCCGGAGGCAAAGTCGAGGCTGGTGAAAGCATCGAAGCTGCGCTGCGGCGTGAGCTGATCGAGGAGATCGGCGTCACGATAGGCGCCGCGCATCCCTGGCGCATCGAGCGCGTGGATTACCCGCACGCATTGGTGCGGCTGAACTTCATGAAGGTCCACGAGTGGACCGGCGAACTGCATATGCACGAAGGCCAGCAGTTCGCGTGGCAGCAGCTGCCGGTGCAAGTCGGGCCGCTGTTGCCCGGGACCGTCCCCGTCATCGGCTGGTTCGAGGAAGAGCGCTCACGACAACCGGGTTTCGATCGCTAAAGATCTGCCCCCTCTCCCCCTTGGCGGAGAGGGATGGGGAGAGGGGGTGCCTGATGCTCCGTCTCACGCTCCGGCACCCGGAACTCTTCATTCCCCCAGGCTCCCAGGTCGACGTCCTTGCAGCGCTCGCTGCAGAACGGCCGGTACGGGTTGGATATCGCGTAGATGCTGTCGCCACCGCAAGCAGGACAGCGCACGATGCGCTGCACTGTCATGAACAGAGCGTCAATTCGAATTGCGAATCAGCGGTGCTGGGGTGCAGCTTGTCCGTAGCTTCCTGGCGCATCAGGCGGATCGAGACCATCAGGCGGTTGCAGCTGATCTCCGGCACCAGGCCCAGGGCCGGGTCGAGCCGCAGGCGCAACAACTGGAAAGTGCGGCCCGTAGCCAGGTTCTGCTGCAGCTGTCCGCCGGTCGCCATCACTTTCTGCGGAGTGCCCGAGTCGCGCAGCAGCTTCATCAACATGTGCAGCGAATCAGCCAGCGGAACCAGCGGCTGGGCCCATCGCTCCAGGTCGGCGCGCCGCTGTTCCGCGTCGCGGTGCTGCCACGCGTAATAGCCCGGGAGGTCGAACTCGCAGGTACCGCCGGGAATGTTGATGCGGCTGCGGATGCTCATGAGCCAGTCGTTTTCGGTCAGGGACTGGCCGGCCTTGCCAGGGATGGTGTTGAGCGCGGTAAACGACCGGTCGAGCTTGCCGATCACTTCGTCGAGCACCGCCTCGGCAATGGCGGGATTGCCGCGATAGGAATTCAACTGCGTGCGCTGTTTGTCCAGGTCCTTCATGACGTCGGACTTCAGGTCGGCGCGCGCGCCGACGTCCATCACTTCGAAGATGGTCGCCAGTGCGTAGTGATGGTCGATCGGGTGCGTGCGGGTCATCAGTTCGCCGAGCCGGCGGAACAGGTGCTCCAGGCGCAAATAGGTGCGGATGCGTTCGTTGAACGGGTATTCGTAGAGGATCACGCGCGCCATCATAGCCCGAACAATTGGGCAGTCCCTGCCACTTCGGCCTCGAGTTGCTCCAGCGACAACCCCTCGTTACAGATCACGATGTCGGCGGCCGCAAGCCGTTGCGAGCGCGAGGCCTGCGCTGCCATGATAGAGCGCACCGCATCGCGATCGAGGCTGCTGCGCGCGACGACGCGCTCGACCTGTGTTGCGGGCTCGCAGTCAATCACCAGCACCCGATCGACCTGGCCGCGCCATCGGCCTGATTCGACCAGCAAGGGAATGTCGAACACGATGCACGGGGTACCGGCAGCCAGTGCGGCCTGGATCTGCCGCGCACTCTCCTGGCCGACCAGGGGATGGATGATCTTCTCGAGATCGCGGCGTGCCGCCGGATCGGCATAGGCATGGGCGCGCATGCGCTCCCGGTCCAGCGCGCCATCGGCGGCGATGAAATCCGCGCCGAAGCGCTGGGCAATCCCTGCGATCGCCGCGCCGCCCGCCGCAGTGGTGGTGCGAGAGATCGCGTCGGCATCGATCACCGCGGCCTTGCGAGCGGCAAGCATCGCAAGCACGGTGCTCTTGCCGCTGCCAATGCCACCCGTGAGCCCGACACGCCAGGCCATGGTTTCAGAGGCGATCGAAGGCGAACGCGAAGGGCAGGTATTCGCGGAATCCCTCAGGCCCCAGCAGCAGCGCGACGATGCCCGCAGCCGCGAGGAACGGGCCGAATGAGATGGGGATGTGCCGGTTCGCGATCTTGCCGATCATGATGAGGGCGATGCCGAGCACCGCGCCCACGATGGACGACAGCAGGATCACCGGCAACAGGAATGACGAGCCCAGCCACGCGCCTAGCGCGGCCAGCAACTTGAAGTCGCCATGGCCCATGCCTTCGCGCTTCGTCACCAGCTTATAGGCCTGAAAAACGAGCCACAGGCTCATGTAGCCCCAGAACGCGCCCCACACCGCTGACGATAGCGGCACGCCCGTCACCTTCAGCGCCGAGCCGGCGAGCCCCAGCCAGAGCAGGATGTAGGTGAGGGTGTCGGGTAGCAGTTGCGTGTCGAGGTCGATCAGGAACTGGCATAGCAAGATGCCGCAGAACACCATCCAGAAGCCAGCGGCCATCGTGATGCCGAAGCGCCAAGCGCAAAACGCAAAGAGCGCGCCGGTCACGGCCTCGACGATGGGGTAGCGGACGCTGATCGGCCCGTGGCACGAGGCGCACTTGCCGCGCAGTGCCAGCCAGCTGATGACCGGCACGTTCTGGTACCAGCGGATCGCGGCGCCGCAATGCGGGCAGCGTGAACGCGGCCGCGAAAGCGTGAACGCAGGCAATGCTTCGACTTGAGCCGCAGCGGCGATGGCAGCAGTCTCCAGGTCTTTCGGCGTGCTGGCAGCCTTGCCGAACACCAGCGACCACAGGCTCGGCAAGCCTTCGACGGGCCGCAGGTTATCGACCGACTCGGTGAGCCAATCGCGGTACATCATCTGCGGCAGCCGGTAGACCACCACGTTGATGAAACTGCCCAAGAGCAGCCCGAAGACGCCGGCCAGCGCGGCGTCGACCCCTGGCGACACACCCATCAGACGACCTGGCCCAGCTTGAAGATGGGCAGGTACATCGAGACCACAATGCCGCCGATCAGACCGCCCAGGAACACGATGATGATTGGCTCCATCAGGCTGGACAGGCCCTCAACCATGTCGTCGACCTCGGCTTCGTAGAAGTCCGCCGCCTTGCCCAACATGTGGTCCAGCGCACCCGACTCCTCGCCGATCGCGCACATCTGCAGCACCATGGTCGGGAAGACGTTGGCGTTGGTCATTGCAGCCGTGAGGCTGGTGCCGGTGGCCACTTCCATCTGGATCTTCTCGGTGGCCATTGCATAGAGGGAGTTGCCCGAAGCGCCGCCCACGGAGTCGAGCGCTTCGACCAGCGGAACGCCCGCCGCAAACATCGTGGACAGCGTGCGGGTCCAGCGCGCGATCACTGACTTGTAGACCAGGTCGCCGAACACGGGCACTTTCAGCATAACGCGGTCCATGAACATCTGCACCTTCTCGCTGCGCCGCCAGGCCTGGAAGAAGAAGTACAGGCCACCGCCGATGCCCCCGAAGATCAGCCACCAGAACTTGACGAAGAATTCGCTCAAGGCGATCACGAACAGCGTAGGCGCGGGAAGGTCGGCGCCGAAGGAGCTGAACACTTCCTTGAAAGCCGGAATCACGAAGATCATGATCACGGCCACCACGACGAACGCCACCACTACCACCGAGATCGGGTACATCAGCGCCGACTTGATCTTGGACTTGATCGCCTCGGTCTTTTCCATGTAGACCGCCAGGCGGTCGAGCAGCGACTCGAGAATACCGGCCTGCTCGCCGGCTTCCACCAGGTTGCAGTACAGGCTGTCAAAGTAAAGCGGGTACTTGCGGAACGCGGCCGAGAGCGAAGTGCCGGTTTCCACGTCGGTGCGCACGTCGTTCAGGAGCTTGGTGACACTCGCGTTCGCGTTGCCGCGCCCGACGATGTCGAAGGCCTGAAGCAGCGGCACACCGGCCTTCATCATGGTAGCCAGCTGCCGCGTGAAGATGGCGATGTCCTTGGGCGAGATCTTCTTGCCCGAGCGCATCCGCCGCCGCTTGACCTTCGTCGGCGTTACGCCCTGGCGCCGTAGCGCCGCGTTGACCTGGTTCTCGCCGGCTGCCCGTGTCTCGCCGCGAACCTGCTTGCCATTGCGGTCCCGGCCTTCCCATTCGAAGACGAACTCGGTGACTTTGGAAACGGCTGCAGTTGCCATGCGCTTGCTCCTCTATGCCTTCAATTCGTGTTGGTGCAGCCCAGCACCTCTTCAAGGGAGGTCACTCCCTGCCGCACCTTCTGCAGCCCGGACTGCCGCAGCGTCTTGACGCCGTCGGCCTCGGCCTGCTTGGCGATCTCCGGGGCATTGCCATCGGCCAGGATGATGCGCTGGATGTCCTCGCTGATCGGCATGACCTGGTACAGGCCGACTCGCCCTTTATAGCCGTTGTTGCACATCGAGCAGCCGACGGGGCGGTAAGGCGTCCACGTACCGTCGATGTCTTCTTCCTTGAAGCCCGCTTCCAGCAGCGTTTCATGAGGGATATCGACGGGCGCCTTGCAGTTGAGGCACAGGCGCCGCGCCAGGCGCTGCGCGGTGATCAGGATGACGCTGGAGGCGATGTTGAACGGCTGGATGCCCATGTTGCGCATCCGCGTCAACGTGGTGGGTGCGTCGTTGGTGTGCAGGGTGGACAGCACCATGTGGCCCGTCTGGGCAGCTTTGATTGCGATGTCGGCAGTTTCGATGTCGCGGATTTCGCCGACCATGATCACATCCGGATCCTGGCGCAGGAACGACTTGAGCGCGGTCGCGAACGTCATGCCCGCCTTGTCGTTCATGTTGCACTGGTTGACGCCGGGCAAGTTGATTTCGGACGGATCTTCGGCGGTGGAGATGTTCACGCCCGGCTTGTTCAGGATGTTCAGGCAGGTGTAGAGCGACACCGTCTTGCCCGATCCGGTCGGGCCTGTGACCAGCACCATGCCATAGGGTCGCGCGACGGCATCGAGCAGCCGCTTCTTTTCCTCGGGTTCGTAGCCCAGCGCGTCCACGCCGAGCTTGGCGCTGGAGGGGTCCAGGATACGGATCACGATCTTCTCGCCAAAGAGCGTGGGCAAGGTGCTGACGCGGAAGTCGATCACCCGGTCCGGGCCGACCTTCAACTTCATCTTGCCGTCCTGCGGCACGCGCTTCTCGGAGATGTCCATCTTGGAGATCACCTTGATGCGCGAAGCGAGCTTTTCCTTGATGGCTACCGGCGGCGAGGCGATCTCGCGCAGCTCGCCGTCGATGCGAAAGCGCACGCGGTACTGATGCTCGTAGGGTTCGAAGTGCAGGTCCGAAGCCCGCATGCTGAACGCATCGAGCAGCATCTTCTGCAGGAACTTGACGACCGGGGCGTCTTCGACTTCGGAGGCGGCCGCATCCTTGTCGTCGGTGTCGGACCCGTCCATGGTGGACTCGTCGAACTCGAAGTCCTCGCCGATGATGCTGTCCATCGCCTCGCTGGCGGTGGTGGCGCTGGCCTCGACCATTTTGGTCAGCTTGTCGTACTCCGCAATGATCCAGTCGACGCCCATCTGGGTGGAGAACTTGATCTTCTCGGCCGCCTGCTGGTCCGACGGGTCGGCGGTGGCGACGATCAGCCGGTTGTTGCGCTTGGACAGCACCACCACCCGCAGCGCCTGGCACATCTTCTGGTCCAGGAGGTTGCGCGGCAGACGAGGCGGATCCACCGCATCGAGGTCCAGCAGGGGCGCACCGAAGGCGGTGGACATCGTGTGCGCCAGGTCGGCAGCCGATACGACGCCCGAACCCACGAGCTCCGCGATGAAACTGGTGCGGTTGGCAACGGCCTTGCGGGAGATGTCTTCGGCCGATTTCTGGCCGAGTTTCCCCGCAGAGATCAAGGCGCGGGCAAGGCCCGGCAACGCCATCGAGGGCGCTTCGGCGACGGCGGGATCGATGGCGGCCATTCGAGGGTGGGTACGTCCGGGTAGGGGGCCAGGCTGTTGAAAGAGGCCCTTGGCGATCATCGCCGATAGAGGGAACCCTGTAAATCTCCGTGCCGGTAACGCCGGCGCGGTAGTTGGACGGATGAGACGGCCGGGCGCTGTCCGTCGTTTTGTTGCCAACCGTTGCAACTCGGAGGTGGCAACCCCCATACCGGGCTGAAGCTCGCGCATCTGGCCCGCACAAGACGACTCTGAATTGGGAGGGTGAAATTTCCGCGGTGGGTTCGGTTTGCCGATGGCGAAAAGGCAAATTGGTCGGGGTGAGAGGATTCGAACCTCCGGCCTCTACGTCCCGAACGTAGCGCTCTACCAGGCTAAGCTACACCCCGATTGCCCTGGGCGCCGGCATCCGTTTTCAGGCGCGTCGCTCAAGCAGTTGAGCCGCCAAGTCTAGCAGACCCTGGCTGTACGCATTCACGGGAAAGTGCCTGGCCGCTGCGATTGCACGCCGCGCTTCGGCCGCTGCAGCGTCACGGGTCACTTCCAGCGCGCCTGTCTCGCGCACGATCGACACCACCGCTTCGAGCTCGCTCGCCCCGCCGCTTTCGATCGCATGTTGCACCACCGCCCGTTGCTGCGGCGTGCCGCGCTGCATTGCCGCAATGAGCGGAAGCGTGGCTTTGCCCTCCCGCAGGTCGTCACCGAGGTTCTTGCCCATCTCGCTGATGTCGCCGTCATAGTCGAGCACGTCGTCGATGACCTGAAAGGCCGTGCCCAGCGCCTGGCCATAACTGGCGCAAGCCTCTTCGATTTCAGGCGGCGCGCCTGCCAGCACCGCACCCAGCCGCGCACTCGCTTCAAACAGCTTGGCCGTCTTGGAGCGGATCACGCGCAGGTAGGCGCCTTCGTCGAGCGAAGCGTTGTGCATGTTCATCAGCTGGAGCACTTCACCCTCGGCGATGACGTTGGTTGCGTCGGCGAGGATCTCCATGATCCGGAACTGGCCTGCGTCAAGCATCATCTGGAAGGCGCGTGAATAGAGGAAGTCGCCCACCAGCACGCTGGCTGGATTGCCGAAGCTCTCATTCGCGGTGGCGCGTCCTCGCCGCAAAGTTGACTCGTCAACCACATCGTCGTGCAACAAGGTTGCGGTGTGGATGAACTCGACCACCGCGGCGAGGTTGAAACGCTGCTCACCGGTGTAGCCCAGCGCCCCGCACACGAGCAGCAGCAAGGCGGGGCGCAACCGCTTGCCGCCGGCCGTGATGATGTAGCGCGAGACCTGGCCAACAAGGGGCACGCCGGAATCGAGCCGACGTGCGATCACTTCGTCCACTTGGGCCATGTCGTCGGCGATGAGCGAGAGCACGGAAGCGGTGCTGGCGGATGAGGCGGTCAAGGGGAGTGGTCGGGGGAGTTGGGCCGATTATAGGAAGCGGTTACTGCCCGCCGTCCGTAGGGGGCGCTGCGCCTGTGAGTAACCGCAAACTATGCTATAGTCGCGGGCTCTGCGGAAATCCGTCCGTGGGGAATAGAAGGCCCTTTCGGGGGCCGTTCCATTACGAGGTCAACATGTACGCGGTCATAAAAACCGGTGGCAAGCAGTATCGCGTTGCTTCCGGCGAAAAAATTAAAGTAGAACAGATTGCTGCGGACGTAGGCCAGGAAATCGTGTTTGATCAGGTGCTCGCTTTCGGCAACGGCGGCGAACTCAAGATCGGCACTCCCCTGGTGTCCGGCGCGACTGTCAAAGCCACTGTGGTGGCTCACGGCAAGCACGACAAGGTTCGCATCTTCAAGATGCGCCGTCGCAAGCACTATCAAAAGCGCCAGGGCCATCGCCAGCAGTTCACCGAATTGCAAATCGGCGCGATTGCAGGATAGAAATTTCTTTGCGGGACAGATCTTTAGCTCTGTCCCCAACTGATCAGAGGTTGAAATGGCACAGAAAAAAGGCGGCGGCTCTACGCGAAACGGGCGGGATTCCCAGCCCAAGATGCTCGGCGTGAAGGCTTTTGGCGGTGAACTCATCAGCGCCGGTTCCATCATCGTGCGCCAGCGCGG
>JBKJOM010000158.1:0-9944 GCA_046595775.1 Ramlibacter sp. | reverse complement strand
GGCGCCACCAGTGGCCCGGCAAAGCCGGTTCCACGGTGGCCCGCGCATCGGCTGCGGGCATGCCGTGGTCTGTCTCAATGGAGTCATTGCAGCAGGTTCAGCAATGGCCGTGACCCTCGACAACAAGCTGGTGGTGGCGATCTCGTCGCGGGCCCTGTTCAATTTCGAGGAAGAGAACTCGATCTTCGAGAGCGGCGATCCGCAGGCCTACATGCGCACGCAACTCGAACGGCTGGACGTCGCGGCCAGGCCGGGCATCGCCTACTCGCTGATCAGGAAACTGCTCGCCTTCAATGACGAGCAGGCGCAACGCGTCGAGGTGGTGATCCTGTCGCGCAACGACCCGGTGTCGGGCATGCGGGTGTTCCGCTCGGGCGTGGCCAACGACATCAAGCTGGTGCGAGGCGTGTTCACGCAGGGACGCTCGCCCTTCCGTTATCTCAAGCCACTGGGCGCGAAGCTGTTCCTCTCGGCCAACGCGGACGATGTGCGCGAAGCACTGGCAGCGGGCTTTCCGGCAGCACGCGTGCTGACGGAATCGGTGCTGGCCAGCACCAGTTACCCGAACGAGGTGCGCATCGCATTCGACGGTGACGCGGTGATCTTCTCGGACGAAGCCGAGCGCGTGTTCCAGGCGTCGGGCCTCGATGCCTTCCAGCAGCACGAGCAGGACAAGGCGCTGCAGCCCTTGCCCGACGGGCCGTTCAAGCCTTTCCTCGTCGCGTTGCACCGGCTGCAGCAGGCGCCGACTTTGAACATGCGCATCCGCACGGCGCTGGTGACGGCGCGAAGCGCTCCGGCGCACGAGCGCGCGATACGCACGCTGATGGACTGGAACATCCGCGTCGATGAAGCGATGTTTCTCGGCGGCCTGCCCAAGGGCGAGTTCCTGCACGCCTTCGAGCCCGACTTCTTTTTCGACGACCAGACCGGCCACGTCGACCATGCCGCGCGGCATGTGCCCGCCGGCCATGTGTCGGCAGGCATCTCGAACGCCAAGCACTGAATCAGCTCAGCGGCCGAACCAGCGCCTCCAGCCACCGGCCTTGCGGATGATCAGCCCGATCGACGTCACCACGTATTGCTCGATCTGTAGCTTCATGTGGGGGCGATGCTTGTAGGGCGGCAGGTCGATGAAGTTGTCGGTCTTGCCCTTGCCGGGGTCGAACGTCACTTCGATCTCGTACTCCGCAGCCCGCAGTTGCGCGACGAGCTCGAGGATGTCGCGCTTGCGGTAGAGCACCGTCGCGCCTGATTCGACGGTGTCATCGTCGGAGCTCAGGTTGAACTCGGTGGTGTGCACCGCGACGCCGCCCGGCCTGAGCAGCGCCATCGCGTTGTGCACGAAACGGATGCCGTGGTCGAGGCTGCCAAGGTGCTCGAAGGCGCAGGCCGACCAGATGAAGTCGAAGTCGTTGCCCAGCGCCGGGTCGATGTTGTTCATGTCGGCGTTGCGAAATTCCACGAATTCGCGCAGCTTCTTCTCATCGCAGATCTGCCGCTTGTTGATCGCCGAGTAGCCGTCCGCGTGCTGATTGGTATCGATCCAGCCGCCCTCGATCGCGTCCGCGCTGAACAGGTCGGTGGCGACGACGTTGATGCCCATCGATGCATACAACGCCGAGAGCGGCTCCTGTCCCACCGCGAACCCCAGGCCGCGCTTGCCCGGTGCCAGCATCCCGCGCTCGCTCAATGCCTGGCAGATGAAGCAGTACTCCCAGATCTTGCGGTGCGTGTGGCCACGCTCCTCCTTGAGCCGCTCGGCCCAGTCCTGGAAGTCGGTGCGCAGCAGGGTTGCTTCGTTGCAGAGGCAGGAGGTGAGGAGGGGTGGGCGGCGTTGGAGGAAGTTCATCTATGGTGATTCGCGAGATTGCTCAGGCCCAGTTGTCCATGCGCAACCCCGGCACGCGCTTGAATTCACGCACATTGTTGGTGACAAGCGTCAGGTCAAGTGCGATGGCATGGGCTGCGATTTGCGTGTCGAGTGGACCGATGGGCGTGCCCTTCTTCTCCAATACGCAGCGCACTTCGCCATAGGCCCGCGCCGCTGCCTGGTCGAAGTCGCAAATCACCAGGGGCGCCAGGAACTGTTCCAGCGCATCGAAGTTGCGGATCGACCCGCTCTTGCGCACACCCGCATACAGCTCGGCGGCAGTGATGGTTGAAATGCCAATGCCTTCATCTTCGTGCGCCAGAAACTGCGCGATCACTTCGGGTGGACGCCTGTTGATGACGTAGACGCAGATGTTGGTATCGAGCAGGAACTGCATGCGATCAGCGATCCCTGGTGGCGCGAATGGCTTCCCGCGTGTCTGCCGCTGCAGGCTGTTCGCGAGAGAGACTGAAGCCGGGTTCGAACATGTCCAGCGCCTCGACAAGGCTCGCCATCGATGCGCGGGGCCGATGGCTGAGTACAACCTCATCGCCCATCCGGCGAACATAGACCTCCGTTCCCTGGAACCGGAATTCCTTGGGCAGCCGAACGGCCTGGCTGCGGCCGTGCATGAAGAGCTTGGCTTTGGCGCAAGTGCCGGTTTCCATGGTCGCCCTTGATGGTAGATATCAAGTGTATATCATAGACTTCCTGACAGCCGGATCTAGCCCCGCACCCGAATTCGCGCTTCCCTCCGCGCGATCCACAGCGTTGACATGCAGATCACCACGCCCCCGATCAGCGTCGACTGGCTGGGCTTGTCGGCGAACACCAGCCAGCCGAGCAGCGTGGCCCACACCAGTTCAAGAAACTTAACCGACTGCGTTGCCGAAATGTCCGTCACGGCGAAGGAGCGCGTCAACATGTAGTGCCCGCTGCTGCCCAGAAACCCGCACAAGGCATAGGCCAACCACTGCATGGGTGATGGCCAGGTCCAGTGCAGCAACGCCAGCGGCAGGCTCAGGATCGTGATCGAGATGGCCTGCCACGCCACGATGACCGGCGTGCGCTCGGACCGGGTCAGGCTCTTGGTGATGAGGAACGAGAGCGCGAACACCGGCGCGGAAGACAGCATCACCAGCGTATAGAAGCCACCGGTTGCAGTGAGCTTGGGCGCTACCACGATCAGCACGCCGGCGAAGCCGATGGCCGATGCCAGCCAGCGTTCCCAGCGCATGCGCTCGCCAAACATCCAGGCGGCGCCCAGCATGATGAAGATGGGGCCGGTGAAACCGATGGCCGTGGTGTCGGCGATGGTGATGTAGGGAATGGCCGCGAACCAGAGCATCAGCCCCACCGTGTGGATTGCTCCGCGCGTGAAGTGCCCTTTGGCGTTGCGGGTGCCGTAGGTGGACCAGCCCGCGCGCATCACCAGGGGCACCATCACCAGCATGCCGAAGAGGTAACGCAGGAATTGCGTTTCGTACGGGCCGACATCGCGTGCCAGCCCGCGCATGAAAGTGTTGAGGACTGTGAAGGTGAGGCCCGAGCCCACGGCCCACAGCAGGCCACGAACCGCGGGGCTGAGCCGGGAGACGCGCCATTGCAGCACCGCCGCATGCCGCAGGAGCATGTGGCGTCTGGCGCGCGCACGTCCGTTCCCTACAGCCACCGGCCTGCTCCCATCAATCGGCCACTATAGCCGAGCGATGGAACACCCCGTGGTGACTACTGCCGCACTTTGCCCCTGCCGCCCAGGATGGTGAGCTCCACAAACTTGGAGCCCGCGCGGATCTCGGGCCGGTACGAGACCGAATAGCCGCCCATGTCGTAATAGCTCATCGAACCCAGCGCCTTGATCGTGCCTTCGCGCGTCGGGTTCTTGCCCTGCGAACGCAGCGCCTCCACGATCACCTTGCCGGCCACGTAGCCTTCGATCATCGCGTAGCTCACCGGCACTTCGAGCGGCGCCGACTTGGCGGCGGCATCGGCAAACTCCTTGGCGATGCGGCTCGACATCTTGTAGGGGCTGGGCATCACCTGCGCTATCGAGATGCCCACCATCTGCAAGTCGGTGAGCTTGGCCGAGAGCTGCTCCATGTCCACGCCCGAATTGGCAAAGAGTTGTGCGCCACCGCCGGCCTTGCGGTACTGCTCAATGAAAGCCGCCGCTGCCGCGCCCGAGGCCACCAGCATGATCGCTTGCGGTTGCACCTTGATCATCTGCTGCACCACCACCGAGACATCGGCCGTGCCCGCCGGATAGCCTGCCATCGAGACCAGCTTGGCCTTGGCCTTTTGCGCCACCTCGGAGGCCGACGTCATCAGCGCCACACCGCCCGGCCCCTGCTCGTACACCATGGCCAGCCGCGTGATGCCGATCGTGGAGAGATGTTCGGCCACCTTGAACATCTCGTCGCGCAGGCTGGCCCGCACGTTGAACAGGTTCATGGTTTCGGGCCGCACCTGCGCGGCCCGGTAACCCACCAGCGCGATGCCTTCCTTGTCGAGGATGCCCGAGCGCGCGATGGCCTCGATGTTGCTGATGCCGAAGTAGCCCGCCAGCACCACTGGCTTGTCTTCGGCGATCGATTGCTGCGTGAGCTTGAGCGTGGCTTCGTGCTTGCCGCCGTCGTCCTTGCGCACCAGCACGATCTGGTTGCCGTTGAGGCCGCTGCCCTTGTTGACCGCATTGAAGGCCAGTTGCATGCCCACCCCGTAAGCCTTGCCCTGGTTGGCGTCGAGCCCCGAAAGCGGCGCCACTTGGGTGACCACCAGTTGCCCGGCGTTGGCCGTGCCCGCGCACAAGCCGAAAGCCAGCGCAAGGCCGGCGATTTTGTACTTCATTGAATTTCTCCTCGTGAGAGCCCCCAACCGAACGACATTAGGGCAAGCATGAGCTGCGCCGGCTATCGAAATCCCTCATTGCCTGTACTTTTTGCGTAGCGTCGCGAACGTGCCAGCCCGGGTTTGGCGCGCACGCTACAGTGGCCGGGTCTTCAGGGCGGGGTGAAATTCCCCACCGGCGGTAGGCGATGCACCCAAAAGTTGTATCGCGAGCCCGCGAGCGCCCTGGCAGCCGCTCACCAGCAATGGAGAAGCGGCCGCCAGGGGTCAGCAGATCCAGTTCAATGCTGGGGCCGACGGTCATAGTCCGGATGAAAGAAGATTCGTTGCGGCGTGCCACAAAACAGGTGCGCCGCGGCGATGTGCTGCCGCCTAGCGATGCCTTTCCTCCCGGGAAGGCAAAGTTGCGCGGTAAGCGTTCTTGCGTGCCTTGAAGCGTTTTTGTTTGTTCAATCAACAGGAGCGTTTCATGTCGAATCAGACAACCACCACACCGGCCCAACACCCGGCCATTGCCCTCACCCCCATCCGCGACGTGATCGCGGCCATCGCCGCCGGCCAGCCCGTGCTGGTGCTGGACGACGCAGGCCGCGAGAACGAGGCCGACATCGTCTGCGCCGCGCATCTCGTCACGCCTGCCGTGATGGCCATGATGATCCGCGAGGGCAGCGGCATCGTGTGCCTGTGCATCAAGCCCGCCCAGGCCAGCGAGTTGAAGCTGCGCCCGATGGTGGAAGTAAACCGCAGCCGCTACGCCACCGCATTCACGCAGTCGATCGAGGCCGCGCACGGCGTGAGCACCGGCGTATCGGCCGCCGACCGCGTGCAGACCATCCAGTGCGCGCTGCGCAGCACGTTGGAGAACAGCGAGATCGTGAGCCCGGGCCACGTCTTTCCGTTGATCGCAAAGGAGGGCGGCACGCTGGAGCGCGACGGCCACACCGAAGCCACGGTGGACCTTGCGATGCTGGCGGGATTTCAACCGGCTGGCGTGCTGTGCGAGCTGATGAACCCCGACGGCACGATGGCCAAGGGCGAACAGGTGCGCGAGTTTGCGCGGGTGAATGGGTTGGCTTGTACGACGGTGGCGGAAGTGGCTGGGTTCAGGCGCAGCCAGGCCATCTAGTTCATTGGGCGCATCCGGTTGAACATCACTGCGGGCGATCAGGCGCCATGTGTCCAGCCGGGTACTTCAATGAAGTAGCGCACCGATCTACCCTGCCCTGCGAAGCGGAGCAATCCGGCGCCCAGCAGATGCGTCAAGTCGCGAGTGGCAGTGGCTTTCGACGCGCCTGTCATCTTCATGTACTTGTCGGCGCTCAACCCGCCGGCGAAACCGCCGTCGCCATCATCGAGAAGACGCTGCAACACCTTGCGTTGGCGCTCATTCAACGGCACGCCCGCATGGTCAGCCCAGAAGCGCGCGCGCTCGATGGCAAGGTCCACGACCTTGCCCGAACTGCGACAGGCGGCGGCAAATTGCTGCGCGAACCACACCACCCATTCGGTGATGTCGCAGGTTCCGCACTGTGCCCGGTTGAGCGCATCATAGTAATCGCAGCGAGTCTCCAGAAGTTGACGTGACAGGCTGTACAGCCGAACCGGCGCACCCTGGTCCTGCGCCACGGCCATTTCGACGATGGCCCGCCCGATGCGGCCGTTGCCATCTTCGAACGGGTGCACGCTCTCGAACCACATGTGCGCCATCGCGGCGCGCGCAAGCCCGTCCATGGAATCGCTCTTGCGCTGCGCGGGCCTCGTGTCGGCGAACCAGCGAAGGAATCGATCCATTTCCAGGTGCACTCGATCCGAGGGCGGCGCCTGGTAGTGCACCTTCTCCTTGCCCAGGCTACCGCTCACTATTTGCATAGCGTCCGGATGGTCCCGGTAGCGCCCCACCGCGATGCGGCGGACACCCGACGTTCCGCCGGGAAACAACGCGGATTGCCATCTGCAAAGCCGATCGTGGTCCAGCGCCTGTTCGAACCCGCCCGCGGCGTCGCTGATCACTTCTACAAGACCGTCGATGTCGCGGTCGTACGGGCCCGTGTCGGCAAGGCCCAGCTTGCGCATGACTGAGGAGCGCACCGCTGCGGGATTGAGATGCACGCCTTCGATCGCGGCGGTGGCGATGACTTCTTGTGTTGTCAGTTCTCGAGCAACTTCGCCGGTGCGGTCGATGCCAAGCGCGCCAGCCTTGCCTTCAACCTCGCCCTGGGCGCGGCGAGCATCGATCAGGGCTGGCGCGACGGCATCTGCGCTGAAGACAAGCCTGGGCCAGCTTGGCTGTTGCCATACATAGCTTTTGGATTTAGCGCCCATGAGCCGCATTTTAACCATTGCGGCTCAAAAAATGAGCCGAAAATGGGCGAAACCGGCTCAAGCTCGGCCTGTCAGGAAGCCATATCGCATGACGGATCGCGTTGAACTCACCCGATCGGGAGCCAAGAGTAAGGCGTGATGACTCGTTCACAATAGGCCATACCGAAAGCGCATTGAAGTGACACCCCTCGACCCCGCCAATCCGCTAGCCGCGTTGATCCGCGTGCAGGTGGCGTCGCTGCGCAAGCGCGAGGCGGGCCGTTCTGCAGGCTCGCCTTCGCAGGCCGCGCCGACGGAGCAGGCGGGAGGGGCCGGCGACTTGGCTGGCGTTGTGGCGCAACGCATCCGCGCGATTCCCGAAGATGACCCGGATCGCGAGCGCAAGGCGTTTCGCCTGTTCCTCGAAACCGTGCTGTTGTCCGAGTTGGGCGAGCAACTGGTCAGCGACCCGTCCTTTACCGTCATGGTCGATCACGTCCAGCGGCAATTGGAAAGCGATCCGGAACTCGCGCAGGCATCGCGCGAGGCTGCACGCGCACTGCTGAAATCCGCACGCCCCTGAGGCCCGTCACCAGGCGACGTTGCAGTCCTGCCTGTCTTGCAGGCCCTCCCGCAGGTGGAGAAGGGCTCGTTGGTGGATTTGCGAGATGCGTCCCTTGGTCAGTTGCATCCCTTCGGCAATGTCGTCGAACGGCTGCTCCTGAAAGTAGTGTTCCTGAATCACTTTGCGTTCCTGCGGCGGCAGCGATCGGACCAGTTCCATGATGCGTTCGCGCAATTGTCGCAACTCGACGTTTCGGTAAAACGGCATCGTCTCGGTCTTTTCTTCCGAGTGCAACATGCCGGTGCCGTCCAGCAGCCACGCCAGCGCGAAGGCGATGCCGGCTTCGGCGACGTACTTCAATACTTCGTCGGGTTGGCGGCTTCCCTTGCCCGTTCTGCCCGCCTTGATGGCAGCGCGGCGCTGCTCCTCCAGCCGTTGGCGGGCCGCGATCTGCTGCTGCTTTTCGGTCATGTGCTCGATGCCATCGAGCAACGCCCCGTGCATGCGGCGTGCGGCGAACGTCCTGAACTGGACACCGAAGGCCGGATCGAACCGGTCGAAGGATTCGATCAAGCCGACCGAAGCGAGTTGCAGATAGTCGCTGAATTCGATTTCGTCATTCAGTCGCTTGGCGAAGTACGACGCGGCGACGACTCGCGCATAAGGTGTGTGCAGGGCCAGCAGTTCGTTGCGAGCCTCCGGGTCGCGGTGCTCCCGCCATTGGGTCCACAGATGCGCCTCGCGGCCCGCAGCCTCGCCCGGCGGGGTTGACGTCGCGGCATGGCGGCCTAGCTCGATCGAGGGTCTCACAGTGCTGCCCGCTTCAGTGGAACGAACCCATCAAGGCCTTGATCACCAGGCTCCAGCCGTCGACCAGGATGAACATGAGTATCTTGAGAGGAAGAGCCACCGTCGTGGGCGGCATCATCATCATTCCGAGTGTCATCAGCACGCTCGAGACGATCAAGTCAATGAGCAGGAAGGGCAGGAAAATCACGAAGCCTATCTGGAACGCGGCGCGCAATTCCGACAACATGAAAGCGGGGATCAGTTGCACGTTGCTCACGTCAGCAATGCTTTCGGGCCGCTTGGACTTCGAGATCTCGACCATCAGTGCAAGGTCAGGTTCGCGAGTTTGTCGCACCATGAATTCGCGAAGCGGCCCAATGCCCTTCTCGTAAGCCGGTTGCACCGTGAGCTCGCCGTCCAGGAAGGGCTGCAATGCGTCCTGGTTCAACCGCTCGATCACAGGTGACATGGTGAACAGGGTCAGGAACAACGCGAGGCCCAGCAATACCGTGTTGGGTGGTGTCTCGGGCATGCCTATCGCATGACGCAGCATCGACAGGACCATGATGATGCGTAGAAACGCGGTCATGCAGACGATCAATGCAGGCAGGATTGCAAGCACAGTAAGCCCGACCACGATGCGAACGGCTTGTGCTGTCTCCTGCTGAGCGGGCGCAGCCTTGGCGGCGGTAGTGGTGGCCCTGGTGGGCTTCCCAGAGGCAGTGGCTTGCGCGTGGACCATCGAGGGCAGTGCCAAAACACACATCAACAGGAGAGCCGCTAAAGCGGAGCGCAATGCCTTCACGGCGCGTCCTTCGGGTGAATGGGCGAGCGAGCCACCACGACAGTTGAAGCTGGCGTGCAAGCGAGGAGCAGCCGCTCGCCATGCCATTCAACGACATGCAGGCTGGCGTGCTGGGTGAGTGCGGTGCTATGGATCTTGATAGCGCCGCCCGATTGCGAGCGAAGGTTTGGTGCACGCCGCTTGTTGATAACCAGCCATGCCCCGAGGCCAAGGAGGAGCACAAGCGCGGCAGACCACGACACCGAAGCAGGGATCACTTCGTCGCCGGGCGGGTCGCGCTTGAGCGGCAGGTTTGGAAACGCGGCAGATGCAGCAGGGCCAGGTGCCGGCGCTTTCACCTGCGCGAGCGCCGATGACGGCAACACCGCAAGCAGTGCGATCGCCACGACGCTGGTCAGCCACGCCTTCATGCAGCTCAAACCTTCAGGGGTACAGGCAGCTCGGAGATCCGGACCGCAAAGTGCCCGTCGACTGCGACGAGTTGCCCGCGGGCCACGACCTTGCCTTCCAGCACCAGGTCGACAGGCGCTTCGATCGCGCGGTCCAACGTGACGACCTGGTGTTCCCGGGCCGTCAGCAATTCGCCGACGGTCATCTCGACCTCGCCGACGAACACTTGCAAGCGTGCGCGTACCGCGTGCAGCGGGTTGGCGCTGTCGAGGATCGGTGCCGCGCTGGTCCGATGGGCTGGATCTCCGTGAAGCTCCCCCAGGCTGATCACCTGGGCGGTCGGTGCGGCGCCGGGACGATGGGGGATCGAAGCT
>JBKJOM010000130.1:0-8978 GCA_046595775.1 Ramlibacter sp. | reverse complement strand
GCTGCGAAGCCTCGCAGACGTGAAAATCAGGAGATAACTCGATGAACAACAAGTTGCGAAGAACGCGCGAACCCTTGGGCCGTCGAATTCGGGTTTTTGCACGGCCTCGTTAGGCCTCGCAATCCAACCGCCTCGCACATGAGCATCCGCCAGATCACCTCTGCCGACATCCCGGCGCTGTTCAACGTCAGGCCGCGGACTCGCGAAAACCCACTTACGCTCGATGAGCTTCGCTCTCTGGGCATCACGCCCGAAAGCGTCGCAACATGGCTCGCGGGTTCAACATGCGGCTGGCTGTGGGAGTCCTCGGCCGGCGAAGTTGTGGGTTTCTGTATGGCGGACCGCAATACAGGCGAGCTACTCGTCATCGCACTGTTGCCAGAGTATGAAGGCCGAGGTATCGGAGGAGAACTGATGCAACACGCGGAGACCTGGCTGGCCCAATCTGGCTGCACCACAGCGTGGCTCACGACCGACCTGGATCAAGCCCTTCGAGCCTATGGTTTCTATCGACACCGGGGATGGACCGACTGGAAACTAGAACGAGGGCTGCGCTGGATGCAGCTCGCACTCCCGGTACATCTCCTCAGTCCAGGCCCAGGTGTCCCGCCGCTGTCGTCCGCTTAGCTCGAAAGTCGGAGCGCACGAGGCACGTCATCCTAGCTGTCACTGCTGCTGAAGCCCAGGTTGCGTCTGCGCTCGTGCAGCAGCGCTTCCTGGAGCTTGCCGCCGGCGAACCCAGCGGAGCGGGCGTCATCGGCCCTTTGCCTTTCAGCAGCATTGCACTTCCCGCCATCATCGCCGTCTACCTCAATCGGGCTGCAGCGTTTCCATTGCTCAAAAGCGTGCGTTCCCGGAGAACACCCAAAAGTTTTGGCGGGTTTCGTCGAGCATCTGCCTTGCAATAGGCCTGGTGCACTTCTATGGGTCGCTGCTTCATGGCATGCACTGTGAGTACCTGAATTACATTGAAAAAGTCCGTCGCGGCATCGCTACGGAGCGGTCGCCGCTGGAGCGTTCGACTTTGATTAAACTCGCCATCGAAGCCGTCGCGCTCGATGCCTTGCACGAAGACTCCACCCGCGCAATCCATGGAGAGCTATAAGCAGGCGCCTGATACGGAGGAACGCATGGTCTTGTCACAACATGTTGAAAGCTACCGGTTCTGGGACGTCGTGACGCAATGGGCCCAGGAGCAGTTGCAGCATGAACAGGTTGTCGCGCGCGTGCTCGCGCGCGGCGTCATCCGGGACGGCTTGCGTGTCCAGAGCGTGGACCCGCGCTGGACCAATCCCGGCACTTTCGAGCTTCGCGGACCCATGGTGGGCTTTGTTGCACGCGAAGGCGTGTTGCCAATCTTCATTCGCTCTTCGGCACTCGGGCACCTGAGCGCGGTTGTGGAGCAGGCGGCCGTGCCCAATCCGCAACTGGTGTTCGAGGAGTTCATGACCAAGCAGGATTTCGAGGCTTGGTTGAACCACTGGCGCATTGCGCTTCCCTCCTTCTGGTTCGCGCCGGAGCAGGAGGCCGAAAGGTCAGCCATGGATCCCGTCAGCACATGAGCACCCGGACACCCGACCCAGCCCCGGACCCGCCTGCCTCAGCGCTCATCACCGAAAAGATCAGGGGCCTGGGCGATTGGCGCGGCAAGACGCTGGCCAGGGTGCGCAAGCTCATCCAGCAAGCGGTGCCGAAGGTCGTAGAAGAGTGGAAGTGGATGGGTACGCCTGTCTGGTCGCATGACGGCATCATCTGCACGGGCGAGACCTACAAGAGCGTCGTGAAACTGACCTTTGCGAAGGGCGCCTCGCTCAAGGATCCGGCGCACCTGTTCAATGCCGGCCTGGACGGCAATATGCGCCGCGCAATCGACATCCACGAAGGCGAGGAGATTGACGCTACCGCCTTCATCGTACTCATCCATGAGGCGATCGCCTTGAATGCGGCGGCGAAGGCCAAATCATCGAAGAAGGCGAAGTCCTGAGGGTGTGCATCAGCGACAATGGGCCACACTGCGAAAGAACATCATGGGAAAATTCTTCATTACCACTGCGCTCCTGTTTGCGCTGATGCCACTGGCCTACGCAGAAGAAACGGTGGCCGACAAAGCCGCCGACGCGAAGGCGGATGCCGTGCAGGCCAAGCGAAAGGCAGGCAAGGAAGTGCGCCATACCGGCCGCCAGGTGAAGTCCACCGGTCGCAAGGCGCGCCAGGCCGTGATCACCCGTTGTGCCGATGGCCGTCACACCATCAAGGGCGCCGCCGGCTGCGCGGGGCACGGCGGGGTTCGCGACCCGAAGTGATGCAGGCGTGATGGGCCGGGCCGCGTTGGCATGACCCCGTTACAAGTCCGCCCCGCCCAGCCCCACGAACTCGAGCAGGCCCGCCTTCTGCTGTGCGCGAACGGTTGGGCCCGCCGCGTTGCCGATGCAGAGCTGTTCCGGCAACTCGTGGCGCGTTCCCAGATGGCGCTGGTGGCCGTGGAGGGCGACACGGTGGTCGGATTCCTGCGCGCGCTGACGGATGGCATGTCCAACGGCTACATCTCCATGGTCGTCGTCGCCGCCGAGCGGCGTGGGCAAGGCGTGGGCACGCAACTGGTTCGCGCCGCGATGGGCGACGACGAAAAGATGACCTGGGTCTTGCGGGCGGGGCGCGAAGGCGTATCCGCGTTCTACGAGAAACTGGGTTTCGCGAAGTCCGACGCCGCAATGGAGCGGCGCGGCGACAGGGGCTAACGCGTGCTTGCGCCGATCTCCCTGCGCGAGGCGCGTGCCGCCGATGTCGAGAGCATCGCCGCGCTGGCCACGCTGGTGTTCCTGGACACTTACGCGCCGGACGGACTGCGGCCCGATCTTGCGCGCGAGGCGTTTGCGGTTTACTCGGTGGAGGCTTTCGCCGCCCGCCTTGCCGACGAGCGCACGATATTCATTCTGGCCCAATCAGACGTGCACGTCGTCGCCTTCGGTGAACTCGCCCGCGACAGGCCGGGGCCGGTGGCCATCGCGGGTCATGTGGAAGTGGTGCGCCTGTATGTGCATCCGCGCTTCCAGCAGCGGGGCATAGGCAAGTCATTGCTCAGGCGTGCGGAGCACTATGCGCAATCGAGCGGTTCCGTCGGCATCTGGCTTTCGGCCTGGGTTGGCAACACACGGGCGCTTGCTTTCTACGACGCCCTTGGCTACAAGATCGCCGGCAGGATGGATCACGTGATCGAACGCACGGCCTACGAGAACCACATCCTGGCCAAGCACTTTCCTTCGACCACTGTTGCCCAGTGAAAGCGAGCGCCGGATTGTGCTGGACACTTTGCCTGCTGGGAGGAAACGCTATGGCGGTTGACGTGACAAAGCTGTGGGACTACTCGAAGCCCGCGCTCAGCGAAGAGCGGTTTCGCGCTGCGCTGGTCGGGGCATCGGCCGATGAGGCGCTGATCCTGCAGACCCAGATTGCACGCACCTGGGGACTGCGCAAGGATTTCACGCAGGCGCGGCAGGTGCTCGAGTCGATCAAGGATCGCATCCCCACCGCAGCGCCGGAAGTGCAGGTGCGTTACTGGCTCGAGTCGGGACGCACCTATGCATCGCCGGTGCATCCCCAGGAGATGAAGACCGCCGAAAACCGGGAGGTCGCGCGACAGGCCTACATGCGCGCGTTTGATCTTGCGAAGGGCGCGGCGCTGGACAACCTGGCCATCGACGCGCTGCACATGATGCCGATGGTCGATACCGATCCGCAGTCGCAGCTCGACTGGGGCCTGAAGGCCATCGCGTACATGGAGGCGTCAAGCCAGCCCGATGCGAAGAAGTGGGAAGGCGCGCTGTACAACAACGTCGGCTACGCGTTGTATCTGGCGGGCCGCTACGACGAGGCGCTGGTGCATTACCGCAAGTCGCTCGCGTCGCACGAGCGGGGCGGTCGCGTGGTGCCGGTGCGGGTAGCGCACTGGATGATCGCGCAGGCCCTGCGTGCCCAGAAGAAGTACGGCGAGGCGCTGGTCATCCAGTTGCGCCTCGAGCGCGAGTGGGACGCGGCCGGCGAGCCCGACCCGTATGTGTACGAGGAACTCGAACACCTCTACCGCGCGTTGGGCGATGAGGGCAATGCAAAGCTCTACGCGACGAAGCTTGCGACGTCGAGGCAGAAGTGAGGCCGAAGTTTATGGCGCGCCCGCTCACCGCGCGCAACTGGCCGGACCTGGAGGCGATCTTCAATGCGAAGGGCTGCGCGGTCGCGCGGGGCTGCTGGTGCATGTGCTACCGCAAGAGCGGTGCCAGCGACTGGCCTTCGGCACGCAATGAACAATCCAAGGTCAATCGCGCGCAGCTCAAGGCACTGGCCCAAGCGGGCGGGCCCGTGGGCCTGGTCGGCTACAAGGGCAACACGCCGGTGGGCTGGGTCTCGTTCGGGCCGCGCGAGGATTTTGCAAAGCTGGCGCGATCACCGGTGATGAAACCGGTGGACGACCAGCCGGTGTGGTCGATCGTGTGCTTCGTCGTGCCCTCGGAGTTCCGCGGGCAGGGCGTGGCGCGTTCGCTGCTCGATGCGGCGGTCGAGTATTGCCGCAAGAAAGGTGCGAGGCTGGTCGAGGCTTATCCGGTTGACAAGGCGCAACGCACCGACGACCAGAAGATGTGGTTCGGCGCCAAGTCGATGTTCGATGCCGCGGGCTTCGAAGAAGTGGCGAGGCGCAAGCCCGAACGGCCTGTCGTCCGAATCCGCATTGCATGACAACTTTCACCATTGCGCTGGAGCGCCCCGACCAACCCGAAGTCGTTCGGCTCATCGACGAGCTTGATGCTTTCCAGAAGCCGCTGTACCCGCCCGAGAGTCATCACGGCATCGACATGGAAGCGCTCACGCAGCCCAACGTGTTGTTCGCCGTGGCGCGCAATGCCGAGGGCGAAGCGGTCGGCTGTGGGGCAGTGGTGGCGGCGGGCGATTGGGGCGAGGTGAAGCGCATGTACGTGGCAGCCGGGCAGCGCGGACGCGGCGTCGCGCAGCAGGTTCTGGCTCTCCTCGAAGCGCAGGCGGTTGCGCAAGGCGTCGGGATCATGCGGCTGGAGACGGGCACCTTGCAGCCCGACGCCATCCGCTTCTATGAGCGCGCCGGTTACCTGCGGCGCGGACCGTTCGCCAACTACGGGCCCGACCCGCTGAGCGTGTTCATGGAAAAGCCCCTGCGCGCGTAAGATGCGGCGCATCGAAGCGAGAGGGGACTGCGCATGATCCGCTGGACGGCGACGCTGGTGTTGTGGGCAATGTTGGCCGGTTGTGCCACCACTGTCCCCCTGAGCCGGGGTGAGCCGGCAAAAACCGAAGTCACGGCGACCGAAACCGCGCTTGCCACTACGCGCTCGCCAACTACTGGCCTGCCGAAAGCCTGGAACGACGAAAAGTGCTGCGCGTGAAATATCCGGCGCCTGCACAGTTACCCACACCAGCACCCCCATCGGGGCCGGCGTGCGATGCGTGAGTTCACGCGCTGCCTGGCCTGGGCGCTGGCGCTCGGCATGGCGGCGTTGCTATTTGCCGTGTTTGGCAGCGCGGGGCTGGAACATGTCGAGGGGCCTGGCGCATGGCTGATACTCGTCGCCTACATGCCGTTCTACGTCTTCGCGCATGGCGTCGGCTCGCAGCCCGGCGCCTTGATGATGACCGTCGTGGTGCTGGCCGAGTTCGTCTACATCCTTGCCGTCGTTGCAGTTGTGCGCCGCCTGGCGCGCCGCCGCCGCGGCTAAGCTGATAATCGCACCATGGAAACCAAGTGGCTCGAAGACTTCGTGAGCCTGGCCGAGACGCGCAGCTTCAGCCGCTCGGCCCAGCTGCGCCACGTCACGCAGCCCGCGTTCTCGCGCCGCATCCAGGCACTGGAAGCCTGGGCAGGCACCGACCTTGTCGATCGCAGTTCGTACCCGACGCGGCTGACACCGGCGGGTGAGACGCTTTATTCCCAGTCGCTCGAGATGCTGCAGGCGCTGCAAAGCACGCGCGCCATGCTGCGTGGGCACTCGGCTGCGGGCCAGGACGTGATCGAGTTCGCGGTGCCGCATACGCTGGCCTTCACGTTCTTTCCTGTGTGGGTGTCCTCGCTTCGCGAGAAGTTCGGGCCCATCAAGAGCCGGCTGATCGCACTGAACGTGCACGACGCGGTGATGCGCCTGGTGGAGGGCGGCTGCGACCTGCTGATCGCGTACCACCACGCCTCGCAGCCCTTGCAGCTTGATGCCGACCGCTACGAGATGGTCACGCTGGGGCAGGAGGTTCTGGCGCCGTATTGCAAGGCCGACTCGAACGGCGAGCCAATGTTCAAGTTGCCGGGCCGCGCAGGACAGCCATTGCCCTACCTGGGATACGCGCCTGGCGCCTACCTTGGGCGAGTCACCGACCTGATCCTCAAGCAGTCGAGCACCGCCATCCACCTCGATCGCGTGTACGAGACCGACATGGCCGAGGGCCTGAAGGTGATGGCGCTTGAAGGCCACGGCGTCGCCTTCCTGCCGTACAGCGCAGTGAAGAAGGAGTTGCGCTCGCGCCGCCTGGTAAGCGCGGTGCCCGCCGACATGCAGGGGCTGCAGATGACGATGGACGTTCGCGCTTATCGGGAGAAACCCGTAGGCAAGGAGTCGCCCAAGGGCACGGTGCAGGCGCTCTGGACCTATCTGGTGGCGACCACAGGCCCCAAATAGGGCTTTATAAATTTTTTGCATAACCGCCCGCGCAAACAGCATTGGCGTTTGCGAAGGGGCGGCCCTACAGTTCGCGCCACCCGCAGAACGCGAACCAACGCATGACCACAGCACACCGAGTCGAGCATGATTTCCTGGGCGAGAAGCAGATTCCTGCCGATGCGTACTGGGGCGTGCATACGGCGCGTGCGGTGGAAAATTTTCCGATCTCGGGCACGCCGGTGTCGGCCATGCCTGAGCTGGTTCGCGCCTTCGGCCATGTGAAGAAGGCGGCGGCAAGGGCGAACCTGCAGCTGGGCGCGCTCGACGCGCAGCGCGCGGCGGCCATCATGGACGCGTGCGACCAGTTGATCGCGGGCCGCTGCATCGACCAGTTCGTTGTCGATGTGATCCAGGGCGGCGCAGGCACGTCGACCAACATGAACGCGAACGAGGTGATCACGAACATCGCACTCGAGACCATGGGCAGGCCCAAGGGTGACTACGCGGCTCTCCACCCCAACGACCATGTCAACGCCTCGCAGAGCACCAACGATGTGTATCCCACAGCGGTGCGCCTTTCCCTGTGGATCGGCATCGACGGATTGCTGGAATCGATGGCCCTCCTGCGGCGCGGCTTCGAGGCCAAGTCCGAGGAGTTCAAGCACATCCTGAAGATTGGCCGCACCCAGTTGCAGGACGCGGTGCCGATGACGCTGGGGCAGGAGTTCTCCACCTACGCGGTGATGATCGAAGAGGACGAGGCGCGCCTGCGTGAAGCCCGTGCCCTGATCCAGGAAGTGAACCTGGGCGCCACCGCAATCGGCACCGGCATCAACGCGCCGCGCGGCTATGCCGAACTCGCTTGCCGCTTGCTTGCCGAAGAGAGCGGCATCCCGGTGGTCAAGGCCAAGAACCTGGTCGAGGCCACGCAGGACACCGGCGCCTTCGTGCAACTCTCCGGTGTGCTCAAGCGGGTGGCGACCAAGCTGTCGAAAACCTGCAACGACTTGCGCCTGCTCTCCAGCGGACCGCAAGCGGGCTTCGGCGACATCCGGCTGCCCGCGCGGCAGGCCGGCTCGTCGATCATGCCGGGCAAGGTGAACCCGGTGATTCCCGAGGTGATGAACCAGGTCGCTTTCGAAGTGATCGGCAACGACATCACCGTGACCATGGCGTCGGAAGCCGGGCAATTGCAGCTCAATGCTTTCGAACCCATCATGGGCTGGAGCCTTTACAAAAGCATCAAGCACCTATCGAATGCATGCCGCACCTTGCAGACCAATTGTGTGGCAGGCATCGAGCCCAATCGCGAACTGCTAGCTCGCCGCGTGCGCGAGTCCGTCACGCTGGTCACGGCGCTCAACCCAATCATCGGTTACGAGAAGGCGGCGCTGATAGCCAAGACCGCAATCGCCACAGGCAAACCCATCGACGAGGTGGCGCAGGAGCTGGGCATCCTGACGCGCGAGGAGATCGAAGCCCTGCTGGTGCCCGAGAAACTGACCGAGCCCTTGCGACTTGAAACATGAGACAGGGCGGGCACAAAGCCTGCTACAGGAAGGGGGAGGGTTTCCCGGGTATTCCCGAAGGCCCGAATCCCTAAAATTTCGTTGTTAGATTTCACCGTAACGCTTTACCCACAGGAGACTTGCATGAAAAAGCATTTGCTGGCATTGGCCGTAGCCGCTCTGGCCACGGGCGGCGCCTTCGCCCAGGCAACCGACACGTTGGCCAAGGTCAAGGCCGCGGGCCAGATCACCATGGGCGTGCGCGATTCGTCGGGCGCCCTTTCGTACACGCTCGGTGACGGCAAGTACGCCGGCTACCACTACGAGCTGTGCCAGCGCATCATCGCCAACGTCGAAAAGGCCGTCGGCAAGAAGCTGGAAGTAAAGTTCCAGCCGGTCACGTCGCAGAACCGCATTCCGCTGGTGCAGAACGGCACCGTGGACATCGAGTGCGGCTCGACCACCAACAACGCCACCCGCCAAAAGGACGTGTCGTTCGCGCTCACCACCTACGTGGAAGAAGTGCGCATCGCGGTCAAGGCCAACTCGGGCATCACCTCGCTGGCTCAGCTGAACGGCAAGAACGTGGCCACCACCACGGGCACCACGTCCGTGCAGCTGCTGCGCAAGCACGAGCGCGCCACTGGCGTCGACTTCAAGGAAATCTTCGGCAAGGACCACGCCGACAGCTTCCTGCTGCTCAACACTCAGCACTTCGCCGACGATCCTGTAGTCAGCCGGGCTCTTCGACTTGGCGATGTTGCCGGCCAGGATCTGGCCGTCCATCACGAACGCGTCG
>JBKJOM010000110.1:0-11919 GCA_046595775.1 Ramlibacter sp. | reverse complement strand
CATGGTGATCACCTTGTTCGCCCTGCTGAAAGTTTCAGCAGCGCAGTTGAGCACCCTGGTCAATTTTGAATCGGCAGCACCCCGTTTAGATGGTCAGTTTTCGGCCGGCGACAACATACCATGCACGTCCCTTTGTTCCCCATGGACCTGCTCGCCATGAGCTTTGCCCAACGCACCATTGCCCTGCGCCGCGAACGCGGTCTGACCCAGCAGGCGTTTGCCGACGCGACCGACATTCACGTGCAGCAGATCAAGCGCTATGAGGCCGGCAGCTCACAGCCTTCGGCCGAAGCGCTCAAGAAGATCGCCAAGTGCTTTGGCGTGACGACCGACTGGCTGCTGTTCGAGGATTCCGAGCGCGGGCCCGATGAAGATTTGCGGCTGCAGTTCGAGGCGATGAGTCAGCTCACGCCCGAAGAGAAGGGCGTGGCGCGGGCCGTGCTCGAAGGCCTGCTGCTCAAGCACGCAGCCAACCGTTTCAGCTCCCAGGGTGGCAACCCGTGAGCGCGGTGCTGGTGCCGCGCATCGAAGGGCGTATCCAGGTGGTGCGCGGCCTGCGGGTGATGATCGATGTGGACCTGGCCGCGCTCTATGGCGTGCCAACCAAGCGACTTAATGAGCAGGTCAAGCGCAATCGCGATCGGTTTCCCGCCGACTTCCTTTTTCAGCTCACCGCCGTCGAGAAGGCCGAGGTGGTCGCAAATTGCGACCACCTCTCCAAGCTGAAGTTTTCCAAGGTGCTGCCCTACGCCTTCACCGAGCATGGCGCGATTCAGGCAGCCAATGTACTGGCCTCGGCCCAAGCGGTGGAGATGGGAATTTACGTGGTGCGCGCCTTCGTGCATCTACGGGAAGCAGCCTTCCTGCACGCCGACCTGGCCAAGCGGCTCACCGATCTTGAGATGAAGACCGAGAGCCTGGAGCTGTCGCACGACACCTTCAGCCGTAATACGCGGCTGCAGCTCAGGCAACTGCTGGAGGCTGTGCGCGAACTCATGGCGCCACCCGATCCGCCCAAACGGCCGATCGGCTTCGTCACCTCCGAGGAAGGCAAGAAGGAGCAGCCCGCCGGCAAGAAGCGGTAGGCCCTCTTTCCTCCTTAGCGGCGGATCGCGCAGCAGCGCGATGGCGCAGGGTTTTTTCCAGAACAAAGCCCACTCACTCGCTACACCTGCTCAGGGCAAGCAAGACCGCTTGCCCAATCTCCTGCAGCGAACTTTGCTCAGAAATTTGCACGTACTGGCCCTTGTCGATTCCGTCTCCGCTCCAGGCCTCAAGCTTTTCATGATTGGTTGGCCGCAACGTTATGAAACCGCTGCTCTGATCGACTAAGCAATGCTTCATACGCTTGAAGAGCGCCTTTCTCGATGCATATCCAAATTTCTGCAAGAGGCCTGACACCCATTCTTCATACTGACGCTCAAGAGCACTGACGTCAAAGAAGGATGCAAGCTCTGCGGGCTGAAGAAATCGGCTGGCAGATAGCGCTTCGATTAGGGCCTTGCCAAGAGCGCTCGGCTCATCCTGCAGCTTCGCAAACAGCAATTTACCCCTGGGATCACTGGCATAGCTTCGCATTCCCGAACAGGTTTCGAAGCAAATGAAATCATCATTCGCGTAAACAGCGGCCCACTTCTTCACGCTTAACTCAGCCAAATTTCACCTCACAGGAGTAATGATGACCTGCACATTCCGGGACTGACCGTACTCTATTGCACGTTGAATTTGTTGCCATTGAATCGATGTGGTCTGTGCTGGCACGGCCACATGAACCTGGCGAGCACCAATCATGTCTTCAGAAACTGTCCGCCGCATCAGGGTGTAAGAGGTAAAGTCCGCGGCCGCATCGATGTTGCCTCGCAGCGATGAATATATTTGCTCCGGCCTTGCGAGTCGTGCAGCAGTCCCCGTATCCAACGTCTTGGCGCTAACCGCCGTTCCAGAAACATCGTCGAAGAAGTCGAACGTCTTGAAGTTGGGAACGAGCCGCGAGCCCGCTGGCATCTGAGTTGCCAGGTAGTTTTCCCACGGCATCCCCTGTCCCTCAATGCCCGCACCCCACCTAATGCCAACATCGAGCGGACCTCGCGGAACAGTGAGTCTGCCGGCGGCGTATCCACCTGCAACCCCGATCGCGATGCCTGTGCCTTGCGCGGTTGCTTGCCGAATTGCCGTCGGATCGTCACCTGTGAGGCTATCCCACCAACCACTCACCGCACCCTTCGGGTCTTTGACGAGGCTTGTGATGCCCGCGACTCCGGCGTCTACCGTCTGAATTGCCCACGCAGCTCGGCTCTGCGGCGTTCCAACCACCCCGAAGCTGTAGCCCGCCGATTCGGCGGCCCCAGCGCCCGCGTCATACACGCCTAGCGCATGCGCTTTCGCCCTTTCTGAACCAGCAAGACCTGGCGCGGCGCCGGCATTCCTCTTCTCGATTTCCCACCGACGGAGCTGGTCTTGGGTCATTGGAGCGCGGCCGGGACCGGCATCAGTCAT
Source organism: Ramlibacter sp. (assembly GCA_046595775.1). Classification (GTDB taxonomy): domain Bacteria; phylum Pseudomonadota; class Gammaproteobacteria; order Burkholderiales; family Burkholderiaceae_C; genus Ramlibacter. The sequence continues at coordinate 9,423 of JBKJOM010000110.1, read as the reverse complement.
CACCGCCGGCTTAGACTCCTTCCAGTTGGCATAGAGGTCGGCGTTGTCGAAGTTGGGTTGCGAACCCTGGTCATTGCGGACCTGTGCAAACTGGTCGCGCGTTGTCTCGTAGAAGGCAAAGGCCTCGTCGCTCATTGCTGGCAGTGCGGCCCGGTTGTCGCCAACACGAAGACCAACGCCCGTGGGCACGCCCAACTTGATTCCCGGCTGACCACCTCCGTCCGCAAGACTGTAGATCGACTCGGGCTGCGGCCCCATCGCATCGACCAAGCTATTGCCCAAGATCGAGCCGAACGCGTCAACACCCACTTGCTGAATAGTCACGCGCCCGCCGCGCGCAAGCGCGGCTCCCGTGCTCGCCGCCAGGCCCGTGACCAGGCGCGCGCCGAACTGCTCGCCGAAGCTCAGCTTGCTAAAGCCCGGATCGTTCATGCCCATCGCGCCGCCCACGGCCTGGCCAACGCCTGCGCCCACCGCTGCCGCCGCTGTTGAACGCCAATCAAACGAGTGCTGCAGCCCGGTAACTACGGCCAGTCCTTGGCTGGCGACGTTGCCAGCAATCGCGCGGCCCACCGGCCCAATCTCTGCCAGGAAGCTGCCAGGTGCGGCCAGTGAACCGAGCCCGGCGCCCACACCGGCACTCAGCGCACTCAACGCGACACCCTTCCAGCTGAATTGAAGTGACCCCGACGCACCGTCGTAGTCGCATGCCCGCGCAGCGAGCACTGATGCGGGCTGCGAGCGTGTTCTGAGCGTCTGCACAGTGGTCATGAAGTCGCCATTTTGCCGATACGCGGTTTTGCGCAGCAAGCGGTTACGCCGCTAAGGAGAGATGGCCTGCGTGGGAGGCGCGCGCTCGAAGTCAAAGCCAGGCGCTTCGCGCAGCGCTGTGATGCAGCCTGTAGCGGGCATCGAGCCCGCCGCAGCCTGGCAGGCGGCGCGGGGTGAATTGCTGCGCAATTCAACATAACGGGCTGTTACCCAAAGTGCCGCAGTCGCAAGCAAAGCTTGCTTGGTGCCGGCACCGCTGCGCGCCCTTCGGGTTTAGGCAACACCACGTTATGTCTTGCGCCGCCGCGCCGCCTGCACACCCTGTTCAGTGCGGCAAGCGCAGGCACCTGGCCAGGCGCTGCGCGCAGCATCACGCAGTCAATGCCCGCCCACCCCGGGCCGCGCTCTCGCGCAGCCCTCCCCATTGCCCTGCGCGCGGCTGCGCCGCGCTCGGGAACGCCGGCAGCTAAGGAAGGAAGAGTCGGCGGGTATCACAGATGGACGGATTTTCAAGGGCCTGCGCGCAGGTTTTTTTGTGATTTGGGCTCCTCACTGCCACTTGAATCCCGAACGAGTCGGCGCAGGATGAAGTTGTCACTCAGAAGGAATCACGTTCATGCGAAGCAAACGAACCCAAACAGCAGCAAGCGTCCTGCGCGCTCTTGCAGATTTGTCCAACGCCGTGCGGCTGTTCATCGCGCTGTGGGATCACTGGCGCTCTCACATCTTGACTTAGCCGCCGGCTGCTCCCCCGAGCGCGGCGAAGCCGCGCGTAGGAAAATGGGGAGGGCCGCGCGCAGCGCGGCCCGGGGTGGGCGGGCAGTGTCTTCGTAATGCTCGCGCCGCAGGCGCGCTGGCCAAGTGCCTGCGGCAACGCCGCACCGTGCAGGGTGTTGCAGGCGGCGCGGCGGCGCCAGACATAACGGGGATTGCCTTCAACCCGCAGGGCGCGCAGCGGTGCCTGCACCAAGCGCGCTTTGCGCGCGACTGCGGCACTTGATGGCAATCTCCCGTTATGTTGAATTGCGCTTCGCGCAATTCACCCCGCGGCGCCTGCCAGGTTGCAACGGGCTCGATGCCCGCTGCAACCTGCATCACAACTCTGCGCGAAGCGCTTGGCTTTGACTTCGAGCGGTGGCACGCCGATCCGCGTCCGGAGCAACGCTCGCCCGAGCGCCCGGGTGTAGCGACGGCGCGCGGCTTGCCCGCGTGCAAGTCCAGCTCGATCGCCCACCAGGCGCAAGCCGCGTGACGGGAGCGGACCCACGCAGCAGCGACGCGCGCGCGTCGTTCTCTACCGCCTCGCTCATGGCTGCCCATTTTTCTGATCACGGGCCACGATGGCCGCCAAGGCCTCTATCGGAGTCGTTGCACGCGTTTGGACTTGCGGCTGAGGGGTGAGCACGTGCGCGCCGGCCGCGCGCGTCTGCGCCTTCGCGTTGCGCGCCTGGCTGGCCACGCGGTGGTACGCCAGCGCCGCGCGGTGCGCGGTCTCGCCATTGCCGGCGAAGGCGCTGTCCGCGGTCCACGCGCGCAAGTCGCACAGGTCGGCCACGAACTGGCGGATCACGTCGCCCGGCGCGATCTGCGCGCGCTCGCACAGCGCCTCGAACTCGCGCGGCAACCGGAAGTTGATCGACGGCCGCTTAGGCTCGTAGGCGCGCTTGGGCCTGGGCTTGTTGGGTTGGGTGTTAGCGCCCTGGATGCTCATGGCTTGATCTCCTCGGCCTCTTCGGCCGCCTCTTGGTCCAACACCGCCCACAGCGTTTCACGATCGGCCGCAGGCAGCGTTTCGTGATCGAGTGAAGAACTCGGCTGCGCCAACGCGGGCGCAGCGCCCGCAGCGCTTTGCCCGCCTTCGCCGCGCGTTCTGAGCGCCACGCCCGGGTGCGAGCTGGCATGCACGCGCTGCAGCTGACCCACGGCCACATGGGTGTAGATCTGCGTGGTGGCCAAGTCGGTGTGGCCCAGCATCGCCTGGATGAAGCGCAGGTCCGCGCCGCCTTCGAGCATCAGCGTTGCCATGGTGTGGCGCCACAGGTGACAGCCGCCGGTCTTGCCCAGCTTGGCTTCGCGCACGTAGGCCGACACGCGGTTGGACAGCTGCGCCATGCTCAAGGGGTAGCCCTCCTGGCCGAGGAACAGCTCGCGCACGTTGGCGTCCCAAGCCAGGCGCGCGCGCACCTCCTGCAGATACTGCTGCACCCAATACAGCGCGCGGTCACCCATCGGCACCAGCCGGTCCTTGCGGCCTTTGCCTTGCCGAACGAGGACCAGGCCGCGCTCCCAATCAATGTCGTCGCAGCAGATGCGCACCAGCTCCATGCGCCGCACGCCGGTGGCGTACAGCACTTCCAGGATGGCCCGATCGCGCAGGCCCGACAGCGTATCCAGCGCCGGCAGCGCGAGGACCCGCTCGGCTTCCTCCACCGTGAGCACCGCGCGCGGGATGCGGTGGATGCGCCGGGGCAGCTCCAGCTCCGAAGCCGGATTGGCCGGCAGCTCGCCTTGCCGCGTGAGCCACTTGAACAGGCCGCGCAGCGGCGCGAGCTTGGTTTTTTGGGAGACGATGGACAGCGGCTCGCCGTTCTTCTTGCGGTAGTGGTGCAGGAAGCGCTGATAGCGCTCCAGCACCTGGCGCGTCACCTGCAAGGGGTGCGTCACGCCTCTGTCCTCGGCCCAGTCGATGAAGTCGCGCAGGTAGCGCTCCAGGTTGTACAGGGCCGTCTCGGGCGTGCCGATGACCGCGCGGTGCTCCAGGTAGCGGCGCATCGCAGCCAAGAGCCCGCGCGTGTCGCCCGGTGCGCCGGCCGTGGCGCTGTAGACGGCGAAGCGCTGGGCGCGCTTGGCCGTGTAGACGTAAGGGCGCGCGCCGGTTCTCATGCGCCTACGACAGCGCCCAAGCCTGCGGCGCCGTCGTCCTTGTTATGCGGTTTCGCGCCGTTGAGCCGCGCTGTGGCCGTTGCGCCAGCACCGGCGCGGCTTGCGCGCGTTTCGATGGGGTCCAACTTGACCCCAACTTGGGTGCAACTTGACCCCAACTTGACCCCAACTTCTACGCTTTCACCCCCAACCAGTGGCGGTCGTAGTGGTGGATCGGCCGGCAGGTCGGCCAGCTGGTGCGGGTCCAGCAGGCCGCACAGCCTGCGCTCATGCTCGGCCTCTTCGTTGCCGTCCCACAGCAGCTCATAGGTGATCTGCGCGCCGCGCCCGCCGGCGTGCGCCAGCAGGTATTCCATGTCGGCCAGGCGCGCGCAGTGCACTTTGAGTTGGTTGTCGCTCCAGCTCGTGGCCTCGCGCACCTCGCGCCGGGTGAAGCGCACCTGGCTCGCGCGGATGCGCTGCAGTTGCGCCCGCTCGTCCACCAGCGCGCGTATCAGGCGCAGCAGCTTCCTCGTCTGCGGCGGCATCTCATCGAGCGTGCGGCCCAGCACTTCGTGCGCCACCTGGTTGGCCAGCGCAATGTCGGCCTTGGTGGCGCGAATGAAGGTGACCATGCGGCCTTGCGCATCGGGCTCTTGGTGGACCTCACGCTGGTGTTGGTGCAGCAGGGCAATCGCTTCGATCAGCGCCAGGTACTTCATGTGGTCGCGCCGCATGCGGGTCTTGTCGCTAAGGAAGGTGAGGCTGGGCGCGTAGTCGTTGACCACGCGCACCGGCGCGAGCAGGCGCTGCGCGTTGTGGTGCAGGGCGCAGATCGCATCGCGCCGTGACGCCTGCAGCAATCCCTCCAGCGTCTGGCGCTGGCGCTGCCGGGCATGGATCGCGGCGGTCTGCTCGCGGCTTTCGTTGATGGAGAGCACCAGACACCGGTTGAGCAATTCCTCGTCGACGTCGATCGCGGTGGTGGTGAGCATCAGCATCACCGGGCCCTTGACGGTGTATTGGCGCGTCTGCAAGTTGCCGGTGGCTTCGTCCTTGGCGGTGCTGGCGATGGTGAGTTCGCCGTCCGACTGCAACAGCTTCAAGGCATAGGCGGCTTGCCGCACGCCTTCTTCTTCGGCGATGGCCAGGATCTTGTGTTGCAGGTTGGTCTCGCCCAGGTAGTACAAGCTCTGGCCAGTCATCGCTGAGTAGCGGATGCGTTCTTCGGGCGGCACCAGGTTCAACACCGCGTCCATCAATGCGCTCTTGCCGGCCGCGCTGGTGGATTGGATGAGGACGGCCAATGGGTGCGTGAGTTTTCTGCTGACGGCCGCCAGGTAGGCGGCCACCAGGTTCATGTCCTCGCCCACCATCCCCAGCGCATGCAGGTCGGCCACCAGGCGTTGCATCAGGTTGGGCGCGCGCAACAGTTCCAGCGCAAGGGCCTCTTCCTCCGCCGAGAGGATGGGCGCCGCCGTCTTGGGTGCAGCAGCCTGCACCCTGAGTTCATCTTGCAGGCCTTCGAGCTTGAGCAGCACCGCGCCGATCTCGCGGCGCAGCGTGTCTTCGGCAACACCCAGCTCCACCGAGGCGGCGCGCACGAAGGCCGCGCGTGCCCGCGCGGCGAACAGGTCCAGCGTGTCCACGAAGTAGCCGCCCTCGGGGGTGCGCGCCTGCAGGTTGACCTTCATCGCCTCCGAGGAGAGATTCTTTTTCCAACCCCGGATGCGCCACGTGCATGCGCCCGCTTCGAGCTGCACTTCGTCAGGCAGCACGCCACCACCAACATTGATATCGGCTGCGCGATCGGCGCGCGCTGCGTCAGCGGCTAAAGAAGGAAGGGCCGGGGTTGCGTGGCGGGTTTCTTCCTTAGCGGCTGGCTGTTCTGGCGGTGTTGGATCGGCCGCGGCCGACCTGGGCGCCACCGGCGGCGGCTTGTGCGCCGGCGCCGCCGGCGCTGGCGCATCGCCGTCGGGTGGGCGGCGCACGCCGCCCACCCAGTGCGCCTGGTGCAGCAGCAACGCCAAGGCCTTGGCCGGCGGGCTCATCTTGCAAGCAAACTCGTTGGCGTCCATGCCTTTGGGGAATTGCACGCGCAGCACTTCAAAGCCTTCATCGATCAATTGCGCCGCGACCTTCTCGGCGGCGCGCTCGCCCGGCTCGTCGCGGTCGAACGCGATGAACACACGCTCGATGGCGTTGTCCTTGAAGGCTTGCAGGAGTTCAGGCCCGAAGCCCTCGGCGCCGTAGCTGCTGGTGACGTGGGTGAAGCCATTGACCCAGTACGTCAGCGCATCGATCAAGGCTTCGCACAGGATCGCATCGCGCTGGCCGAGAGGCCGCGCGCCGGCCGCCTGGATGCCGGCCAGGTTGAACACGCCCCGCGCTCGGTGGCCGGCTTCGGGCTGCGGCAGGTACAAGTGCTTGGCGGTGCCGGTGCGAAGGTCATCGCGAATCTTGCGGCCGTAGACCTCGACCACCTGGCCGGCCAGGTCGAACACGGGGATGACCAAGCTGCCATTGAAGTGCTCGTGGCCGCTGTCGCGCATGAGGCCAATTTGCTGCAAGCGCTCACGGATGCCAGCGCCGGCCACGCGCTGCTTGGTGGGCAGCCGCAGACCCAGGCTGCGGTCGGCCACGCCGAGCTTGAAGGCCTCGATCACGCCCGCGTGCGCCAGGCCGCGCGCGGCCAGGTAGGCCTGCGCCTCGGGGTTCTCCTTCAGGCGCTGGTGGTAGTAGTCCAGGGTCTGCGCGAGCAGCGCCTGGTCGTCGGCGTCGAACGAAACGGGCGCGGGCAGCGCACGAACGGTGCTGCGCGCCGGCGCGCGCACAGCAGACGCGGCACCGGCCGCTAAGGAAGGATCGGCCTTCAAGATTTCCACCGCGTGGCGGAAGGAGACGCCGCGCGTCTTGATCACCCAGTCGATCGGCCCGCCGCCTTGACCGCAGCCAAAGCAGCGCCATAGGTTCTTCGCGGGGGTGACGAAGAGGGATGGTTCGTTGTCTCCCTCGTGCAGCACGCACTTGCCGCGCAGGTCCTTGCCGGCCTTCTTCAACTCCACACCGGAGGCCTCGACCAAGCGCTGCACGCTCACTTCGCTCTTGATGCGGTCCAGCTCGTCTTCGGGGATGCGTGCCATAGCGGGGGTCCTTTGTCCGACCCCGATGCAGGGTCATTTCTCGAAACGGTCTAAGAAATAAATTTCTCGGACGAACGTTAACACGTTTCGTGTTATTCTAAAACGCACTTGTAGATCGGGAGTTAAGGTATGGACCAGGTCATTTCCTTGAGGTCCCCTCACGTGGCAATCAGCCAGGACGAGCGAGAATTTTTTGTGCAGCTTGGCGCGCGCGTGGCACAGCTGCGCAAGCAAAGCGGCATCACACAGGTGCAACTGGCCGAGTCGCTGGAGCTGTCGCAAGCAGCGATCACCGCCTACGAGAGCGGCGCGCGGCGCGTTCCGGTGTCGATGCTGCCTACGCTGGCGCGCATCCTGGGCGTGAGCGTGGAGGAACTGATCGGCGAGCAGCCTTCGGCCGCAGTGCGCAAGCGCGGACCCGCTCCGAAGTTTCAGCAGCAGCTCGAACGCATCAACGCACTGCCCAAGTCCAAGCAGAAGTTCGTGATGCAGGTGCTGGAGACGGTGCTGCAGCAGGCAGCACGCTAGTCAAAGCAAAGGGCCGCTTCTCAGCGGCCCTTCTCTTAGCAGCTTCCCTTCGGAGGGAGAGGCCGGGTGTTTTCTCAGAGAATCAAGTCAGTCTACAAACTTCGCTCCGGGCGGCGGCTCCTCGGCCGCCTCGATCGCCAGCTTCAAGCCCTGGAACTCCATCGCATCGCGCAAGTTCTGGAACAGCTCAGCACGCTTCGCCTCATCGATCGGCTCGCCTCCATCCCAGTGATCGAATGCGCTGGGGTCCACGATGATGCATTGCAAGCCACCCATCAAGCCCGCCTCCACATACAGCGACGCCTTCTTGTCGCCCTCGATGTACTCGGCATCAAAGCGGCCTGTACGTTGCACCTCGAAGCCCTTGTCGCTTCGCACGCCTTGTTTGTTAAGCCACGTGAACATCTCATCTACCTCCGAAGGTGTAGCGCGGTTTCAGGTAAATCGCCTCAATCCCGGTGACGTTGGGATTCATCTGCAACACGGGCAGTTCGGCGCCTCGATATACGCTCATCGGCCGCACCTGGCCTTGCAGCGCGCGCACCTGGCCGCTAGCTTGTGACGCCAACGAGCGCGACACGTCGGTCCAGATCGCGTCCGCCTCCAAGCTGGTGAACGGACTGGCCTTGCCGTACAGATCCATGCCATTCAACCAATTGCCCCCCGGGGTCATTTCCAGCGTGCGGCCACCATACTCCGCAGCATAAGCCTGCGAGCGCGCCATGCCTGTCTTGCCCGACCCCAGGCCCGACCACAGCAGCAGCTCGTCGCGCTGCGTCTGCAACCCCAACGCCCTAGCCTGGTCAATCACCTGCGCCGGCGTCATGCCTTGTAGCGGATGCACAGGCCCGATGAACTCAGGCGCCATCACGTCACCCGTGTACGTGCTGGTGCGAAGGCCTGTATTGCCTGCTGCAGCGGTGACACTCGCTCTGGCAAGTGCATAGTCGCCGAACGTCATCGCCGTCATGCCGGCTGCACCAATTCCTCGCAGCCCATACATGGCCGAAGTGAAGTAGTTGCCTTGATCGAATGCCCGGCCGGCTGCGCGGAAGTCGCCCGCTCCCGTCAGGCCGTCGTACACCAAGCCCAAGCCGGTGCGAGTAGCGCTGCCCACAGAGTAGGACAGCGGTTTTGCGCCTTCAAGCACGCTCCAATCATTCCTGCCTGAGAAGCCGCGAGCAAAGTCACGCGTAAACGAGCCGTTCGAAATGCTCAAACCCGTGCCAGCAATTGACAGCGGCGGCAAAGCCTCACCTACGACATACGGCCGGCGATCTTCCACGCCAGACGCATTTGCAACGCCATCAACATCGGCACTCGTGCCCGTGACCACCACATGCAACATGCCGTTCGCATCGACCCAGCTGGAACCATTCGGCGCGGACAAGCCTGAACGGGAGTTCACCCCATTCGCAACGTCATTGCCAACGCCCGTGACTTCCACCCTGTAGCTGCCATCGGGCTGACGCAGTGACTCCATCGACTCCGGATTGACACGTCTGGCTAGGCCAAGCATGCGCGCGATGTTTGCATCGCGCTCACTGCCCGACGACCCCATCCCGCCGTACCCAGGTCCTGCTGCCACTTGCACGCCGGGATCTCTTTCCCCCGCGTAGCCGTAGCCGCCTCGGCTAAATACGTCGACGATCTGGTCCTTGTTGGCTTGGCGCTGCTGCCACGCGGGCATGTTCTCCTGGATGAAGTCGCCCAGCGGATCTGCCTGCGCAGCTTGCTGCTGGCCCGCCAAGCTCGACGACTCGCCGGCCACCGACCAGGCCAGAGCCGAGCCGAACGCGTCTGTGGCCACTTGCTGCACGCTCACCTTGCCGCCACGCATCACGGCCGTGGTGAGACCGCCGGCGAAGCCCGCCGCGCTGCGCGTGACCAGCTCCTTGGCGAACGGACTCCAGTCGGTGCTTCCCACTGCGCCGCCAACCGCTTCGCCCACTGCTTGTCCCACTCCCGCACCCACAGCACTAGCCGCGACACTCCTCCAGCTGAATTTGTCCTGCAAACCCGTGACCACACCGATTCCTTGCGTGAGGGCATTGCCGACCGCCGCGCGAGCGATCACGTTGCCCATGCTGTCCAACGCGCCGCCGGTGAAGTTCACCCC
>JBKJOM010000039.1:0-16711 GCA_046595775.1 Ramlibacter sp. | reverse complement strand
CCGGCGTTTCTGCAGGCCGCCGATGCGCTGTCCGCTGCCAGCATGACGGCCTATCGGGCGCTGTCCGCTGCCAGCATGACGGCGTTTCGTAGACCAGCGCCCGATAGGCCGTCATGCTGGCAGCGGACAGCGCATCGGCGGCCTCCAGAAACGCCGGCGGGGCGCTGGCGGTGGGATGCGCCAGCGTCGCTTCCAGCGTCGCGGCGACCAGCGTTTCCAGGTTGCGGCGGCCGATCTCGGGATTGGCGTACTTCGAGCCGATCACCTCGCCCTGCTCGGTGACTCGCAACTGGCCGCGCACGGTGCCGGGCGGCTGCGCCAGGATGGCCTGGTAGCTTGGGCCATCCTGGCGCAACCCCCCGGCACGGTGCGCGGGCAGATCCGCCTGACAGAACAGGGCGAGGTGATCGGCTCGAAGTACGCCAACCCCGAGATCGGCCGGCGCAATCTCGAGACGCTGGTGGCCGCTACGCTCGAAGCGACGCTGTTGCAGCCGACCAAACCCGCGCCGAAGTCATTCCTGGCGGCGGCCGAGGTGCTGTCATCGGCCAGCATGAAGGCTTATCGCGCGCTGGTGTACGAGACGCCCGGCTTTACCGAATACTTTTTCGGCTCGACGCCGATCCGCGAGATCGCGGAGTTGAACATCGGTTCGCGCCCTGCCTCGCGCAAGGCTTCGCAGCGCATCGAGGACCTGCGCGCCATTCCCTGGAGCTTCAGCTGGGGCCAATGCCGCCTGACGCTGCCGGGCTGGTACGGCTTTGGCAGCGCGGTGGGCGAGTTTCTGGACGCCACCGAAGGCCAGACACGGCGCGAAGGCCTCGCATTGCTGCAGAAGATGTACAAGCAGTGGCCGTTCTTCCGCGCACTGCTGTCGAACATGGACATGGTGCTGGCCAAGAGCGACCTCGCCCTGGCCTCGCGCTATGCCGAGCTCGTCACCGATACGCGTCTGCGCAAGCGCATCTTCGCCACCATCGAGGCCGAGTGGCACCGCACGGTGGAAGCGCTGCAGACGATCACCGGTGAGCGCCAGCGCCTCGCGATGAACCCGGCGCTGCAGCGGTCCATTCGCCACCGCTTCCCCTACATCGACCCGCTGCATCACCTGCAGGTAGAACTGGTGCGGCGACATCGCGAAGGAAAGCTGGATGACCGCGCGCGGCGTGGCATCCACATCTCGATCAACGGGATTGCCGCGGCGTTGCGAAACACCGGCTGATTCGCGAGGCGATCAGTTCCCCAGCAATTCGCCGACCGGCTTCAGGTGATCGACGCGGTCGCAGACCGCCTTCACGATCATCATGATCGGGATGCCGAGCAACAGGCCCCAGATGCCCCACAACCAGCCCCAGAACAGCACGCCGATGAACACTGCCACCGGGTTCATGCTGCTCGCGCGGCTGGTGAGCCAGGGAACGAGCAGGTTGCCGATGACGGTGTGGATCGCCAATGACGCGCCAGCGATGTACAGCGCGTTGTCCAGCTCACCGAACTGCATGAAAGCGACGAGCGCCGCGGCGCCGGTGATGATCGCCGAGCCGATGTAGGGCACCAGGTTGAGCACGCCGCCCGCGAAGCCCCAGACCGCCGCGTGCTTCAGGCCCAGCGCCCAGAAGGCCAGCCCGGTCAGCACACCCACGACGATGCTGGTCGCCACCTGAACCAGCAGGTAGCGCTGGATCTGCTGGGTGATCTCATCCAGGGCCTGGACGGTGATCTTCTTGTTGCTTATGCCGCCCTCGGTGATTTTCACCAGCTTGCGCCGGAACGTATCGCCGGACAGCAGCAGGAAGTAGGTGAGGAAGGTGACGACGATAACCTGCCCGATCAGGCTGACCAGGCCCAGGGTGCCGTTCCACAGGTGCTCTCGCAGGTCGAAGCGGGGCTTCTCGATCACCACGCGTTGCACGCCCCGCGCAGGTGCCGCGCTGGGGCCCGCTTCCGCCGCAGCCTGCTCGAGCTGCGCCGCAGCTTTTTGCACCGTGTCCAGCCGCGCCCCCTTGCCTGCCTTCACGCGCACCGCATCGCGCAACTTGCTGGCCGCTTCCGGCAGCGAGTCGAGCAACTGGTTGGCGTCGTCGGCAAAGGAATAGGCCGAGCCCCCCACGGCGAAGAGCAGGCCGACGATGAGGACGCCGGCACTCAGCGCACGCGGGATGCGCAGGCGCTGCAACGCATCGACGATCGGCGAGAGCGCATAGCTCAACATGAAACCGAGCATCAGCGGGATGAAGAAGGCGGATGCCCAGCGCAAGGTGGCCAGCACCAGCAGCACGGTGAGCACGATCAAAGTCATGCTTCGCACCTGCACCGGCATCGGCATGTGCAGCAGCACGTGCGACGGGTCTTGCGGATCGGACGCCACTGGCGCGGCGACGGGTTCCGGCGACGGCGCCTCGATTGCTTGCTGAAGCTTTTGCGCCTCGTTGAGGTCGGGTTGTTGTTCGTTGGTGTCCGGCATCATTTGTCCTCAGGCCACGATCGCTTCGCGCACTGCGGAGAGCTGGCGGCGCGAAACGGCCAATAACTCGTCGAGGCCATTGAGGCGCACGGCCCAGCCCTCGCCCTCTTCAGGATCGAAATACTTTTCAAGGGCGCGCACCGCGCGTCGCGCGACCAGCGCGTTGCGGTGAACGCGCAGGAATTGCTGCTGGTGCTTTTCCTCCAGCTCGCTGAGCGACGCATCGAGGATGTAGCTGCGTGTGGCCGTGCGGACGGTGACGTACTTGAGCTCGGCCTTGAAGTACAGCACTTCGGCCAAGGGCACGCGCTCGGTCCGGCCCCGGTCCTGGATGAGCAGGATGTCGCTGGCGTTTTCGGTGGCGCGCGTGGCCCGCGCATGCAACATGCGCACGACTTTCTGCATGGCGGCTTCGAGCCGCTCCAGGCGTACCGGCTTGGTCAGGTAGTCGACTGCTTCGAGATCGAAGGCGGCCACCGCGTGTTCCGCATGCGCGGTAACGAAGACCACGGCGGGCGGCTGCACCATCGACTGCAGGGAGCGCGCCAGCGTCACTCCGTCGGCGCCGGGCATGTGCACGTCCAGAAGGACTGCGTCGAAGGGCCGGTGCGAAAGCATTTCGGTAGCCTGCACGGCGTTGCCGGCTTCGGCGGGATGCATGACGACCGGTTCCCGGCAGTCGCCCAGGAGTGTGCGCAGGCGCGCACGCGCCAGCGGCTCGTCGTCGACGATCAGCACCTGCAGGCTCAAAGTTTGCACTCCTGTTTCATGCCGGCACCTCCATGCGCACCTGGTAGACCCCGTCCTTCAAATCGGCCTGGAACTGGCCCTGCACGTCGTGCAACAGCCGCAGCCTGTCACGCACATTGTCCTGGGCCACACCGTGGCCCGGATGGCCCTGGCCCGAAGGCACGGTGTTGGTGACCTTGATCACCACCATGCCGCCGCGGCGCTGTGTGCTCACCTTCACTTGCGCGCCGGTGGCACTGGGTTCCACGCCATGCTTGACCGCATTCTCCACCAGGGGCTGCAGCACCAGGGGTGGGACGCGGGCGCCACCGGCTGTGGGATCAAGCAACCATTCCACCCGCAGGCGATCGCCGAAGCGCACCTGCTCGATGTCCAGGTAGCGGCGCGCGAGCGTCACCTCCTCGGCCAGTGTCACCGAGCCGCCCTGCTCCATCAGCGCGTGCCGGAACAGGTCGCTCAGGTCCTCCAGGATCGCCTCAGCCCGCGCCGGGTCCTCGCGCACCAGAGCAATCGCGCTGTTCAATGTGTTGAAGAGGAAGTGCGGGCGAATTCGCGCCTGCAACTCCGCGAGGCGGGCCGTGGTGTCGGCGGGCAGGCGCCCCTTGGCGCGCAGCACCAGCGCCGCGACCAGGGCCGCAGCCAATAACGCCCCGGCAAAGGCCGAAGCGATCCACGGCACCTGGGCTAGGAATCCCATCCAGGACAGCATCGCGCACCCATAAATGCCGGCCAGCGCGCCCAGCATCACGCCGAAAGCCTGCTGCACGAGCGCGGGCACGCGCGAGATCAGGTCTTTCAGCAGGCAAGCCACCACCAGCCAGGCCAGCGTGGCCGGCAGCGCCGCCCCACTGAGCACGGCCAGGCGAAGCAGCCATGCCGCCATGTCGGAAGCGCCGAACATGGCGCCCACAGCCATCACGGTTTCGACGAACAGCACGGCGCGCAGCGTCACCCCCACATGGCAGGCGTCGAATACCAACGCCCGTGGCCTCGCGGGCGGCGGCGGGGGTGAATCGGCGAACACCGATAATATTTGGGAGTCCTTCATCGACAAGCGGCTTTCGCGCCGATTATTGGTGATCCGCGCCCACAAGCCCACCCCCAGCCGTCCCAAAGAACCCTATGAGCCAACTCGACAAGAAGTCCGAAGGCTGGTCCGCCCTCTTTTCCGAACCCATGAGCGAGCTGGTCCAGCGCTATACCGCCAGCGTGGGCTTCGACCAGCGCATGTGGCGCGCCGACATCGAAGGGTCGCTGGCCCATGCCCGCATGCTGGCCGCGCAGAAGATCATCGGCGCCGCCGACCTGGCCGCGATCGAGAAGGGCCTGGCCCGGGTCCGCGACGAAATCGAGTCGGGCCAATTCGAGTGGAAACTGGCGCTGGAAGACGTGCACTTGAACATCGAGGCTCGCCTCACGCAACTGGTGGGCGATGCCGGCAAGCGCCTGCACACCGGCCGCAGCCGCAACGACCAGGTGGCCACCGACATCCGCCTGTGGCTGCGCGGCGAGATCGACGTGATCGCGCTGGCGCTGGTTGAACTGCAGAAGGTGCTGCTGGCGCTCGCGGAGCAGCACGTGGACACCGTGATGCCCGGTTTCACCCACCTGCAGGTGGCGCAACCCGTGAGCTTCGGCCATCACATGCTCGCCTATGTGGAGATGTTCAGCCGCGACGCCGAGCGGCTGGCCGACGTGCGCAAGCGCGTGAACCAGTTGCCACTCGGTGCCGCGGCGCTGGCAGGCACCGGCTATCCGCTCGACCGCGAGATGGTCGCCAGGGCGTTGGGCATGGACGGCGTGTGCCAGAACTCGCTGGACGCCGTGAGCGACCGCGACTTCGCAATCGAGTTCACCGCCGCCGCATCGATTGCGATGGTGCATGTGAGCCGCATGTCGGAGGAACTGGTACTGTGGATGAGCCAGAACTTCTCGTTCATCCGCATCGCGGACCGCTTCACCACCGGCTCGTCCATCATGCCGCAAAAGAAGAATCCCGACGTGCCCGAACTCGCGCGCGGCAAGACCGGCCGCGTGGTGGGCCACCTGGTGGGGCTGCTTACGCTGATGAAGGGCCAGCCTCTGGCCTACAACAAGGACAACCAGGAAGACAAGGAGCCGCTGTTCGACACGGCCGACACCTTGCGCGACACGCTGCGGATCTTCGTCGAGATGGTCGGTGGCATCACGGTAAACGCCCCCGCGATGGAGCAGGCCGCGCTCAAGGGCTACGCCACTGCCACCGACCTGGCGGACTACCTGGTCAAGAAGGGACTGCCGTTCCGTGACGCGCATGAAGTGGTTGCGCATGCGGTCAAGGCGGCGATCTCGCATAGCGTCGACCTGTCCGAGTTGCCGCTGGAAGTGCTCAAGCAGTTCAACCCGGCGATCGACAAGGACGTGTACGACTGCCTGTCGCTGCGCGGCTCGCTCAACGCGCGCAATACGCTGGGCGGCACAGCCCCTGCGCAGGTTCGCGTGCAGGTCGCACGCCACCGTGCGCGACTGGGCTGAGCACCTGCGGTTGAGAAAATTTCCGGCTGCCCGTCAATTTGCTCACCCGCTTCCGCGGGGGAATCGCTAGCATTCGGGCACAAGAGGAGACCCCCGTGCCTGTCATCACCAACATCGAAGACCTCCGGGTGCTTGCGGAAAAGCGCGTGCCGCGCATGTTCTACGACTACGCCGATACCGGCTCGTGGACCGGCAGCACCTACCGCGCCAACGAGGCCGACTTCGACAAGCTCCTGTTCCGCCAGCGCGTGGCGGTGAACCTGGAGAACCGCACCACCCGCACGAAGATGATCGGCCAGGACGTGGCCATGCCCGTGGCGATCGCACCCACCGGCAACACCGGCATGTACCACGCCGATGGCGAGATCCTCGTGGCGCGTGCGGCGAAGAAGTTCGGCATCCCATTCACGCTGTCGACGATGAGCATCTGCTCGATCGAGGAAGTGAGCAAGGGCACCGGTGGCCACCCCTTCTGGTTCCAGCTGTATGTGATGCGCGACCGCGACTTCGCCGAGCGCCTGATCGAACGCGCGAGGGCCGCCAACTGCTCGGCGCTGGTGCTGACGCTGGACCTGCAGGTGCTCGGCCAGCGCCACAAGGACATCAAGAACGGCTTGACCACGCCACCCAAGCCGACGATCCCCAACCTGCTGAACCTGATGACCAAGCCGCGCTGGTGCCTGGGCATGCTGGGCACGAAGAACCGCACCTTCGGCAACATCGTTGGCCACGCGAAGAACGTGAGCGACCTGTCATCCCTCTCGGCCTGGACGCTGGAACAGTTCGACCCGGCCCTGTCATGGAAGGATGTCGAATGGATCAAGCGCCGCTGGGGCGGCAAGCTCATCCTCAAGGGCATCCAGGACGCAGAGGATGCGCGCTATGCCGTCGACACTGGCGCCGACGCGATCATCGTGTCCAATCACGGCGGCCGCCAGCTCGATGGCGCGCCTTCGTCGATCTCGGCCTTGCCCGACATCGTGGAAGCGGTGGGCAACCGCATCGAAGTGCACATGGACGGCGGCATCCGCTCCGGCCAGCACGTGCTCAAAGCCGTGGCGCTGGGCGCAAAGGGCACTTACATCGGCCGCGCCATGCTGTATGGACTGGGTGCGATGGGCGAGCTCGGCGTCGAAACGGCGCTCAAGGTCATCCAGAAGGAGCTGGACCTTTCCATGGCTTTCTGCGGGCGGACCGACATCAACACCGTCGACCGGGGCATCCTGCTGCCCGCGCGCGCTTAGCGGCTTCCCGCAGGGCGCGCGGGCAAAGTCTTCAGGTACACGTGCAATGCCTGCACGTCCACATCATTGATCTTCGACAGCGCCTCGAAGGGCATCACCTGGATCGGTGTGCCGTCGGGCCGCTTGCCCGACTTGAACATGGCAGCGAACGACGCCGCGTCGGGATAGCGAGTCATCACCGTTCCCTCGCCGGGCGTGAGGTTGGCTGTCGCCGGCCAGTCGGGCGGACCGCCAGGCACCTTGCCGCCGGAGAGGTGCTCGCCGTGGCAACCGAGACACATGTTGGCGACGTAGGCGCCGTGCTGCGGAGTGACCGCCGCTGCGATCGGCTGCGCGGGAGCCAGCGAGTGGTCGATCCGCTCCGCTGCGTCCTTGACCACCCCGAACCCGTACAGGATCCGCACCGGCGGCGGGAATTCGAGGATCGCCTCGCCGCCCTTTTGCGGCGGCAGGCTGCGCACATGCGCCACCAGCGAGGCAAGGTCGACGTCGGTGAAGCGGTTGTAGTCTTCGGCAGGCATCACCATGAGCGCGCGGCCCTGCGGATTGACGCCATGGCGGATCGATCGCTCCCAATCCTGCGGCCGATAGCTCGCGGTGGCGCCACCCGACGTGATGTTGGGCCCGGCCAAGCGCACACCCTTGCCGTCGTCCTCGAAGGTGCGGCCCCCACCGTTCGCGCCATGGCAAACCGCGCAGCCTCGCGATTCAAAAAGGTACTTGCCGCGTTCGAGGGATTGGGCATCGCTCGCATACGGAACCGGGCGTTCCGGCACATCGACCTTGCGCGCCATCTTGCTCTGGCCCATTTGCCAGCCCACCACGCCCGCGGCCACCACGATGGCGACAACTGCAACAACAACTGCCAGGGTCCACTTGATCAATTTCTTCATGCTTTCACCTCGAGCACGATTTTGCCGACGCCGCCGGGGAATGTCAGTGATTCTTTTCGCAGCCTGTGGGAACACCGCTCCAAGCCGCAAAATCCGGGGGTGAACCCGATCCGCCGCATCGCCCATCTGGACATGGACGCCTTCTTTGCCTCGGTGGAACTTCTGCGGTACCCGCAACTGAAGGGCCTGCCCGTTGTCATCGGCGGCGGCCGCCGCCCGGTCGACGAGATGGTGAGTGATCGCTTCCGGGATGTGCCGCTCTCGCACATTCCGCCCGATGCCTTCCCCTTGCTGAGAGACTACGTGGGACGCGGCGTGATCACGACCGCCACCTATGCGGCGCGCCAATTCGGCGTGGGCTCCGCGATGGGCATGATGAAGGCTGCGAAGCTCTGCCCCCAGGCCCTCGTGCTGCCGGTGGACTTCGAGGAAGTGCGCAAGTACTCGCGAATGTTCAAGGCGACCATCGCCGAGATCGCGCCGGTCATCGAGGACCGCGGCGTGGACGAGGTCTACATCGACTTCACCGATGTGCCAGGCGGCCAGCGCGAGGGCGGGCGGGTGCTGGCCCGCTTGATCCAGAGCGCGATCTTCGAGCGCAGTGGCCTCACCTGCTCAATCGGCGTCGCTCCCAACAAGCTGATCGCCAAGATGGCCAGCGAATTCAACAAACCCAACGGCATCACCGTGCTGTACGAAGAGGACGTGCAGGCAAAAATCTGGCCGCTGGCCGTGCGCAAGATCAAGGGCATCGGACCCAAGTCGGAATTGAAGCTCACAAAGCTGCACCTGCACACGATCGGCGACATCGCGGGCGCTGATTCGCAGTGGCTGATCGACAACTTCGGCAGTTCCTACGGCGCGTGGATGTACGAAGCCGCGTGGGGCCGCGACGACCGGCCGGTTGTCACCGAGAGCGAGCCGGTGTCGATGAGCCGCGAGACCACGTTCGACCGGGACCTGCATGCGGTGCGCGATCGCGCCGAGCTGGGCGAGATCTTCACCGACCTGTGCATGAAGGTCGGCGATGACTTGCGGCGCAAGGGCTACGTGGGCAAGACCATCGGCATCAAGCTGCGCTACGACGACTTCCAGATCGCCACTCGCGACCAGACCATCGACCACTTCACCGCCGATGGCAAGACAATCCGCCGCGTGGCCGGCCAATGCCTCAAGCGCGTGGACCTGACGCGCAAGTTGCGGCTGCTGGGCGTGCGGGTGGGCAAGCTGGCAAAGGCGGGAGCGCCGGAGACACTCGCGACAGATTCGACTGCGTTGCGCGCTGCGGAACCGGAGGCTGCCGACTACACGCCCGACCTGTTCGCGCAACTTCAGGACGACGGCCGAAGCGGATAGCCAGGCAATGCCCGCGCGCTGCTTTCGATGGCGGCCATTGCGGCCAGCGCAATGTGTTCGCGCCACGGCCGCGCCACGACCTGTACGCCGATCGGCAGGCCCTCGCTGCCCTCCTCGACCTGGCGCGCGATCTTTTCAATCACATCGCGCGAGGGTGCGCGGCCAACGGCCTCACCCTGTCGCACACGCGTAACCGGAACGACACCAGCCGGATAGCCAAGCAGGTTGTAGAGGCAGGCATAGGCGCCAACGGTCGCCAGGTCTTTCGACGCGCCGTGCGTGAGCGCAGGCAAGGCACAGGGCGGGCACAGGATGATGTCGACGGGGCCGCCCTCTGCGGTGTCGAGGGCTTGCTCGAACCGCTGCCGGTAGTCGTGCTGGGCTTCGACGAGTTCCCAGTAGTGCGCCGCATCGCGAAAACCGAATGGCTCGAGTCCTGCCGCGAGCGTGGGTTGCCCTACCGCGCGAAGGATGGCGCGAAGCGGACCGATGGCTGCGCGCGGCAAGGCGCCGAGCGAGATGAGCTGGCGCAGTTGCGGCACCATGGGACCTTTCCCGATCCGCTTCTTCAGCAAGGACAGGCCGTCCGCGCCGAGGATGCCGTAGACCAGGTTCATGCCGTGCCGCGCGTCGGGCGGAGCCCATTCGGTCACTTGCGCCCCGGCGGCGCGCAACATGCCGGCCGCTTCACGAACCGCGCGTACTGCAGCCGGTGCGGGGGCGAAGGTGCCGTCATCGGTGTAATACGCCACGCGCAGCGCCGCGACATCGACAGTGCGCCAATCGCCCAGAGGCTGCGCCGGCATGGCGGGTCTCATCCCACCATTGATGACTTCGAGACCCAACGCCACGTCTTCGACGTTGCGTGCCATCGTGCCCACCTGGCTCGCGATGGCGCGTTGCCCCAGCGGCACGCTGAAGCGTCCCATGTCGTCGCATCGACCCGCTGTGGGCTTCATGCCCGCGATTCCGCAGAATGCTGCGGGGATGCGTACACTGCCGCCGATGTCGGTGCCCAGCCCCAAGGGCGACGCGCCCGCAGCGATCAGCGCGGCTTCGCCGCCGCTGGAGCCGCCGGGTGTACGCAGATCGTTCCACGGGTTGAGTGTTCGCCCGTGCACCGGGTTGTCGCTCTCGTAGTAGAAGAGCGCCTGCGCGACGTTGCTCTTGGCCATGGGAATCGCCCCGGCTGCCCGCAGGCGCGCAACATGAGTCTCGTCCGCTTGCGCACGATGCGCAGTACGTGATGCGATGCCATAGGTCGATGCCATGCCGCGCACATCCAGGCATTCCTTGATGGTGACCGGCACACCGTGCAATGGCGGCAAGGGGCCGCCCGCACGGCGCAGGGCATCGGCGTCGTTGGCCTCGGCGCGTGCCGCTTCGAAACGTTCCGCGCACATGGCGTTCAGGCGCGGGTTCACTTGGGCGATGCGTGCGATGTGCTGCTCCAGCACTTCGCTTGCACTGGCGTCGCCGTTCGCGATCAGCCTGGCCAGTTCTGCAGCACCGCAAGCGGTAAGTGGCAGGTCGTTGCGGGTGGAAAGGTCGTTTTTCATGGGGATCTCCTGGGGCTTGGGGAACGATAGGCCCAGCCCTTTGCCGCAACATCGGGCGAATACCCCATGCCGCCCTGGCTCATGGCGCTGCCTTCAGATCACCAGGATTTCGTCCTGGTGATTCGCAATGTGCATGCGGTGCGCCAGCGCGAAGTCGGCCTTGTCGAGCGCGCCGTAGGCAAAGTGCGGCTTGAGCGGGCCGTTGTAAGCGGAAAAGCGGCGGATCGACTGGCGCAGGCGCAATGCAGCGTGACGCCAGTCGGTCCCCGCAGCCAGCTCGGGCGCGCCGGGGATCGGCTCGCCCAGGCCGTGGCTCATCTGGTCGCGCCAAACTTCACAGCTTGACGGCTGCTTACGGCTAACTTACAGTAATCTTACGCGAATCTTACACACTGATCACCCCCTCTGAATGAGGCCGCCATGACCCTCGAAGAACTGCATCGCATCAAGAAATGGCACGTCGTGAACCGCGTCGATCACCCGGTTGAATACCAGTTGTGGGACATGATGTTGATGCTGTGGGTGATGGGTTGGGTGGGCTGGTTGCCCGCCTATGCATTCGACTTCCTCTGGTCCGTTCCCCTGTGCATGCTGGGCATGGCGGCTCCCAGTCTTTACGTCACCTGGCGACTGAAGGCGCACCGCGCGCACAAGCTGCGCTGCGATTGGGCCGCGCGGCTGAAGGTCTAGCCACTGCTTGTCCCGCGTTTGCCACGCGCCATGCGCGCGTGCGCGCTACATTGGCGTCCGCATCACCGAGGACCGCCATGCAGTGCTTTGAACTCTCCACCCACGATCACGTCGCGCACCTGGTGCTGAACCGGCCCGACGCGTTCAACACGATGAGTCCGCAGTTCTGGCGTGAACTGGACGAAGTGCTCGTTTCGCTGCATCGCGAAGGCCAGGCGCGCGCACTGGTGATCTCGTCGACCGGCAAGCACTTCTCGGCGGGGATGGCGCTAGAGACCTTCGGCGGCGAGATCAACATGGACGACTCTTCAGCCGAAGGCCGGGCCGCGATCTACGACCTGCTCACCGACATGCAGGCGACCTTCACAAAGCTCGAAGCGCTGCGCATCCCGGTGATTGCGGCGATCCAGGGCGGCTGCGTGGGCGCCGGTGTCGACATGGTGACGGCCTGCTGCATCCGCTACGCTACCGCCGATGCCTTCTTCTGCGTGCAGGAGATCAACATCGGCATGGTCGCCGATGTGGGCACCTTGCAGCGCCTGCCCAAGCTGCTTCCGCTGGCGGTTGTGAAGGAACTGGCGTACACCGGCCGGCGGCTGGACGCGAGCAGGGCCCTGGGTTGGGGCTTCGTCAATGAAGTATTCGACACGCGCGAGGCCATGGTCGAGGCGGCCCTGCTGTGCGCACGGGAGATTGCGGCCAAGCCGCCCGTGGCGATCTGGGGAACGAAGCAGGTGATCCACTACGCGCGCGACCACAGCGTCGACGATTCACTCAAGCAGATGGGCTGGGTGCAAGGTGCGATCTGGAGCAACGACCACGTCCGTGAAGCCGTGACCGCAATGAAGGCAAAGCGCGCGGGCGAGTTTCCCCCGCTCCACGCGCTGAAATCCTTTACGGAGCTCTGACGCCTTACTGGCGCGCGGTGCGCACGTTGCGCGGCGCCGGCAGTGGGTGGCTGCTGCGGAAAGGGTTGATGTCCAGTCCGCCCCGCCGGGTGTAGCGCGCATAGACGGCCAGCCTGGTGGGCCGGCAACGCTTCATGATGTCGATGAAGATGCGCTCCACGCATTGCTCGTGGAACTCGTTGTGGTTGCGAAAGCTCACCAGATATTGCAGCAGGCCTTCCTGATCGATCGGTGCGCCGGTGTAGCGCACCTGCACGCTGCCCCAATCGGGTTGTCCCGTCACCAGGCAATTGCTCTTGAGGAGATTGCTCACCAGCACTTCCTCAACGGGCACCTCTCCGGTCGCCGCCCGCAGCAACTCAGGCGCCGGCGAGTACTGCGTGCATTCGATGTCAAGACGGTCCAGGCTCAGGCCATCGAGTTCGTGCACCGGTTCGGCGTCGAAATGCTGCGGCAACAGCAAGCGAACGCCGACCGTGGCCTGCGTGCCGGAGCCGCGCCACACTGCCTCGCTCACATCCGCGCGAAGGCGCTCGCGCACCTGGTCGGTCGACGCGAACTGGCTGTTGCTGAAGCTGTTGAGGTAGAGCTTGAACGATTTGCTCTCGACGATGTTGGGCGTCTCGCACGGCACGACCACGTGGGCAATTGCCACCTGCGGCTTGCCGCGCGGCGTGAGCCAGGAAAGCTCGAAGGCGGTCCACAGATCCGCGCCAAAAAACGGTAAGGTGCCGGCCAGGCCGAGCTCGATTCGCTTGCCCTCGCGTGAGATCGGAAACAGGAGCGAAGCGTCGTAGTGGTCGGCGTACTCGGCCGGTTTGCCCAGCTGCGATTGTTCGGGCGTGCTCAAGCCGGCACCGCCTGCAGGTGCGGCACCAGGGGCTGCAGCAGCCGCTCGACCACGCCCGGCGGCAGGTCATGGCCCATGCCGTCGATCACGCGGAACCCGGCGCCGCTGATCCGGCGCGCGGTGTCATGGCCGCAGGCCAACGGCACCAACGCGTCGTCGCGGCCATGCAGCACCAGCGTCGGCAGCTTGATGCGCGAAAGTTCATCGGCGCGCTTGTCGTCGGCCGCTATCGCCGCCATCTGGCGCATCGTTCCGGCCGGATGGAAGCTGCGCCGCGTACCCACCAGGATCCGCTCGCGCATTGCGGAATCTTCCAGTGGAAAGCCGGGACTGCCGATCGCGCGAAAGAGTTTCACGTAGTGGTCAACGATGGCCTGCTCGCCACTGCCCTGCGGCCGGCTGAACAGGGCCCGCAATACATGCGGCTTGGGCCCCGGCAGGAAGCGTGCGCCGCTGGAACTCATGATGCTGGTCAGCGAGAGCACGCGCTGCGGTGCCGCGAGCGCGACGCGCTGCGCTACCATGCCGCCCATGCTCACACCGACGATGTGCGCGCGCGAAACGCCCAGCGCATCCATCACGCCCAAAGTGTCAGCTGCCATGTCCTGCAAGGTATAAGGCGCCTTCACTGCGAAGCCCAGCCGGTGCTTGAGGCTTTCCCAGACCAGGTTGGGAACCCCCAGTTCGTCGAAGTGCTGCGACAGGCCTATGTCGCGGTTGTCGAAGCGGATCACGCGAAAGCCCGCGGCTACCAGTGCATCGACGAAGGCTGGCGGCCATGCGACCAGTTGCATGCCCAGGCCCATGATGAGCACGACCACGGGACGGGCTTCGCCACCGGTGTCCTCGACTTCGACGGCGATGCCGTTGGCTTTGACTTTCACTCGAAGCGCCGCTCACGCAGCCACTTGGTGGCAATCCACTTCTCGCCGGCAGTCACCGGCGCGCCGCCATGCAGCGACTTGGTGGACGGATGCGCGCGGTCATAACTGAAGAACACGGCGTTGCCGCGCTTGGGCGCGACTTCGAGGTGCACGTCCGGGAACACCGTGCCCCCGCCTTTTTCCGGCTCGCCCAGGTACATGATGATCGTGGCCACGCGCTGGCCGCCACGCTTGAGGATGGTCGGCGTGCCGGGCTCGTTCGGGTCGAAGTAGTCGTAGTGCGGCTTGTATTCGGTACCCGGCGTGTAGTGCAGCACTTGCAGGCCTTCGCCGTTTTCCTCAGGCCAGCTGACCAGTTTGGCAATGCGCTGCTCGATGCGCTGGACCAGCTCGTTCTCGCCGCGCTGGAAGAACATGCCGTTGCTGGTGCGATCGGCATTGACCTCTTCGCCGCCGGTCTTGATGGCCACTGTCAGCGAGCGAGCCAACCGCGGCTTGGCCAGCTCGATCAGTTGCTCGCACTCTTCGTCGCTGAGCAGGCCGTTGAACACCACGACGCGTGGTTCATACATGGTCTGCATGATCCCAACGCGCCGGTCGCCCGCCTCGATGTACAGCGGCGACTCGGCCAGGTTCGGGTCGGGCACCGGGACGCCTGCGGGCTGGCCTTGCGCCACGGCCCGCTCGTCGAGGTGGCCGCGCAGCGTGGTCTCCATCGCTTCGATGGCGACATCTTCCTGCCAGCCGGAGGCCAGCATGGACTTGAGGACTGCGTCGGCGGCATGGCCGGCCTGCGCTTGTTCCACGATCCACTGCCGCAACTGCGGCGTGATCTGCTGAATCTGGATGATGCTCATGGTGTGATTCTGCGTGAACGTTCGCTGCCTTGCGAGCCCCCGGGGCTCAGGCCCGCCAGGCCCGGGCGCAAATCCACTGACTCGTGGCCACGGAACCGGCCAGCGCCCCATAGGCCGCCATTTTGCCGTCCACCCCGAAAATCCACAGGCCAGCGCCCAAGGCGACCAGACCCGCTACCCAATTAATAGCAGCATGGCGCCACCAGGAGCCATTTTCCGGGCGACGTGGCAATAGCAATCGGGCTCCAAGGGCAACCCCGACAGCGACTGCCGCCGCCGGTGCGGCGAAGCCCAGCAGGTGCCAGAGGAGGTCGATCGGGCTCATTCCGGGGGAATTGCGAAAACGCAAGTGCTTGATAAGAAAGCAAATTTTATAATCACGCCATGTCGGTCTGGGCCTTGGGCATCAATCACGTCACGGCGCCGCTGGATTTGCGCGGCCGTTTCGCGTTCGCGCTCGACCAGGTCGAGCCAACCCTGCGCGCCCTGCGCGAGTCGCTGGCGCGCCAGCCCGAAGCTGCCATCCTCTCAACGTGCAACCGCACGGAGATCTATTGCGCAGGTGACCACAGCGACGCCGAACAGACCCTGAACTGGCTGGCCCACTCGGGCGGCGTGTCGCCGACTTTTCTGCGCACGCACACCTACACCCACCGGGACGAGCAGGCCGCGCGCCACGCCTTTCGGGTTGCCAGCGGCCTGGACTCGATGGTGCTCGGCGAGCCCCAGATCCTGGGCCAGATGAAGGACGCCGTGCGCATGGCCGACCAGGCCGGCGCGCTGGGCACCACCCTCAACCAGTTGTTCCAGCGGTCCTTCGCGGTCGCGAAGGAAGTGCGCACCTCGACCGAAATCGGTGCACATTCCATCAGCATGGCGGCGGCTGCGGTTCGCCTGGCGGGCCAGTTGTTCGAGGATCTGGGCAGGACCCGCGTGCTGTTCGTCGGTGCCGGCGAGATGATCGAGCTGGCGGCCACCCACTTCGCCGCGCGCAAGCCCAAGGGCATTGCGATTGCCAACCGTACGCTGGAGCGCGGCGAAAAGCTCGCGACCCGCTTGGGCGGCGAAGTGATGCGCCTGGCCGACCTGCCCTCGCGCCTGCATGAATTCGACGTGGTGATCAGTTGCACCGCCAGCACCTTGCCCATCATCGGCCTGGGCGCCGTAGAACGCGCGCTCAAGGCACGCCGGCATCGTCCCATGTTCATGGTCGACCTGGCCGTGCCGCGCGACATCGAGCCGGAAGTCAAGGCCCTGGAGGATGTGTACCTCTACACCGTGGACGACCTCGCCGCAGTGGTCCAGACCGGCCA
Source organism: Ramlibacter sp. (assembly GCA_046595775.1). Lineage (GTDB taxonomy): Bacteria > Pseudomonadota > Gammaproteobacteria > Burkholderiales > Burkholderiaceae_C > Ramlibacter. Next base: position 429 of record JBKJOM010000039.1, on the reverse strand, counting down.
GGAAAACCGGCAGGCTGCCGTGGCACAGGCCGAGGCAATCATCGATGCGGGCGTTCAAAGTTTCGTGCACTGGATGGACCAGCGCGGCAGCGTCCCGCTGATCGTGCAGTTGAACGCACAGGCCGACCAATGGCGAGCCGCCGAACTCGCACGTGCCCGCAAGCTGCTGGCACGTGGCGAGAGCGTGGACGAAGTGATGGAGGCCCTGTCGAAGGGCCTCACGCAGAAGATGCTGCACGGCGCGATGGCCGAACTGCGCAGTGGCGACACCAGCGCCCGCGAGCGCGCAATGACGGCCATCCAGCACTTCTTTCTGCGCAAGGAACGTTAGCTGCGGCAATTGACGGCCGCAGCCCTTCGACAAGCTCAGCCCGAACGGTTCGGGAGCGGCGTTCAGACCGTTCGCCCTGAGCTTGTCGAAGGGCTGCG
>JBKJOM010000208.1:0-3614 GCA_046595775.1 Ramlibacter sp. | reverse complement strand
CTCTTGCAGCCATTGTGCCGCTGCAGGGCCACCTTTGGGGTCAAACGGTGATATTCGCTCATCCGGAGGGCGCCAAAAAACGAACCCCGGTGACCCAGACCCAGGCCCAGGTCAGTCTGACTGTGGCAAGTAGCGCACCGCCAGCACGCCTTCGATGCGCTTCAGTGCAGCCATCACGCCGTCGCCGGCGGGGCTGTCCACGTCAACCAGCGTGTAAGCCATCTCGCCGCGCGACTTGTTCACCATGGTGTGGATGTTGAGGCCCGCCTGCGCCATCGCGGTGGAGATCTGCCCCAGCATGTTGGGAACGTTCGAATTCGCGATCGCCACGCGAAAGCGCGATTCGCGGCTCATGCTGACGTTCGGAAAGTTCACCGCGTTGCTGATGTTGCCGTTCTCGAGGTAGTCGCGCAATTGGTCGGCGACCATGATCGCGCAGTTCTCTTCGGCTTCGCGGGTCGATGCGCCCAGGTGCGGCAGCGCGACAACCTTGGGGTGCTTCAGGATGCTGCCGCTCGGGAAGTCGCAGATGTACCAGCCCAGCTGCTTCGCGTCGAGCGCGGCCAGCACAGCCGAATCGTTCACTACCCCTTCGCGCGAGAAATTGAGCAGCACGGTGCCCGGCTTGACCATGCTCACGTTCTGGGCGTTGACCAGGTCCTTCGTGGCCTCGATCAGCGGTACGTGGAGGGTGATGAACGATGAGTTCTTCAACACGTCGGCCACGCTAATGGCCTTCTTCACTTGCGAAGGCAGGCTCCATGCCGCGTCGACCGTGATCTCGGGGCCGTAGCCCAACACATTCATGCCGAGCTTGATGGCCGCATCGGCCACCAGGCAACCGATCTTGCCCAGTCCCACGATGCCCAGCGTCTGGCCCGCGAGCTCGAAGCCCGCGAAGTTTTTCTTGCCCTCCTCGACGGCCTTGTCGAGCTCCTTCGCGGCGGGATCGAGCTGTTCGACGAAGCGTTGCGCCGGCGCGAGGTTGCGCGCCGCGATCAACATGCCGGCCAGCACCAGTTCCTTTACCGCGTTGGCGTTGGCGCCGGGCGCGTTGAATACCGGCACGCCACGCGCGCTCATCGCCTTGACCGGGATGTTGTTGGTGCCCGCGCCGGCCCGGCCAATCGCCTTCACCGTCGCCGGAATGTCCATCGCATGCATGTCGGCAGAACGCACCAGCACCGCATCCGGATCGGCGATGTCCTTGGCCGCGATGTAGCGGCCCTCGGGTAGCCGCTTCAACCCGTTCTGGGAAATCTGGTTCAGCACCAGCACCCTGAAAGGGCTAACCATGTTGCGCCTCGAATTCCTTCATGTACTGCACCAGCGCCTTGACGCCTTCGATCGGCATTGCGTTGTATATCGAGGCACGCATGCCGCCGACCGAGCGGTGACCCTTCAACTGGATCATGCCCTTGGCTTGCGCACCTTTGAGGAAGGCCTCGTCGAGTAACTCATCCTTCAGCTTGAACGGCACGTTCATCAACGAACGGTCTTCGCGCGCCACCGGGTTGCTGAAGAACTTGCTCTGGTCGATATAGTCGTACAGCACGGCCGCCTTGGCCTTGTTGTGCGCTTCCATCGCCTTCAGGCCGCCCTGCTCCTTGACGTACTTGAACACCAGGCCAGCGATGTAGATCGCATAGGTGGGCGGTGTGTTGTACATGGAGTCGTTCTCAGCCTGCAGCTGGTAGTTGAAGGCCGAGGGGCAGATCGGCAGAGCGTGGCCGAGCAGATCGTCGCGCACGATCACGATGGTGAGGCCGGAGGGGCCCATGTTCTTCTGCGCACCGGCGTAGATCAGCCCGTACTTCGAAACGTCGATTTCGCGCGACATGATGTCGGACGACATGTCGGCCACCAATGGAACGGCGCCGGTGTCGGGCGTCCAGTGGAACTGCACGCCGCCGATGGTTTCGTTGGAGCAGATGTGGACGTACGAAGCGTCCGCGTCCAGCTTCCACTCCGATTGCTTCGGGATCGCAGTGAACTTCGAGCCTTCGCTGGTCGCGGCCGCATTGATCGTGCCGTAGGTCTTGGCTTCCTTGGCCGACTTCTTCGACCAGTCGCCGGTCAGCACGTAGTCGGCCTTGCCGCTTTTGCCGACCAGGTTCATCGGCACGATTGCGTTTTCGCCGATGGCGCCGCCTTGCATGAACAGCACCTTGTAGTTGGCCGGAATCGCCAGCAGTTCGCGCGCCAGGCTCTCGGCTTCGGCGTGGATCGAGATGAACTCCTTGCCGCGATGGCTCATCTCCATCACCGACATGCCGCTGCCATGCCAGTCGAGCATTTCCTCGGCAGCCCTGCGCAGGACGGGTTCGGGCAGGGTAGCGGGTCCGGGGCTGAAATTGAAAACGCGTGTCATGGGAGGCTTTCTCTCTCGGAGATGAATGGATGCGGTCGGCGTGAGTAGCGCCAAAGTTCCCCAGCATACAAGAAAGAAAATCTCCCCACGGGGGCTTCAGGCAAGCCCTTTGCAATTGGGCCAGCTCAAGCACAGCAGTAGTGTCGGTGCCGTCGCACATGCAGGGCCGCGCATGGATGACGATGCCGGGCAAGCCCGCGTTCCAGAATGGAGAATGGCCTTTCAACTGGAGAATCACCAAATGACCGCTAGCCCCGACCCGCAAAAGAAACTCTGGGAACTCGTCAAGCACATGCGCTTTGGCATGCTCACGCACCGGCATGCTGACGGCATGTTGCATGCCCACCCGCTCACCACGCAAAACAAGTCGCTCGACGACGACATGATGCTGTACTTCTTCGTCTCGAAGAAGAGCGAGCTGGGCCAGCGCGTCCAGGCCGATGGCACGGTGAACTTGTCGTATGCCGACCCGCACCATGACAGCTACGTTTCAATTGCGGGCCACGCCACCGTGAACGAAGACATGAAAAAAAAGAAGGCGCTGTTCAACGCCCTCGCCAAGGCGTGGTTCCCGGGTGGCGCGGAAGATCCCAACCTCGAACTGCTGCAGGTCCATATCCAGCATGCCGAATACTGGGACGTGAAGGAGAGCCAGACGACCCAGCTGTTCAAGATGGCCCAGGCGGCCGTCACCGGGCATCCGCCGCAGATGGGTGAGCACAGGGAATTCGAGACGCACTGACAGCGCCTCCAGAAGAAAAGCGGCCCCCGTGGGGCCGCTTTGTCGTGGATGCTGCTCGCTTAAGCGGCAACCGAATCCGCGAGCTTCTTGTAGTCCTCGAGCTTGTCGAAGTTCAGGTACTGGTAGACCTTGTCACTGGCAGCCGTGAGCACGCCCATGTCGACCATGTATTCCTCCCTGGTCGGGATGCGACCCAGCTTCGAGCAGATCGACGCGAGCTCGGCCGAGCCGAGGTACACGTTGCTGTTCTTGCCCAGGCGGTTGGGGAAGTTGCGCGTCGATGTGGAGAACACCGTGGCGCCCTCCTTCACCTGCGCCTGGTTGCCCATGCACAGCGAGCAGCCAGGCATCTCCATGCGCGCGCCCGCCATGCCCAGCACACCGTAGTGGCCTTCGTCCGAGAGTTGCTTTGCATCCATCTTGGTCGGCGGGGCCACCCACAGCTTGACCGGGATGTCGCGCTTGCCCTCGAGTAGCTTGGACGCCGCTCGGAAGTGGCCG
>JBKJOM010000091.1:0-16232 GCA_046595775.1 Ramlibacter sp. | reverse complement strand
GGTCAAGAAAAGCGGCACCCGAACCCGAAACGTCGCGATGGCCCTGCCGCCCTCGGCCGTCATCACCAAGAAGATTATCCTCCCCGGCGGCCTGTCCGAGCAGGAACTGGAAGTACAGGTCGAGGCCGAAGCCAACCAGTACATCCCCTTTTCGCTGGACGAGGTGAGCCTCGACTTCTGCGTCATCGGGCCCAGCGCCAATTCCACCGGCGATGTCGAAGTGCTGATCGCCGCGTCGCGCAAGGAAAAAGTGCAAGACCGCCAGGGCCTGGCCGAGGCCGCAGGCCTGAAGCCCGTGATCATCGACGTTGAATCCTACGCGTCCCGTCTGGCTGCCGGACGGCTGATCCAGACCCTGCCCAACAATGGCGTGGACACCATGGTCGCCCTGTTCGAGGTCGGCGCCTTCACCACCAGCATGCAGGTGATCCGCAACGACGAGGTGCTGTACGACCGGGACCAGGCTTTCGGCGGCGCCCAGCTCACGCAATTGATCGTGCGCCAATATGGCTTTTCGCCGGAAGAGGCCGAAAGCAAGAAGCGCAACGGCGACTTGCCCGAGGACTACGACACCGGCGTGCTCAAACCCTTCGTGGACAGCATGGCCCAGGAAGTGGCGCGCGCGCTGCAGTTCTTCTTTACCAGCACACCGCACAACCGCGTCGACTACGTGATGCTCGCGGGCGGCTCCGCCGCGCTCCCGGGCCTCACCGATGCGGTGACGCTGCAGACATCCTTCCCCTGCCACCTGGCCAACCCGTTCGAGGGCATGCACATCGGCGAGGGCGTGCGCGAGAAGAAGATGCGGCGCGAGGCCCCGTCGTACCTCACCTCATGCGGGCTTGCGATGCGGAGGTTCCCGCAGTGATCCTGATCAACCTGTTGCCCCACCGCGAGGCGGCCCGCAAGCGCCGGCGCGAAGCATTCTTCGCCACGCTCGGTGCTTCTGCCGTGGCCGGTGGCGTCATCGCCGGCATGATCTACGGGTGGTATGCGGCCCAGATCTCGGCGCAGCAGGGCAAGAACGCCACGCTTCAGACCGAAATCAAGAAGCTCGAGGCGCAAATCAAGGACATCGCCAACCTGCAGGCCGAGATTGCCGCTTTGCGTGCGCGCCAGCAGGCGGTGGAAGACCTGCAGGCCGACCGCAACATGCCGGTCCACCTGCTCAATGAACTCGTCAAGCAACTGCCGGACGGCGTGTACGTCACCAGCATGCGCCAGGACAACCAGACGGTAACGATCAGCGGCATGGCCCAGTCGAACGAGCGGGTGTCCGAACTGCTGCGCAACCTTGGTGGCAAGAGCCAGTGGTTGCAACGACCCGACCTGGTCGAGATCACGGCCGCCAACGTGAGCCTCAGCCCGCGCGACCAGCGCCGGGTTGCCAACTTCACGATGCGCGTGCGGCTGTTGCGCGCCAGCGAAGCACAGAAGGCGGCCGCCGCCGCTTCGGCCGCCGCTGCGGCACCGGCCCCCGCCGCTGCCGCATCTTCCGCACAACCCAAGAGCTGACCCATGGCCACTGCACAGCTCCCCAAGATCAATACCCAGGCTTTCACGGACGCCATCACCGGCCAGTTCCGGGGCCTGAACCCGAACGACCCGCCGTCCTGGCCGCTCATCCCGCGGGCGCTGTTGTACCTGACGCTGATGGTTGCCATCGTCGTCGCGCTCTGGTTTGTCTGGCTGAGCAGCGTCGACGAGGAGCTCGAGGCCGAGCAGAAGCGGGAACTGGCGCTGCGCGAAGACTTCAAGAAGAAGCTTGGCGAAGCGGTGAACCTCGATGCCTTGCGCAAGCAACGCGAACAGGTCCAGCAATACGTGACGCAGCTTGAGAAGCAGCTGCCCAGCAAGGCCGAGATGGACGCGCTGCTGTCGGATATCAACCAGGCCGGCATCGGTCGCAGCCTCAATTTCGAACTGTTCCGGCCCGGCGGTGTGACCGTCCGTGAGTACTACGCGGAGCTTCCGATCACCTTGCGCGTGACAGGCCGCTTCCACGATGTCGGATCCTTCACCTCCGATATTGCCAATCTCTCGCGCATCGTCACGCTGAACAACCTGATCATCGCCCCCACACGCGACGGCAGCATGGTGATGGATGCCACGGCCAAGACCTTCCGCTATCTCGACACGGATGAAGTTTCGAACCAGCGCAAGGCCACCGGAGGCAAGAAGAAATGAACGCCCGCCACGCCAGCGCGGCCACGCTCGCGGCCCTCGTCCTCGCGGGTTGCGGCTCTTCGGGCCAGGAAGAGTTGCAGCAGTGGATGAACGACCAGCGCGCGCAGACCAAGCCGCGCGTCCAGCCGATTCCCGAGCCGAAGAAATTCACCCCCCAGGCCTACACGCAGGAGGGTTCCACCGATCCCTTCAGCAACCAGAAACTGACCCAGGCCCTGAAGCAACAGTCCGTCCAGTCGATCTCCAATGCGGCACTTGTAGCTCCGGAGCTGCAGCGCCGCAAGGAGCCGCTGGAGAGTTACCCGATCGACGCGATGAAGATGGTCGGCTCGCTGATCAAGGAAGGCCAGCCTGTAGCCCTGCTGCGCGTGGACAACCTGCTGTACCAGGTGCGACCGGGCAATTACCTGGGTCAGAACTACGGAAAGATCATGAAGGTCAGCGAAAACGAGGTGACGCTGCGCGAGATCGTGCAGGACGCCGGCGGCGAATGGATCGAGCGCACTGCCACATTGCAATTGCAAGAGAGGTCGAGATGACTAACAAGAACGGGATCAGCTGGCTGCGGGCATGGGCGTATTTCGGCGTCGCGGTTGTCGCTTCGGGGCTGGCTTTCTCTGCCCGGGCACAGACGACGTCGATCGAGTCCGTGACTGGCTCCATCCAGGGCGGCTCGGAGGTGGTCCGCATCGATTTCTCCCAGCCGCTCACGGCAGTGCCGCCAGGTTTCGCGATACAAGCCCCGGCGCGGGTCGCGCTGGATGTGCCTGGTGCCAGCAACGGCCTGGGCCGTCCCACCGTCGAGATCAACCAGGGCAACGTGCGCTCGGTCAACGTGGTGCAGTCGGGTGACCGCACACGCCTGGTGATCAACCTGAAGACCGCCGCCAACTACCGCGCGCAGTTGCAGGGCAAATCACTGCTGGTCGTGTTCGACGGCGCCACTGCAGTCAGCCCCGCGCCCACCTCGCAACCTGTGTTTGCCGAAAGCCGTAACGTCGAGACGCAGCCGATCCGCGACCTGGACTTCCGCCGCGGCACCGACAGTTCCGGCCGCATCATCGTCGCGCTGCCCAGCAACCAGGTGGGTGTCGACATCCGCCAGCAGGGCCAGAACCTGGTCGTCGATTTCCTGAAGTCCACGTTGCCGGAAGGCTTGCGCCGCCGTCTCGACGTGGGTGACTTCGGCACGCCGGTGCAAAGCGTGACTACTTTCCAGGCCGGGGACCGCGTGCGCGTCGTGATCGAGCCGCGTGGCGCGTGGGAGCACAGCGCCTACCAGAGCGACAACCAGTTCGTGGTGGAAGTGCGCCAGATCAAGGTGGACCCGTCCAAGCTCTCGCAGGGCCGTGGTTTCGAGGGTGAGAAGCTGTCGCTCAACTTCCAGAACATCGAAGTGCGTGCGCTGCTGCAGGTGATCGCCGACTTCACCAACTTCAACGTCGTCACTTCGGATTCAGTCACCGGTTCCGTGACGCTGCGACTGAAGGACGTGCCCTGGGACCAGGCCCTGGATATCGTGCTGCAGGCCAAGGGACTGGGCATGCGCAAGACCGGCAACGTGCTGTGGATCGCACCGAAGGACGAAATCAACGCCAAGGAAAAACTGGACCTCGAGTCGCGCGCCGCCATCCAGACCGTCGAGCCTGTTCGCACCCAGTCGTTCCAACTCAATTACAGCAAGGCCACTGACATCGCGGCGCAGATATCGTCCGGCCCGCCAGGCGCCCGGATCCTGAGCAACCGGGGCAGCCTGATCGCCGAACCGCGAACCAACCAATTGTTCGTGACGGATATTCCCTCGCGTCTGGAGCAAGTACAGGACTTCATCCAGAAGCTGGATATCCCCACCCGCCAGGTGCTGATCGAGGCCCGCATCGTGGAGGCTTCGGACACCTTCGGCCGCTCGCTGGGTGTTCGCCTGGGTGGCAGCGACCTGCGTGGCGTGCGCGGCGGCGATCCGGGTTACCAGCTCAACGGCGGCAACACGCGAATCGCGCTGGGTGGCTCGTACAACGCGGTGACCGGGACGACCGGCGAGCGGGGGACTCTTGATGCCTTGAACACCTCGTTCGTGAACCTCCCGGCCAGCGGACAAGGCGGCTACAGCCCCTCGTCGATCGCCATCTCGCTCTTTAGCGCAGCCGCCAACCGGTTCCTGAACCTGGAGCTCTCCGCCCTCGAAGCCGATGGCAAGGGCAAGCTCGTATCCAGCCCGCGCATCGTTACGGCTCACAACGTGAAGGCGATGATCGAGCAGGGCACCGAGTTTCCCTACCAGCAGGCTTCTTCGAGCGGCGCCACGGCAGTTGCATTCCGCAAGGCGACGCTCAAACTTGAAGTGACGCCTTCGATTACGCCTGAAGGCAACATCCACATGTTGCTGGACATCTCCAAGGACAGCCGCGGCGAGACCACCGCCGCCGGTATTGCCATCAACACCAAGCACATACAGACCGAAGTGTTGGTTGAAAACGGCGGCACCGTGGTAATTGGCGGCATCTTCGAACTCACGGAGTCCGAGTCCGAGGCCAAGGTGCCATTCCTGGGCGATATTCCGTTTGCTGGGAACCTCTTCAAGAGCCGCACGCGCAGTTCCAACAAGCAGGAAATGCTGGTGTTCATCACTCCGAAGATGATCGCTGACCGCGCGGCCGCACGTTAACCCAAGTAGTACCAAGAGAGGACCACAGAGTCATGATCAATTTGTTGAGAGTGCTGGCAGCCCTGCTGATGGCAGCGCTGATGACAGCGTGCGGAGGCGGCGGCGGCAGCCCGGGGACAACGGCCGGTGGCGGCACTGGCGGCACTGGTGGGACGGGCGGCGGCGGCACCACGGGCACGCCGACGTTGACACTGAGCATCGTGACCAGCACAGGCGCGACCACTTCCACGGTTTCCTTGAGCGCGACCACATTTGCGCGGGTCGTGGTCACCGACGCGGCAGGCGCCAAGGTGTCTGGCGCTGTCGTGAGCTTCGGCGGTGGCTCCGGCCTGGTTTCCTTCGTCCCTTCCACCGGCAGCGCCTTGACCGACGCAAACGGCGTAGCGCAGGTGCAAATCCTGGCGGCGGCCTCGGCCGGTGGCGCAGGCAGCATCTCAGCGTCCTCCACGGTGGGAACGACACCGGTCTCGGCCTCCACCACTTTCCAGGTTCCCGCGGGCTCCGCCGCGACAACGCCAAAGTTGACGCTTGATCTCGTCACCGGAACTGGCACGGCGACTTCAACGGTGTCGTTGAGCGCAAGCACTTACGCACGCGTCGTGCTCACCGACGCAGCCGGCGCCAAGGTGTCCGGCGCGGTCGTGACTTTCACTGGTGGCTCTGGCCTGGTTGCGTTTGTGCCCGCCAGCGGCAGCGCCTTGACCGACTCAAACGGCGTCGCGACGGTTCAGGTCCAGGCTGTGTCCTCGGCTGGAGGCGCAGGCACTGTTTCAGCTTCTTCCACGGTGGGGACTACAGCCGTTTCGGCCACCGCCAACTTCCAGGTCCCTGCGGGATCGGCAACGACGGCCCCGAAGTTGACGCTGAACCTCGTCACGAGCACCGGCGCGTCCACTACAACAGTCTCACTGTCTGCTGTTACTTCGCTGCGTGCGGTGGTCACCGACGCCGCGGGCGCCAAAGTCAGCGGCGCGGTGGTCGTTTTCAGCGGCGGATCGGGACTCGTGTCCATGGTCCCGTCCAGCGGCACGGCACTCACAGACTCCAACGGGGTCGCCTCTGTCGTGGTCCAACCGGCGTCGACCACTTCCGCCGGCGCGGGTGTCCTCTCGGCAGCGTCGTCAGTGGGCAGCACAGGTGTTTCTGCATCCGTGTCGTTCCAGGTGCCGCAAACCGTGTCGGACTCGCCGTCGGCGCGCGTGTCGAATTTCGTGATGCTGCTGGACCGGACCACACTGTCTAATGGCGGTACCACTACTGCCAAGATCACGGTGGTGGCGGTCGATTCCAGCAATAACGTCGTGTCCGGCGCGACTGTGGTCGTGTCCACCGACAAGAATTCGATCTACACGCCCACCTCGGGCAACACCACGGACGGATCGGGCCAGTACACGGGCCAGATCGGCTTCGGAACGGACAAGACTGACCGGGTGATCACCGCGACGGTTGTCATCAACGGCATCACGAAGTCGACGTCAGTGAGTGTCGTGGGCAGCAAGATCACGTTGCAGAGCACGCCGGCATCGCCGTCGCCCGGCCAAGCCGTGGCGACCAAGGCCACGCTCACGGATTCGACAGGCAATCCGATCTCGGGCGTCACCCTGCGTTTCGGCGGAACGGTCTCCGGTGTACAAAACCAGACGGCCGTCACCAATGTCGATGGGCAGGCGACGATCGCTTTCCTTGCACCTTCGATCGCCGGCACCTATACCGTCAATGCCACCGGCAACGGCGTTGGATCGGGCGACTATCAGTTGCAGGTATTCAGTTCGACAATCCCGGTGGCGACGATCCCCTCCGGAGTCACGCCGTCTCTTGCTCTGTCGCCGAATGTCCTGGCGGTGAATACCCCCGGCGGCACAACCAACCGGTCAAATATCCGCTTCCTGATTCTCGATTCGAGTAACAACCCGATTTCCAACGTGCGCGTGCGTTTCGAGGACAAGACCACGGGCTTGCCATTGGTCGGTGCATCGATCACCAGCGGAACGGCTACGCTGTACACCGACGCTTCGGGTACGGCAACCGCGCAGTACATAGCGGGCCAGAACTCGAGTCCGACGAACGGTGTGTTGATCAGGGCCTGCTACAAGGCGACTGATTTCACTTCGACCAGCGATTGCCCGACTTCGGTGGCGGCAACGCTCACGGTGGCCGGCCAGGCCTTGGCGGTTTCGATCGGTGATGACAATTCGCTCCAGACTGGCTCAGGCACCTACATCAAGCGCTTGACATTGACAGTGGCTGATTCGGCGGGGCGTGCCGTGCCGAATGCACCTGTGGACATCTCGGTGGACCTGCCGCACTTCGGAAAGGGCTTGTTCATCCAGCCGATCACGTTCCCGCCGACGGACCTCAATGCCTACTATCCAGTGTCGCCTGACGCAGTACCTGACGACACGGCCGGACGCTCTTGGTGCCGAAATGAAGACCTGAACCGCAACGGCAGCGTCGACCTGGGCGAAAACATCAACCACAGCATCGACACCAGCGGCCAGGAGACCCTGGAGCCGCGCAAGTCCGACCTCATCATCAGCTACGCCGACCCTGCAGTGACGACAACGAATGCGAGCGGCATTCTCCTGATCAAGGTCGAGTACTCGCAACGGTTCGCGACCTGGCTTGCCTATCGGGTTCGTGCGACTGCCAACGTCGCCGGGTCGCAAGGCATGGCCGAACGCCTGTTCGTGACCAAATACCTCGACGTTGATGCATCGTCGGGCTCCTTCCTCACGCCGCCCTATGGAGCGGGTGCCTGCTCCTCACCCAATTGAGGACCGCGCGGAAGTGCGACTGACCCTGGTGGGCCTGCCCGGATCGGGCAAGTCCACCGTTGGTCGCCAACTCGCCCGGCGGCTGGATCTTCCCTTCAACGATTCTGACCACGTGATCGAGCAGCGACTGGGCTGCTCGATTCGCGATTACTTCGCCCGCGAGGGCGAAGCCGCGTTTCGGGATGTCGAAGAGTCGGTGATCGCCGAGCTGGCGGCGCAGCCGGGCGTGCTGGCCACCGGTGGCGGCGCAGTGCTGCGCGCAGCCAATCGCGAAAAGCTGCGCGCAGGCGGCCACGTGATCTACCTGAAGTCATCGCCGCAGGAGCTGTTCAACCGGGTGCGGCACGACAGGAAGCGGCCCTTGTTGCAGGTCGAAGACCCGTTGGGGCGCTTGCACGCTCTGTACGATGAGCGCGACCCGCTTTACAGCGAGACCGCGCACTTCATCATCGAGACCGGGCGGCCTTCGGTACCGACCCTGGTCAACATGATCCTCATGCAGCTGGAGCTCGCCGGGGCGATCGCACCGCGCGCGTAAACTTCGGGGGATGTCTGCCCCCGCCAGCGCCACGCAAATTGAACAGGTTCCGATCGAACTGGGGGACCGCAGCTACCCGATCCTCATCGGCGAACGCCTCCTGGACGAAGTGGCCGCGTGGACCTCGGTACCCGCGTCGGCACAAGCACTGGTCGTCACCAACACGACGGTCGCGCCCCTGTATGAAGGCAAGCTTCGTGCAGCGATCGAAGCGCGTCATCGCCGGGTGCACACAGTTCAATTGCCTGACGGCGAAGAGCACAAGAACTGGCAGACGCTCAACATGATTTTCGATGCGTTGCTGGGCAACGCGTGCGACCGCAAGACAGTGTTGTATGCGCTCGGTGGAGGTGTTGTCGGCGACATGACGGGCTTCGCGGCGGCCAGCTACATGCGCGGTGTGCCTTTCGTGCAGGTGCCTACCACGCTGCTGGCGCAGGTCGATTCATCTGTCGGCGGCAAGACTGCCATCAACCACCCGCTGGGCAAGAACATGGTGGGTGCGTTCTACCAGCCGCGCCTGGTGGTGTGCGACCTGTCCACGCTGGGTACGTTGCCTGCACGCGAGATGAGCGCGGGGCTTGCCGAAATCATCAAGTACGGCCCGATCGCTGACATGGCATTCCTGGCCTGGATCGAGGCCAACATCGACGGCCTCGTCGCGCGCGATCCCGCGTTGCTCGCACATGCTGTCAAACGAAGTTGCGGGATCAAGGCCTGGGTTGTCGGGCAGGACGAGCGTGAATCGGGACTGCGCGCCATCCTGAACTTCGGTCACACCTTTGGCCACGCCATCGAGTCAGGGTTGGGTTACGGTGAGTGGCTGCATGGCGAGGCCGTGGGCTGCGGCATGGTGATGGCGATGCACCTGTCGCAGCGGCTCGGCCTGGTCGATGAAGCATTCGTCGCGCGCATGACGGCACTGATCGCACGTGCCGGCCTTCCTACTGTCGGCCCCGCGCTGGGTGCCGACCGATATCTGGAACTGATGCAGGTGGACAAGAAAGCCGAAGGCGGCGAAATCCGGTTCGTCGTCATCGACAAGCCGGGCAGTGCGGCAGTGCGCGCCGCACCCGAAGCGATGGTGCGCGAGGTCATCGAGCGCTGCTGCCCACCGGCTTGAGATGATGTTGGCTCCGTATGCATGCGACCCCGCACTCTCGCGTGGCCGGCGCCATCGCGAAGAGGCGGCGCCTACCCGCACCGAATTCCAGCGTGACCGCGACCGTATCGTGCATTCGACAGCTTTCCGGCGCCTGGTCTACAAGACCCAGGTTTTCCTCAATCACGAAGGCGACCTGTTCCGCACGCGCATGACGCACTCGCTGGAGGTGGCGCAGCTTGCGCGCTCCATCGCCCGTTCGCTGCGGTTGAACGAAGACCTGGTCGAGGCGATTGCGCTGGCACATGATCTTGGCCACACGCCGTTCGGCCATGCGGGGCAGGACGCGTTGCATGAGTGCATGCGCGATCACGGCGGCTTCGAGCACAACCTGCAGAGCCTGCGCGTGGTGGATGAACTGGAAGAGCGCTACCCCGCCTACGACGGCCTGAACCTCACTTTCGAAACGCGCGAGGGCATCTTGAAGCACTGCTCCGCCGCCAATGCAAAGCGCATCGAGGCCGTGGAACCTGGTGGAGTCGCACGGCGCTTCATGGATCGAACCCAACCGAGCCTGGAAGCACAACTGTGCAACCTGGCCGACGAGATCGCGTACAACGCGCACGACATCGATGATGGCGTGCGGTCGGGACTGCTCGCGATCGAACAACTGGAGCAACTGGAGCTGTTCGACCAGCACCGTCGTGAGGCACTGCAGGAGTATCCGCAGCTGCGTGGCCGCCGCGTCCTGTACGAAGCCATCCGCCGGATGCTGAGCGCACAGGTGTATGACGTGATCGATGCAACGCGCGCAGCTGTGTCCGCCGCCGGCCCGGACTCCGTGGATGCAGTACGCGCGGCGCCGCCGCTGGTGAAATTCAGCGAGCCGATGCGTACAGGTTCCGCGGCCCTCAAGCACTTCCTGCTGCACAACCTGTATCGGCACCCGCAAGTGATGGCCACCACGGGCCAGGCCAAACAAGTGGTGCGCAATCTGTTCGAGGCGTACATGGCCGACCCCGCGCAGATGCCCACTGACTTCGCCCAGGGCTATGATTTGGCGCGCACCGTCGCGGACTACATCGCCGGCATGACCGATCGCTTTGCTGCGCGCGAGCACGAGCGGCTGACCGGTCAGCGCCTCCTTCCCTGACGATGCGCCGCCCCAGTCCCGCGCTGCTGGTGGTGCTGGGCGGCGTGACGGCCGCACTGCACGTCGGCAAACTACCGACGGCGATTCCTGTGCTGAGGGACGCTCTGGATATCAGCCTGGTGGAAGCAGGATTCCTTCTTTCGCTCCTGCAATGGGCGGGCATGGTGCTGGGCCTGGCGGTGGGCCTGGCAGCCGACGGCGTCGGCCTCAAGCGAACCATGGTCGCCGGACTGGCGTTGCTCTCGGCGGCCAGCATCCTGGGCGGCATGGCTTCCACCACTGGCGAATTGATGGTGCTGCGCGCGTTGGAAGGCGTGGGTTTCCTGTTGGCGGCCATGCCGGCGCCCAGCCTCATTCGGCGCCTGGTAGACGGCGGCAAAGTGAGTGCGGCGCTGGGTCTTTGGGGCGCCTACATGCCGCTGGGCACGGCCATCGCGCTGCTGCTCGGGCCGCCCATGATGGCGCTGCAAGGTTGGCGCGGCTGGTGGTTCACGCTGGGCGCGCTCTCCGGCGCGATGTGTGTCTGGCTCTGGCTCGCTTTGCCCGCAGACAAGTCTCGCGGCGCTGCGACCGAGTCACAGGCAAGCTGGCAGTCCCGTCTCGCACGTACGCTCTCAGCGCGTGGTCCCTGGCTGGTCGCCCTGGCATTCGCTGCCTACTCGGCGCAGTGGTTGTCGGTGGTTGGCTTCTTGCCATCGCTATATGCAAACGTGGGATGGAACCCAGCCTGGGCGGGCGCGGCTACGGCTCTTGTTGCACTCGTCAACATGGGCGGCAATATTGCTTCCGGGCGCCTGTTGCAGGCAGGTGTCGCTGCGCAACGACTGCTGTACATCGGCTTTGGCGCCATGGCCGCGGGCGGCTTCTGCGCATTCGCGATCGCCGGCACCGGGCCATCGGGTGCGGTTGCGACCTGGCTGAGCCTGCTGGGCGCGATTGTGTTTTCTTTGTTTGGCGGGCTCATTCCCGGCACTTTGTTCGCGCTCGCCGTGCGCCTCGCCCCTGGCGACAACACGGTGTCCACGACGGTGGGCTGGATGCAGCAATGGTCGGCGCTCGGCCAGTTCGCCGGGCCGCCTGTTGTCGCCCTGGTTGCGTCCGTGGCGGGCGGCTTCCAGTGGAGCGGGGCGGTGACGGCTGCGTGCGCCTGTTGCGGTTTGTGCGTCGCCGTGGCGATCGGGCGCTTGACTTCACCGCCGCGACCGTAAAATCGCTGGTAACTTACCGTCGTGCCATGAGCTTCCTGAACCAACTCAAGACCCAGGCCAAGGCCCTGCAAAACCAGCAAAACCAGCAGGACCACGACCTGGAAGGCAAGACCGCGAGGACCGAAGCTGCGTGCCGCACAGTGCACCATTACCTGCACGACCTGGCCGGGCAGCTCAATGTGATCGCGCCCGCCGCGCCGCGCTTCAGCCTCGATGGAAAGACGCCGTGGCCCGCGATGAAGCTGGTCGATTTCCGTTCCGATTCGCGCAAGAAGATGCTGCGCAACCGCGAGGCCTTCGACTACCTCGCCATCGGTTGGCGGGTTGTCCCCCAGTTGGGGCAGCCGGTCGGTGGTGTGGTGCGCGTCAATTTTCCGCCCGACTTGCAGCGCGTCGAATCGCGACTGGGCATGGGGCCTGTGAAGCACGAGCGCAAGGAAATCCGCCATCCTGAGAAGAACGCGCTGCTGGCCATCGAGTTCGAGTACATGACCGAGACGCGAGGCAACGTGCTGGTCACCCCGGACCACGACAAGGCGCAGATTGCGTTCAGGCTGCTCAACACGACCGGGTTCGAGATCGCGAACATTTCGTGGCCTGCCGACCGGGTGAATTCCGCTCTGCTGGACGAACTCGCCAAGCTGATCGTCTCGCAGCCGCACCGGTTCGCGTGATCATGGCGCCCGTCGCGGCGGATGCCGAGCGCGACACGCGGCGATGGCTGGAGCGGGCCGTCATCGGCCTGAACCTATGCCCCTTCGCCAAGGCGGTCCATGTCAAGGGCACGGTGCACTATGCAGTGAGCAACGCGCACGATCGTCCCGGCCTGATGGACGACTTGGTGCGGGAACTCGATGGCCTCGTCGCACTCGATGCGGAAACACGTGAGACAACCTTGCTCATTGCGACCCATTGCCTCGCGGATTTTCTCGACTTCAATGACTTCATGGCAGGCGCGCAGCGCACGCTGCGCAAGCGAGGACTGGAAGGCGTGATCCAGCTGGCCAGCTTTCATCCCCAGTACCAGTTCGCGGGTACCGAGCCCGGCGACATCACCAACTTCACCAATCGATCACCGTACCCCACCGTGCACTTGTTGCGCGAGGCCAGTATCGATCGCGCGGTGGCCGCGATGCCGGATCCGCAAGCCATCTACGACGCCAACATGGAAACGCTGCGCCGGGTTGGACGGGACGGCTGGGATGCGCTGGGTGTGGGAGCTTCCCAATGAATCGCGACGAGCTGGACCTTCGTCCCGGACAGTCGACCGAACTGCTGAAAGAGCTGCACATCCTCACGCGCGAAGGCATGATCAACCAGGATTCGCGCCGCAAGCTCAAGCAGGTCTATCACCTGTACCAGTTCATCGAAAAGATCCTGCTCGAGGTGCCGCCCCACGAGGGCGGGCCAACGCTGGCAGACCACGGCGCGGGAAAGTCCTACCTCGGCTTCATCCTCTACGATCTGTTCTTCAAATCTCTGCGGCACGGCCATATCTACGGAATCGAAACGCGGCCGGAGCTGGTGGAGAAATCGCGGGAGCTGGCGGCACGGCTGGGATTCGAGCGCATGTCGTTCCTGAACGTTGCTGCTGCCGACGCAGCCAGCCTGTCCGCACTTCCCGAGCGCATCGATGTGGTGACGGCGCTTCACGCTTGCGATACGGCCACGGATGACGCGATGGACTTTGGATTGGACAAATCGGCGCGGTACATGGTCATCGTCCCGTGCTGCCAGGCGGAGGTCGCGGCTTGCCTGCGCAAGGACAAGGCATTGTCACTGTCGCGCACGCCGCTGGCTGAGTTGTGGCGTCATCCGCTGCACACGCGCGAGATGGGCAGCCAGTTGACCAATGTCCTGCGTTGCCTGTACCTCGAAGCCTGCGGCTATGCGGTCACGGTGACCGAGTTGGTGGGCTGGGAGCACAGCATGAAGAATGAGTTGATTTTGGCCCACTACACCGGGCAGAAGAAACTCTCCTCGGCAGAACGGTTGCGCGCGGTGCTGGCCGAATTTGGTCTTCAGTCGCTCGAGCCCATCCGTTTTCCTAAATTGGGGTCAGATTCCAATTAATATGCCCGGGCCATGGCCCGCTTGCCCCGACTCACGCTTCCCGGTTACCCGCACCACGTCATCCAACGGGGGAACAACCGTCAGGCCATCTTCGCGGCGCCGCAAGACTACGAATTCCTGCTCGACCTGCTGGGTGAAAACGCCCGCAAGTTCGGCGTAGCGATCCATGCCTACGTGCTGATGACCAATCACATGCACGTGCTGGCGACTCCGGAATCCATTGATTCGATTCCATTGGCGATGCAGGCTGTGGGTCGCACGTATGTGCGCCACTTCAACAAGCGGCAGACCCGGACCGGCACGCTCTGGGAGGGGCGCTACAAGTCCACCCTTATTCAGGCCGAGCGGCACCTGCTCGCCTGCATGGCCTACATCGACCTGAACCCGGTGCGGGCCGGGTTGGTCTCAGACCCAGCCATTTATCCCTGGTCCAGCTACGGGCACAACGTTGGCCGACGCAGCGACAAACTGATTTCGCCTCATCCGCTGTACTGGTCACTGGGAAACACGCCCTTTGCTCGAGAGGCGGCATATGGTGAGTTGATCCATAGTGGAATTGACCCCGAACAGCAGCGCGCACTAACTGACTCAGCCATCCAGGGATGGGCGCTTGGAGACGCCGACTACGTCACCGATCTCCAGCGCCGGACTGAACGGCGCGTCGCCAAAGCAAAGTCAGGACGGCCGCCGCGCAAGACCAGTTAATCTGTCCCTTGTTTAATTCGATTCAAAGGTCGCCTAAATTAATTGGAATCTGACCCCAATTAATCTGCTTGGCAGGGTTGCTGCGCTGCAGTATTCTTTCGCTTCCCACGACAGAACTGGAATGCGCCATGACCACGGCTGCCGAGATTTCCCATTTGCAAGAACAAGGCCTCTATTCGGCTGCCAACGAGCATGACTCGTGCGGCGTCGGCTTCGTGGCGCATATCAAGGGCGAGAAAAGCCACGCCATCGTCCAGCAGGGCCTCAAGATCCTGGAAAACCTGGACCATCGCGGCGCTGTCGGTGCCGACAAGTTGATGGGCGACGGCGCGGGCATCCTGCTGCAACTGCCCGACGCGCTGTACCGCGGCGAAATGGTCAAGCAGGGCGTCGAGCTGCCGCCGGTCGGCGAGTACGGCGTCGGCATGATCTTCCTGCCCAAGGAGCATGCCTCGCGGCTGGCCTGCGAACAGGAGATGGAGCGCGCGATCAAGGCCGAAGGCCAGGTCCTCCTCGGTTGGCGCGATGTGCCGGTCGACCACGAGATGCCGATGTCGCCCGCGGTCAAGAAGAAAGAGCCAATCTTGCGCCAGGTCTTCATCGGCCGCGGCCATGACGTGATCGTGCAGGACGCGCTGGAGCGCAAGCTCTATGTGATCCGCAAGACGGCCAGCGCCGCGATCCAGAACCTGAAGCTGAAGCACTCGAAGGAATACTACGTTCCGTCGATGTCCAGCCGCACTGTGGTCTACAAGGGCCTGCTGCTGGCCGACCAGGTGGGCACCTATTACCTCGACCTGAAAGATGAGCGCTGCATCTCTGCGCTGGCCCTGGTGCACCAGCGTTTCTCCACCAACACCTTCCCCGAGTGGCCGCTTGCTCACCCCTACCGCTATGTCGCCCACAACGGCGAGATCAACACGGTCAAGGGCAACTACAACTGGATGAAGGCGCGCGAAGGCGTAATGTCCTCGCCGGTGCTGGGCAACGACCTGAAGAAGCTGTACCCAATCAGCTTCCCCACGCAATCGGACACCGCCACATTCGACAACTGCCTCGAACTGCTCACGATGGCCGGCTACCCGATCAGCCAGGCCGTGATGATGATGATTCCCGAGCCGTGGGAGCAGCACACCACGATGGACGAACGGCGCAAGGCTTTCTACGAATATCACGCGGCGATGCTCGAGCCGTGGGACGGCCCGGCCTCCATCGTCTTCACCGACGGCCGCCAGATCGGCGCCACGCTGGACCGCAATGGCCTACGGCCTTCCCGCTACTGCGTGACCGATGACGACCTCGTGATCATGGCCTCCGAATCCGGCGTGCTGCCGATCCCCGAGAACCGCATCGTTCGCAAGTGGCGCCTGCAGCCGGGCAAGATGTTCCTGATCGACCTGGAGCAGGGCCGCATGATCGACGACGAGGAGTTGAAGTCAAGCCTCGCCAACGGCAAGCCTTACAAGCAGTGGATCGAGAACCTGCGCATCAAGCTCGATGACCTGTCCGACACCTCGGGCAGCGCGCCCGAAAGCGACGTTGAACTGCTCGATCGCCAGCAGGCGTTCGGCTACACCCAGGAAGACATCAAATTCCTGATGTCACCGATGGCGCAGGCCGGCGAGGAGGGCATTGGCTCCATGGGCAACGACAGCCCGCTGGCAGTGCTGTCGTCCAAAGACAAGCCGCTTTACAACTACTTCAAACAGCTGTTCGCGCAGGTGACCAACCCGCCGATCGACCCGATCCGGGAAGCGATCGTGATGTCCCTGGTGTCTTTCATCGGCCCGAAACCGAACCTGTTGGACATCAACCAGGTCAACCCGC
>JBKJOM010000062.1:0-16627 GCA_046595775.1 Ramlibacter sp. | reverse complement strand
CGAGGTCCATCGCGTCACCGGACTCAAGGGCGACGACCTGCTGATCGGACGCGGCGGCGTGGTGCTGCGCGCATCCTGGCGCGACGCGCTGCAGCTGAATCTGCACAGCCGGCTGGCGCAACGGGTGCTGGTGCAGCTGTCGCACACCATGTACCGCAGCGAGCAGGACCTGTACCAGGCGGCCAGCGCGGTGGCCTGGGAGATCTGGTTCACCACGAAACAGACCTTCAAGATCGAGGTGACGTCGCAGCACAGCCCGCTCAAGAGCTTGAACTTCGCGGCTCTGAAGATCAAGGACGCGGTGGCCGACCGCTTCCGCAACAAGAGCGGCGAACGTCCGAGCGTCGACACCACCTGGCCCGACGTGCGGATCTACGCCCACCTGACCACTGACAGCGCCACGCTGTACATCGACACCTCGGGCGAGCCGCTGTTCAAGCGCGGCTGGCGCGAGGACAAGGGCGAGGCGCCGCTAAAGGAAACGCTGGCCGCCGCGATCATCGCTGCCAGCGGCTGGGATGCCACCCTGCCGCTGTACGACCCGTGCTGTGGCAGCGGCACCATCGCGATCGAGGCCGCGCAGGTGGCCTGCAACATCGCGCCGGGCCTGATTCGGCGCTTCGGCTTCGAGCGGCTCGCGCCCTTCCAGGCGCATGTGTGGCAGGCGCTGAAGGAAGAGGCGAAGGCCGCGCGGCGCGCGCCGGGCGTGCCGGTGTTCGGCAGCGACGTGGCTTTCCGCATGGTCGACTTCGCGCAACGCAACGCGGAGCGCGCAGGCGTCGGCGAGGTGGTGCAACTGCGCGGCGGTGACGCGCTGCAGCGCATGCCGCCCAGCGACGTGCCCGGCGTGATGCTGGTGAACCCGCCCTACGGCGAGCGCATCGAGACCGCCGGCGTCGCCGGCCGCATGCAAGGGGGCCGCGAGCGCGCCGAGACCGAAGACGGCGGTGACTTCTTCGCGCAATTGGCCGCGCACTGGAAGAAGAACTACGCAGGCTGGTCCGCGTGGGTACTCACGCCCGACATGAAACTGCCTTCACGCATGCGATTGAAGGAGTCGCGGCGCGTCCCGATGTGGAACGGACCCATCGAGTGCCGGCTCTTCCGCTTCGACATGGTCAAGGGCTCGGCACGAAAGCATGAAGACACTGGTGCTTGACACCAACATCGTGCTGGACCTGCTGGTGTTCAGCGACTTGGCGACGGTGCCTTTGCAGGAAGCCTTGCTGGCCAAAGAGGCGCGCTGGGTTGCGACGCCGGAAATGCGCGAAGAGCTTTCCCGCGTTCTGGCCTATCCCAACATTGTCGGGCGCCTGGCGTTCCATGGCTTGATGGCGCAAGAAGTGCTGGAGCGCTTCGACCGTTGGGTTCAGGTGTGCGAGCCGGCGCCGGCATGCGCGCTGGCTTGCCGGGACCGCGACGACCAGAAGTTCATCGACCTCGCCGTGCAGCACGGCGCTATGCTGCTCTCCAAGGACTTCGAGGTGCTGACGATGGGCAGGCGGCTCGCCGCGATCGGCATTGCCGTGGCTAGCGCACTGCCGAAAACCGGTCCGCCCGCGCCATCGGCCAATACAGCTTGAACACGTTGTGCTGCGCGGCCAGGTCGTCCGAGAGCAGCGAGCCCGGTTCGACCTGCACCAGCAGGTTGGCCAGCAGTTTGACCTCGGTATCGGTGATGCGCCGCACGATGTGGTGCGCAGTGATCTCCTGCGGATGCTCAAGCCCCGCCGCCTGCACCAGCTCCTTCAGGGCGATCAACGTGCTGCGGTGGAAGTTGTAGACACGCTGCGCCTTGTCCGGCACCACCAGCGCGCGCTGGCGCAAGGCATCCTGCGTCGTCACGCCGGTGGGGCAGTTGCCGGTGTGGCAGGTCTGCGCCTGGATGCAGCCCAGCGACATCATGAAACCGCGCGCGCAATTGCACCAGTCGGCTCCCAGCGCCATCATGCGCGCGATGTCGAAGGCAGAGATCACCTTGCCGGCACAACCGATCCGGATGCGCTCGCGCAGGCCGGTGCCGACCAGCGTGTTGTGCACCAGGCGCAAGCCCTCCTGCAGCGGCGCGCCGACATGGTCGCTGAACTCCACCGGTGCCGCGCCGGTGCCACCCTCGGCGCCGTCGACCACGATGAAGTCGGGCGTGACGCCGGTCTCCAGCATCGCCTTGACGATGCCGAACCATTCCCACGGATGGCCCATGCAGAACTTGAAGCCCACCGGCTTTCCGCCCGAGAGCTCGCGCAGGCGAACGATGAAGGCCATCATCTCCAGCGGTGACCTGAAAGCGCTGTGCGATGACGGCGATACGCAGTCGACGCCGATGGGCACGCCACGCGCGGCCGAGATTTCGCGCGTGACCTTGGCGGCCGGCAGGATGCCGCCGTGTCCGGGTTTGGCGCCCTGGCTCAGCTTGATCTCGATGAGTTTGACCTGTGGGTCGCGGGCGTTGGCCTGGAAGCGCTCGTCCGAGAAGCGGCCCTGCTCGTCGCGGCAGCCGAAATAGCCCGAGCCAATCTCCCAGATCAGGTCGCCGCCGTTGGCGCGGTGGTATTCGGAGATCGAACCCTCGCCGGTGTCATGCGCGAAGTTGCCGAGCTTGGCGCCGCGATTGAGCGCAAGGATCGCGTTGGCCGAGAGCGAACCAAAACTCATCGCCGAAATGTTGAAGATACTGGCTTCGTAGGGCTGCGCGGCACCAGCGCCGATGGTGATGCGGAAGTCGGACGACGCCAGCGTGCTCGGGAACATCGAGTGGTTGATCCACTCGTAGCCCTGGCGCGTGACGTCCAGCTGCGTGCCGAAGGGCCGGTTGTCGGGCTCGCCCTTGGAGCGTTGGTAGACCAGCGAGCGCTGGGCGCGCGAGAAGGGCAATGCTTCCGCGTCTCCCTCGATGAAGTACTGCCGCAACTCCGGGCGGACATACTCGAACAGGAAGCGCAGGTGCCCGATCACCGGGTAGTTGCGCAGGATCGCGTGGCGCGTCTGCAGCAGGTCGCGGATGCCTATCAGCACCAGCACCGCAAAGAGCGCGGCCAGCCACTGGCCCTCGCCGAACACGTGCCAGTGCACCGCGCTGGCAATGAACGCGATCGCGCAACCCGCGACGAAGTTGTAGCGAACCGGGTAGTGCGGGAAGACAATCGTCATGAGGAATTCGCGAAGAAGGAGAGCAGCGCATCAGCGGTTTCGCGATGCAATTCCTCGGGAATGAAGTGGCCCGAGGGCACCGCCCGGCCTTCGACGCGACCCGCGCATTGCGCCCGCCACAGCGCCATCGGATCGAACAGCTTGCCGATGATGCCGCGCTCGCCCCACAGCACCAGCGTGTCGCAGGCGATGCGGTCGTCGTGCGCGCGGCTGGCGCGATCATGATCGAGGTCCATGCCGGCGCTGGCGCGATAGTTCTCGCACGCGGCATGGATCGCGTCGGGGCGGCAAAAGCACCGCTCGTACTCGGCCAGCGCCTCGGGTTCGATGTGCTTCAGCCCGCCCGATCCCCAGCCGCCCAGCTTGGTATGCAGGTACAGCTTGCAGTTGCCGCCGATCATGGCCTCGGGCAAGGGGGAAGGCTGGATCAGGTGGAACCAGTGGTAGTAGGAGCGCGCGAACGTCATGTCGGTTGCTTCGTACATGTCGAGCGTCGGTGCGATATCGATAATGCACAGCTTTTCGACCGCGCCGGGGTGGTCGACGGCCAGCCGGTGCGAGACCCGCGCGCCCCGGTCGTGGCCGCAAACCAGGAAGCGCGCGTGGCCCAGCGCCGCCATCACCTCGACCAGATCCTGCGCCAACGCGCGCATGCTGTAGTTGGAATGATCCGGAAGCCCTGGTGGCTTGGCCGAGTCGCCAAAGCCCCGCAAGTCCGGCATCACGAGAAAGAACTTGTCTTTCAGTTGCTGTGCGATTCGATGCCAGATCGCGTGAGTCTGCGGAAAGCCATGCACCAGCAGTAAAGCGGGCGCACCTGTTCGCCCGCCGAAGCGCGCGAAGATCTCCGTGCCGTTGACCGCGAAGCGGCGCTCTTCGAAGCCTTCAAACCAGGTCATGGCGCTTTCTTCTCCAGGAACTTGCGCAGGCTCGCCCCGGCCTGGCCGCGCACCTTGTTGCGGAGCATCGGCGTCCAGCCCAGAAGCAACCCGGGCGTGCCCAGTGCTTGCCGGGACCACTTCCAGAAATCGAAACTGTCGCGATGTCGCGAGATTTTTCCCAGCGGGTCAAACTCGAAGTCGGCGGCTATGCTGTTGTCGACGATGCGGCCGGTGGCGCTGAAGCGATAGTGCGCGTCCCAGTGCGCCTGGCCCTTGCCGGCATCGGCGCTCACGCCGCTGTACTTCAGTTGCCATACGTCGGCGCCCTTGGCCTTCGTCGCTTCGCACAACATGCGCCACATTCCCATCACTTCATCCTTGCCGCGCAGCGAGAACACCTCGTCGTCGAAGTTCACGCCCTGCGCGTAGCAAGGCGCCATGCCGTCGGGGTCGAGGTTCGCGAAGGCGTCATAGAAAGTTTCGATCGCCTGCTGGTTGGGATGCATGTCCGTCTTTCGGTGGCTCTGTGCCGCTGGATGCTACGCCGTGGCAACCGGCGCCACAAGCACCGGTCAGGCGAGCAGGGCCAGCAGACGCCCCAGCGCGTGCCGCACGGTGGCGGCGCGCACCGCGCCGCGGTCGCCCTCGAAGCGCCCGATTTCGCTGGTGAGCAGGCCATCGACCATGAAGCCGAACCACACAGTGCCCACCGGCTTGTCGGCGCTGCCACCGGTGGGGCCCGCGACGCCCGTCACCGCCACGCTGACGGTCGCCCGCGAATGCCGGACCGCGCCGAAGGCCATGGCGCGCGCCACCACTTCGCTCACCGCGCCATGCTGCGCGATCAGCGCCGCGTCGACGCCCAGCGACTCGGCCTTGGCTTCGTTCGAATAAGTGACAAAGCCGCGCTCGAACCAGCGGCTCGACCCCGCCATCTCGGTGCAGGCCGCGGCGATCAGTCCGCCTGTGCAGCTCTCGGCGGTTGCCAGCATCGAGCCGCGCTCCTGCAGCACTAGCGCGAGCCGCTCGACTTCGGGCAGCACGCTCACCAGAAACTCCACAGCGCGATCACGAACAAGGTGCAGAAAGCGGCGACGAGATCGTCCAGGATGATGCCGAAGCCGCCCTTCCAGCCGAAGCCGTGGAACAGGTCGTCGGCCCAGGCCACCGGTCCGGGCTTGACGGTATCAAACAGGCGGAAGAGGAGGAACGCAACGAGCTGCATGCCCCAACCCGCGGGTTGCAACAGCCACAAGATGATCCAGAACGCGATGACTTCGTCCCAGACGATGTTGCCGGGGTCGAGCACGCGCATGTGCTGGGCGGTGACGGTGCAGGCCCACCAGCCCACCGCCAGCGCAGCGAGGATCACGATGCCGATTTCAACTGGGCCGAGCCACTGCTGCATCACCCCATAGGCGACCCAGGCCCACAAGGTGCCGGCGGTGCCCGGCGCGAAGGGCGACAGCCCCGATCCGAAACCCAGCGCGATCATGTGCGCCGGATGCGCGAACAGGAAGCGTATGCCGGGACGGATCGTCGGCGGGCGCACGGGGGGATTCAGGCTGGTGCTCATGTTCTTCCTCGCGCGCCACGGCCGACAGCGTGCCCAGCTCCACCACGCGGGGGAAAAAGGTGCATGGCGTCGAACGGCAGGTCGCGCATGGGCGCCATGGTAACGCCCGCACCTCAATGGTCAGCAGTTCAATTCCGACTCCCGTTCGCAGAAGACGCAGAACTCACGCAGTCGCAGAAAAGAAATTCAAGGAAAATTTTCATGGAAGTCCCTTTGCGGCTTCTTCGTACGGATGTCCGTCCCCGCTTCTTGCCCGTGCTGGGCGTGAACACTTCTTCAGTGGCAGCTGCCGTTGCGCAGACGAAAGTCGTGCGGCAGCTGCGCATCGGCTGATGCCCACAGGCCCGCCCGCAAGCTCCGGGCCGCGGCCTCCTGGGCACGATAGGGACCTGGATGGCCGCGGTAGCGGGATGACCACGCGTAACCGCGCGCGACCATCCAGCCGCTCACGTCGTCACGGCCCGACAGCACCCGTGCCAATGTGCGCTGGTAAGTGTCCTTGGCGCGGGGATACACCGTCACACGCCGTTGCAGGACATGGGCCGCCAGCGCGGCGCGGGCTTGCGGACCGAATGCCTGGCAGATCTCCGGCGCGTCGATGCCCAGCAGCCGCAACTGCCGCGGCGCGCCACCGCGCACCGGTTTCACCCAGATTGTGTCGCCGTCGGTCACGTAGGTGACGACCGCCTCGAAGCCTGCCGCACACGCGATGGCCGGCGACAGCGCGAGCAACAAGGCGGCGAGGGCGGCGGTGAAGGAAGTGCGCATCACGCGAAGTGGTCGAACGATGCGTAATGCGGGCGCAGTGCCAGGCCGCTTTCGCCAAAGAGTCGAACACCGCTGCCGCTTTCGATGCTGCCGATGCGAGTGACCGGTGTGCGCGACTGCGCCGCCGCCTGCGCCACCGCCTCCCGCTGCGATGGCGCGGCGGTGAACAGCAGCTCGTAGTCGTCACCGCCGGCCAGCACGAACTCCAGCCGCGAAACCTCGTCCACGCAAGCGCCTTGCGTCATCAGGGGCAGTGCCGCAGTGGTGTCGATCGCCGCGCCGAAGCCGGAGCCGCGCAGGATGTGGCCCAGGTCGCCCAGCAAGCCGTCGCTCACGTCGATGGCCGCGCTGGCGATGCCGCGCAAGGCCATGCCCAGCGCGACGCGCGGCTCGGGCTCTTCCATGCGGCGGCGCGCCGCGACGAAGGCCTCGGCGGGAATCGAGCGCGTGCCGCGGAAGACCTCGAGCGCCAGCCGCGCATCGCCGAAGGTGCCGCTCGCGTAAATGTCATCGCCCCCATGCGCCCCGGAACGCAGCAGCGCCTGACCGGTGGGCACCTCGCCGAACACGGTGATGCAGATGTTCAAGGGGCCGCGGGTCGTGTCGCCGCCCACCAGTTCGCAGCCGTGGGCGTCGGCCAGCGCATGCAGGCCGCGCGCGAAGGCCTCGAGCCAGGCCTCGTCGGCTTGCGGCATGGCCAACGCCAGCGTGAAGGCCAGGGGCTGTGCGCCGCAGGCAGCAAGGTCGGAGAGGTTGACGGCCAGCGCCTTGTGCCCCAGCCGGGCCGGGTCGACGGTGGACAGGAAGTGGCGGCCCTCGACCAACATATCGCTGGAAACGGCCAGTTGCATGCCGGCGCTCGGTGCCAGCAGGGCGCAATCGTCGCCCACGCCCAGCGGGCTGCGCCGCGCGGGCCGCTTGAAGAAACGCTCGATCAGCTCGAATTCGCCCATGCGCCGATTGTCGCGCCTGGCGAAGGCGCTCAGTGTCCCCCGCGAAATCGCAGGGCGCCCTGCCGCACCACCTCGGCCAGGAGACGCTCCCTGGCCTGCAGGTCGCGCAACCAGCGCGCATCGTTGCAGCCTTGCGCAGCATCCTCGGTCAACATCTGCACGCCGTAGGCCGCGCCGAGCTCGCGCGCATGCGGCGCCACGCGTTGCAGCGTCTGCACGATGTGGTCACGCAATGGCATGTGCTCGCCGCTGACCGGGTCCACATAGACTGCGTCGAGCCCGAAGCGGCATGCTTGGAAGCGGTTGTAGGTGTAGACCATGTAGTCGTCTTCGCTGGGCATGAACGGCTGCTCATGAAGGAACCAGGCCGCCAGCGACTGCACGAAACCGGCCAGCGCCGCAGCACGCGCAATCGACAGCGGCGTGTCGAACACGCGGATCTCGATCGTCCCGTACTCGGGCTTGGGCCGGATGTCCCAGTAGAAGTCCTTCATGCTCTTGATGACGCCGGTGCGGGTGGTCTTGTTGAAGAACACCTCGAACTCGTCCCAGCGCAAGGTGAAGGGCGCACGGCCCGACATCGGGAAGGCGAACACTGAATTGAGCCGTGCCGAATCGAACTGGGTGTCCTGGCCCTGCACGTAGGGCGAAGACGCGGACAACGCGATGAAGTGCGGGATGTAGCGCGACATGCGGTGTAACATCAGCAGCGCCGAGTCCGCGTCGGGGCAGCCCACGTGTACGTGCTGGCCGAAGATGGTGAACTGCTTGGACAGGTAGCCGTACAGCTCCGACAGTTCGCGAAAGCGCGGCTTGTCGTAGATGCGCCGCTCATGCCATTGCTGGAAGGGATGCGTGCCCCCGCCCACCACCGCGATGTTGAGGCGGTCCGCGCACTTCACCAACGCATCGCGGATCACCGACAGCTCGTCCTGCACCTGCACCGCCGACTGGCACACGCCGGTGGAGATCTCGATCATGCTGGAGGTCATCTCCGGCACCACGCTGCCCGGCAATTTGTACTTCGACATCAACCGCAGCATCTCGTCCGAATACGGCGCAAGGTCGTAGTCGTGGGTGTTGACCAGTTGCAGCTCGAGTTCGACGCCCAGCGACAGGGCCGCCGATTGCTGGAACGCTTCGAGCGCGGGTGGCTGGCCCGGCGCCTCGGCCGGCACGGCAACCGGGGTCGGGCTAAGCACGCGGCTCCCCCACCGGGGCGGCCTGCGCGTCGATCGCGTCGGTGACAGAGGTCTCGCGAACGCTGTGCAACGCGAAAGTGGCAATGATGGCGCCCAGCACCTCCATCAGCAAAATCGCCGGCAGCGCGATGTTGGCGATACTCGGCCCGTTCGAGGGGGAACTGCCCGCCAGCTGCGACACCAGCAGCAGCGGTATCGAAGACATCGGCGCCATCGCGCAACCGGTCCAGAACGCCTGCTTCCAGCTTGTGCCGCTGCCCCAGTTGCCGGCCGCCACACCGATGATCTTGGCCGCCGAACGCGCCAGCACCAGTGCGATCACGACGCCGGCCACCGACGGGTTCCACGGCGCCTTGGCGGCGACCACGGACACCAGCACGAACATCAACATGGTGAGCAGGCTGGACGCCGTGCCCAGCTGCCGCGGCCAGGCCCACGGCCGCGGGTTCATCTGTTTCAGGAGCATGCCGCCCAGCAGGGCCGCGAGCGGAGCCGAACCCCCGAAGTGCGAAGCGAGCGCGGTTGCTGCCGCGATCAGGGCGATCAACATCATCGACGTGTTTTCGCTGGTGGGGCTCATCACGCGCAGCGCCATGCGAAGCGCCAGCGCGAGTACCGCGCCGACCACGAAGGACACGCCGAACACCACCAGCACCGGGAACAGCATCTCGCCCAGCTCGGCGGGCGGCCGGTGCATCACGCCCACGCGCGCGCTCACCAGCACCAGTGCATAGAGGGCACCCAAGGTTGACAACGTCATCGCGCGTTCGGTGACAGGGCCGGAGGCCCGCGTATCCATCACGACGCGCGAAAGCACGGCCGGCGATGCGGCGATGGCGACAAGGCCAATGGCTTCGGCCACCGTCGGGCGCACGCCCATCCAGCGCAAGGTGTAGGTGACCAGCACCGCCGTCAGCAGCGACTCGAGCACGCTTTGCACCAGCACCATCGGGTTGTGGCGGAACCAGCGCAGCGCCAGGCGGCCGCCTGCCTCGAACAGCACGACCGACAGCCCCAACTCCAGCAGGAACAACGCGATGCCCTGCAGCGGCCACGCGCCGCCGGAAAAGCCTGCCAGTCCGGCCAGCGCGCCCGTGACCGAATAGCCGACGACTTTGGGCAGGCCGGTGTGTTTTTGCAGGAGATGGCCGACGGCCGCGGCGGCTGCCAGCAACAGCGACCACTGGACAGTGGGCAGGCCGGCCGAGGGCTTGAGCCAGTCGGCCCAGATGGCCATGATTTCGTTCATGAGCGGATTCCCCCAGCGAGAAATTTAACCCGCGGGGCGTCAGCGACGCGTAGGACTACGGCGCGAAGCTCATCTAATGCAGCACCCTGGCGCTGCCGTCGTCGAGCACGAACATCGGGATCTCGACGTCAAATCGCTCGCCCGCTTCCGCGACGAAAAAGTAACTGCCGTGCATGGTGCCCGTGGGCGTGCGCAGGCGGCAACCGCTGGTGTACTGGAATGATTCGCCGGGCTTGAGCAGCGGCTGGTGGCCCACCGCCCCCAGGCCTTTGACTTCCTCCAGCTGCCCCGTAGCGTCGGTGATGATCCAGTGGCGCGAGATCAATTGGGCCGGCAACTCGCCGGTGTTGGTGATGGTGATGGTGTACGCGAAGCTGTAAAGGTCCTGCTCCGGCGCAGACTGGCCGGGGAGGTACTCGGGCTGCACTTCGACGCGGAACTGGTAGTTGGCCATGCGCCATCGTATCGCCTGCGCGGGGCCGGCCGGCGATTTGCGAGAATCTCCCCATGAGCAGAACATTCCGCATCGCCCCCTCCATCCTGTCCGCGGACTTCGCGCGACTGGGCGACGAGGTGAAGAACGTCATCGCCGCAGGCGCCGACTGGATCCACTTCGACGTGATGGACAACCACTACGTGCCCAACCTCACGTTCGGGCCGATGATTTGCACCGCGCTCAAGCCGTACGCGAAGACTGCCGCGGGCGCCTCGATCCCGGTCGACGTGCACTTGATGGTGCAACCGGTCGACGCGCTGGCGCAGGCCTTCGCGCAGGCAGGGGCCGACTACATCAGTTTCCACCCCGATGCTTGCGCGCACGTGCACCGCAGCGTGCAGGCGATCAAGGGTGCCGGCTGCAAGGCGGGGCTGGTGTTCAACCCCGCCGCGTCGCTCGACGTGCTGGACTGGATGATCGACGAGATCGACCTGGTCCTCGTCATGAGTGTGAACCCGGGCTTTGGCGGCCAGGGCTTCATCGACTCGGCGCTGCGCAAGATCGAGGAGGTGCGCAAGCGCATCGATGCGACCGGAAGGGACATCCGTCTCGAGGTCGATGGCGGCATCAAGACTGACAACATCGCGCGAATTGCGGCGGCGGGCGCGGACACATTCGTCGCCGGCAGCGCGATCTTCGGCAAGCCGGACTACAAGGGCGTCATCGACACGATGCGCCAGGCGCTCGACTAGGCTTTCTTCAGCGTATCGTAGGCCCGATCCATCTCGGGCTGCTTGCTGGTGTCCGGGACACCGCGCGCTGCGTCATCGTGCGCGAGTCCGCCGATTTCGCGTGCCGATGCTTCGCTCGAACCCTGGTTGTCCGCCGATTCGTCGCGCTCGTGCGGCGCGCGCGGCACGCGTTGCGGCTTCTGCGTTTGTCCCTGGCTCGGCACGGTGTTGCCTCTGGAAGCTTCGGATTTCATGGCGACCCCTGGTTGACTGAGCCGCACATCGTCAAGCGGCGGCTGCCACAGCGCGGTAGGACGGACCGAGCCCATCCTGTAGGAGCGCACGGTCGGCATGATGAGCACCGCACTGTGGGACGGCGCCTACGGAACATCGCGGCATGTGCCGACAAACTCGGCCGCCTGCCAACTACGGGGCTTTGCGCATGAGCTTCCTATGCTCGACAAAGGATGCAAACGGGCGCCCGCAGCGCCACAGGAGAGATCATGGAATTCTTCACCGCGATGCCGGAGTGGCTGGCCTGGTGCGCGACGGGCGCGATGGGTGCACTGGCCCTTGCGACGATCGCCCGCATGCTCCAGGCCGCGATGGATCTCGAGGCCAACTAGCTCACGTCCCCGGGTCGCATCCCGCCTGTGGCGCGCGACCTCCCCACCGCCGAAGAAGAAAGCCACAGGAAGAAACGATGCCGCAGTCCAAGCAGGAGAGCCAGCGCAAGTCCAGAGCCGGAGAAGCCGCGGCCGCCAAGCAGAAGCAGCTGGAAGCCGCGAGCCAGGACGCCGAGAGTTTCCTGACCACCAACCAGGGCGTGGTCATCCCCGACAACCACAACTCGCTCAA
The DNA here is from genome assembly GCA_046595775.1 of Ramlibacter sp. Classification (GTDB taxonomy): domain Bacteria; phylum Pseudomonadota; class Gammaproteobacteria; order Burkholderiales; family Burkholderiaceae_C; genus Ramlibacter. The sequence continues at coordinate 4,823 of JBKJOM010000062.1, read as the reverse complement.
GGCGGGCGTGCGCGGCCCTTCGCTGCTCGAAGACTTCATCCTGCGCGAGAAGATCACGCATTTTGACCACGAGCGAATCCCCGAGCGCGTCGTGCATGCGCGTGGCGCCGCGGCCCACGGCTACTTCGAGCTCACCAAGTCGCTGGCGGGATACACCCGCGCCGACTTCCTGGGAGAAGTGGGCGTGCGCACGCCGGTGTTCGTGCGCCTTTCCACCGTCGCGGGATCGCGTGGCTCCGCCGACACGGTGCGCGACGTGCGCGGCTTCGCCGTGAAGTTCTATACGCGCGAAGGCAACTACGACCTCGTGGGCAACAACATGCCGGTGTTCTTCATCCAGGATGCGATGAAGTTCCCGGACCTGGTCCACGCGCTCAAGCCCGAGCCGCACCACGAGATGCCGCAGGCCTCGAGCGCGCATGACAGCTTCTGGGACTTCGTTTCGCTGATGCCCGAGAGCACGCACATGTTGATGTGGCTGATGTCCGACCGTGCCATCCCGCGCAGCCTGCGGATGATGGAAGGCTTTGGCGTCCACACTTTCCGGATGGTCAACGCGCACGGCGTCTCGCACTTCGTCAAGTTCCATTGGAAGCCGCGCCTGGGCAAGCACGCCCTGGCCTGGGACGAAGCACAGAAACTCGCGGGCAAGGACCCGGACTTCCATCGGCGCGACCTGTGGGAAGCGATCGAGCGCAAGCATTTCCCGGAGTGGGACCTCGCGGTGCAACTGGTCTCAGAGGAGCGTGCGGCCACGCTGGGTTTCGACCTGCTCGACCCGACCAAGCTGATCCCCGAAGAACTGGTGCCGCCGCTGGTCGTGGGCAAGATGGTGCTCAATCGCAACCCCGACAACTTCTTCGCGGAAACCGAGCAGGTCGCCTTTCACCCCGGGCACCTCGTGCCGGGCATCGACTTCAGCAACGATCCCCTGTTGCAGGGGCGGCTCTTCTCGTACACCGACACGCAACTGTCCCGGCTGGGCGGCCCCAATTTCCACGAGCTGCCGATCAATCGCGGTGTCTGCCCCTTTCACAACTTCCAGCGCGATGGCATGCATCGCATGACGTTGAACACCAGCCGCGTCAACTACGAGCCCAGCTCGCTGGCCACCGGCGCCGAGTTCCGCGTCGATGGCGGGCAGCAGGGCTTCCAGAGTTTCGCGGAAGCCACGGAAGCTCCGAAGCTCCGCAAGCGCAGCCCCAGCTTCGACGACCACTTCGGCCAGGCCTCGTTCTTCTGGAACAGCCAGACGCCCTTCGAACGAGACCACATCATCTCGGCCTTCCAGTTCGAGCTGTCGAAGGTGCAGACGCCGGCGGTGCGCCAGCGGGTGGTCGACAACCTCGCGCATGTCGACTCGAAGCTGGCGCGCAAGGTTGCTGAGCCATTGGGCATCGCAACGCCCGATTCGCGCGCGGCCGCAGGGCGGGCGGGCTTTCGCGACCAGCGGTCCAAGCTGCCGATGGAAAGCTCCCCGGCCCTCAGCATGGAGGCGGCCAACGGCAATGGCACGGGCGATGGCTGCGGCCACGCCATTGCCACGCGCCGCGTCGCCATCTTGGTCGCTGGCGGTGTCGAGGTCGGTGCGATGCGCGCCATCCAGCAGGCGCTGCACGACGCCGGCGCTACGAGCGTGATCGTTTCAGATCGCCTCGGCAGCGTGGCCACCTCATCGGGGCAACAACTGCAGGTTGACCACACGGTCGCCACCATGCCCTCGGTGATGTTCGACGCCGTGCTGATACCCGGCGGCGCGGCGAATGCGCAGGCGCTGCTGCGAAACGGAGACGCGGCCCACTTCGTGATCGAAGCCTACAAGCATTGCAAGGCGCTGTGCGTGATCGGCGAAGGCGCCCAATTGCTGCAGTCACTGGGCGTCGTCGCAGGCGACGCCGCCGGGCTGCCCGGCGTCGTGGCTGGGCGCAACGATCCGCCGCTGCGCGCGCAGCTTGCGCAGGACTTCATCGCGGCGATTGCGAAGCACCGGCACTGGGGCCGGCCGAATCTCGACGCGATTGCGGCCTGAGTGCTTCGCGCCACAATGGCGGCTTGAACATCGACGCCTCGTCCCTGCAAGCCGCCATCATCGACCTCGACGGCACGATGGTCGACACGCTCGGTGACTTCACGGTCGGGCTTAATGCGATGCTGGCTGACTTGCGGCTGCCGGCCGTCGAAGCCGCGAGGGTAGAGACCTTCGTCGGCCAAGGCTCGGAGCACTTGATCCGCAGTGTGCTCGCGCACGTCGGCGCCGCGCCTTCGCTGTACGGTACAGCGTGGGACAGTTACCAGTCGCACTACTTCGCCATCAATGGCCGGCACTCGCAGGTTTATCCCGGTGTCGTCGAAGGTCTGCAGGCCTTGAAGGACGCGGGCCTGCGCTTGGCATGCCTGACCAACAAGCCCGGCGAATTCGCGCGGCCGCTGCTGCGTGACAAAGGCCTGGCCGGGTTTTTCGACTGGGTGTTTGGCGGCGATGCGTTCGAGCGCAAAAAGCCCGACCCCATGCCGCTGCTCAAGACATGCGCCGCGCTGGCTTCAAGTCCCGCGCACACGCTGGTGATCGGCGATTCGAGCAACGACGCGCGCGCCGCGCGCGGCGCCGGCTGCCCCGTGTTGCTGGTGACTTACGGCTACAACCACGGCGAGCCCGTGCGGTCTGTCGATGCCGACGGTTTCCTCGACTCGATGGCGCAGCTGCGCGCCTGGTTGGCGCGGCTCTAGGCGGGCTTGCCGAGCAGCGCTTCCTTCAGCTTCCAGTCGGCCGGGTTCGGGCCCAGCCAGATGCGCAGCAGCGCGTTGAAGAACTCGGGTTCCTTGAAGGGCTCGCCCTGCTGCACGCCCTTGACAGTGATGATCGTGCCGGTGCCGGGCACCCAGTCGATCTGGAAGGTCTCGCCGGCGACGAGTTTCTTGTTGTCCGAGAAGACCTGGCTCATGCGGATCAAGCCGGGAATGATCTTCGAAAACGCGGCCTTGTCCATGTTGTCTTGTACGCCGCGCGTGAACAGCTTGCCCAGTTCGGTCGTGTCGACTTCGCGCAGCATGGTCATGTTCATGCGCTTGGCCCCCGGCATCGCCTGCACTTCTTCGGGCGTGTCGGCCTTCTTCGGCAGGTACAGCCCCGCGGTGTAGACTTTGAAAACGGCCTTGTAGCGGATGCCGGCGCCGTTCAGTTGCAGCTTGGTGCCCTTGAGGTCGAAGTGTTCGTCATACTTGACGCCCGAGACTGTGACGGCCTGGGCGAGAGCCACAGGCGCGGCCACGGCGATGGCGGCAGCAAGGATGCAGTGCTTGATCAGGTTCATGAATGTCCCCTTGGAATAGAGCGGTCGTGCGATTCGGGGGATGTTCGCGCGGTGGCGGCGATGCGGCAACAGGGTTTTCTCGCGTAACACGGGTTTGCTACACTGGCCGCCATGTCCATCCACCGCACGATGACCGTCGGCCCCCGGGACAGGGGAGCCTGGCCCTGGCGTAAGCCAACGTTCGTGCGTTCCTGAAAAGCGCGGGGCTGCCCGTGCCCCACGCCCCGGTTCCCGGGGCTTCGAAATGAACCTGAGCGGCCAGCGCCGCGAGAGCTTGTGGAGGCTCACCCATGATCACCGAACTGGAATTCAAAAGCCTGGCTTTGCAAGGCTACAACCGGATCCCGCTGATGGCCGAGGCGTTCGCCGACCTCGAAACCCCCTTGTCGCTGTACCTCAAGCTCGCCCATGCCAAGGGCGGCGGCGCCTGCAGCTTCCTGCTGGAGTCGGTGGTCGGCGGCGAGCGCTTCGGGCGCTACAGCTTCATCGGACTGCCCGCGCGCACGCTGCTGCGCGCCAGGGGCTTCGGTGCGGATGCGGCCACGCAGGTGGTGACCGACGGCGAGGTGGTCGAGACCGCCCACGGCAACCCGCTCGATTTCGTCGAGGCGTACCAGAAACGATTCAAGGTGGCACTGCGTCCCGGCCTGCCCCGCTTTTGCGGTGGCCTGGCGGGCTACTTCGGCTACGACACGGTGCGCTACGTCGAGAAGAAGCTGGAGAAGTCGTGCCCGCCCGACACGCTGGGCTGCCCCGACATCCTGCTGCTGCAATGCGAGGAGCTCGCGGTCATCGACAACCTGTCGGGCAAGCTCTACCTGATCGTCTATGCCGACCCGGCGCAGCCCGAGTCCTATGCCAACGGCAAGAAGCGCCTGCGCGAGCTGAAGGAGCAGCTGAAATATTCGGTGAGCGCGCCGGTGGTCAAGGCCTCGCAGGGCTTTCCCGCCGAACGCGAGTTCGCCAAGGCGGACTACATCGCGGCCGTGGAGCGCGCCAAGGAGCTGATTGCGGCCGGTGACTTCATGCAGGTGCAGGTCGGACAGCGCATCAAGAAGCGCTACACCGAGTCGCCACTGTCCTTGTACCGGGCGCTGCGTTCGCTGAACCCGAGTCCCTACATGTACTACTACCACTTCGGCGACTTCCACGTGGTGGGCGCGTCGCCGGAAATCCTGGTGCGGCAGGAGAGCACGCCCGAGGGCGAGAAGGTCACGATCCGTCCGCTGGCCGGCACGCGCCCGCGCGCTGCGACGCCCGAACTGGACAAGGCCGCCGAGCACGAATTGATCAACGATCCCAAGGAGCGCGCCGAGCATGTGATGCTGATCGACCTGGCGCGCAACGACATTGGCCGCATCGCCAAGACCGGCACGGTGAAAGTGACCGAGGCCTTCGCGATCGAGCGCTACAGCCATGTGATGCACATCGTGAGCAACGTCGAAGGCATCCTGAAAGATGGCATCACCAGCATGGATGTGCTCAAGGCCAGCTTCCCGGCAGGCACCCTGA
>JBKJOM010000025.1:0-15248 GCA_046595775.1 Ramlibacter sp. | reverse complement strand
CACCAGAATTTCGGCGGCCGCAGGTTCAAGTTGAATCAAGGCGCGCAGCGTATCGAGCAGCACCTGCTCCCTGCGATACGTCGGGATTGCAATTGTGACAGGCACCGACGCGCTATTCATTGCATGTCCCGAAGCCGCTGGTAGAAGGCGGCAGTCTCGACGCCTACACGTTGCCATGTATGGGTTATGGCACTCGCCCGTGCAGCGGCGCTCAACGACTTCACTTCATACTGGCCTCTTTGCACCGCCAGGCAGGCCTGCGCCAATGCCTGCGGATCACCTACCGGAACCTTGAAACCATTGATTCCGTTGTCGATGAGGTCATGTGCGCCACCTTCGTCCGAAGCCACAACGACCAGGCCGCGTGCCAGGGCTTCGAGAAAGGCCTTCCCGAAGCCCTCGAAGAACGACGGAAACAGGAAGATGCCGTGTGTGTCATAGATCTGCATCAGCTGGGCTTGCGGCATCCAGTCCAGCAATTGGACTTTGGCTCGCGCCGACTCGTTTAAGAGCGCGCGTGCCTGGGCGTGATGCTGTTCTGAGCACACCCAGGTGAGGGTGGCCTGGGGGTTTGCGGCCAGAACCAGCTCGAATGCCCGAGCCAGGATCATGGGCGCCTTAACGAACGCGAATTGACCGACGTAAAGCATCCGGTCGAGGCGTTCGGAACTCCATTCGGAAGGGGTTTGCTCAACGAACATGGCTGGTGCGGCTTGAGCGATAACAGCAATGCGCTCGGAAGGCACATGCATCTGTTCCTGGAGGAAGAGGCCACACAGCCGCGAGCTCACGATGTGGCCATGCGCGTAGCGGGCGACAGCGCGATCGTTGACCTTCAAAAGAGTGGAGAGCGCTGAACTGAGCGCTTGCTTTCGCGCCGGGCGTTTGTGGTCGAGGTGTCGCCACTGGCTCAGATTGGAGGCGACCCGCGGCTCCAGACCGTGGGAGCGGTGAATGAAAACTGGCCCACCGGGCATGCGCCGGGCCGTGCGCGCCGCCAGCCAACCGTGAGGCTGGCTGGCGTGAACCACGTCGTAGGAGCGGTTGCGCAAATGCGCCACCATGCTGGCGCGGTAGGCCATTGGCAGTTCGAGCAGGTAGTGCAGGTTGCCGTGATCAATGCGACGACCAAGATCGTCTGCCCATACGGCATCCACCTCATGTCCCAGTTCACGCAAGGCGGCAATCGTCTGAAACTCGGTTCCTGCAGCCCCGCTGTCGGGATTGGGCGGCGTGTCGGTCATGACAAGGATGCGCATCGTCTCAGGCACTCGTGCGTTGCCGCTGGAGCGCTATCTGCGCGAGCCGCATCCACGTTTTCAGATGCCAGGGCTGATTGCGGATTGCAATGCGGAAGTAATGCGACGCCCGAGAGTGATTGCCGTTGCGACGCAGGCATTCACCCAGGAAGTAGGCCGCAGCCGCAGAGGATCTGCGCTTGTCCGAGGGGAGTACCGTGGTCGGTCGCACCAGCGCCGCCTGCGCAAGTACTTCGTTGTCGGGTTGGCCTGCCGCGCGCAGGTGCAGGCCCTGCAGTGACAGTGCGGCAATGCGCTCCTGCAATGGCTTGCGGGTGGTACTGATGTCTCCAATCCCGACCTGTGCCAGATAAAGAGTCTCGGGGAGCATGCAGAACTTTCCAATCGCGGCCAGCCGGTACCAAAGGTCCCAGTCCTGCCCGAAGTAGAACTCGGCGCGATACCCCCCTGCCTGCAGGTATGCATCTCGCCGGAACATGACCGAGCCATGGTGCGACGGACCATCGCGCATGCCGTAACGTTCGTTCAGGTCGATGACGTCGATGGGATGCACTGCCTGTTCACGGCCCACGTTGCGATAGAGAAAGTGACCGGCAGTGTCGACGTACTCGGCGGCACATGACACGAACGACAGTCGCGGATGCGCTGACATCAGTTCGGCTTGGCGCAGCAGCCGACCAGGCAGCGAAACGTCCCCGGCGTCCTGGCGCGCGACCAACGGTGCCGATGCCGCCTCGCAGCCACGAATCAGGGCGCGCGTGAGGCCCGCGTTGGGCTGGTGGATGACTCGCAACCGGGCATCACTCGCAGCGGCGGCATCCAGCAACTGCGAGGAACCGTCGGCGGAGCCATCGTCAACGACGATGAATTCAAGTGCCACGCCCTGCTGATCGAGCACACTGCGCAACGTGCGCGGCAAGTCCGCGGCCCCGTTGTAGACGCTCATGACCACAGAGACCTGAGGGCAGCTCATTTGCTTCAGTGTCCCTCCGGATGGCCTGTGAGCGCCCCTGCGGCCTTCCAGCCGACGATGCTAGCGACTCCGCCGTAGACGCGCATGTCCCACCGGCGGCTTCCTTCGATAGAAAGCGCGAGCTTCAGCAACGACCTGGCTTCTTCGGCCTGCCCGTATCGGCCGGCCTCTCGCGCAATCGCAAACAAGGTACGAGCGTAACGTCGCAACTCCGGGGTGGCATCGGCGACGCCCGCTCGCCTCGCGTGCGCCAGCACCAGGCCATACACCCGCAACCGGTCCTGCATCGCACCAGGATCCGTCATCCACGCATGGGCCAGGCGCGCACCGGCGTGGATGCGGTACTCCGCGATGAATTCATCGCAACGAGTCAGCTCGATCCCGGCCGCGCCGGCCTGCGCGTCGAACTCCCAGTCTTCCATCTGCCGCTTGCGAGGCCAGGGCCCGATTTTCTCTAGCGCGCAGCGCCGGTAAAGTGGGGTCGACGTCTCCCAGATTCGCCCGGCCAACAGCGCCGGAAAGATCTGGTTGTGCGCTTCCGCCGTGCGTTGGGCGGCTTGTGGCGCTCGCTCACCATTGGGCTGGCGCGTGTAAGTCTTGCCATAGGCAATCCCGGACAGCGGCTTGTCTCTCAGGGCCCCAACCTGCAGCTCGAATTTTCTCGGGAGCAGCACGTCATCGCTGTCCAGGAACTGCACGAACTCACCGCGGCACTCGGCAACTCCGGCCTGTCGTGCGACGCCCGGCCCAGCGTTCGACTGAGAGACGACCCGAAGCACTCCAGGGTGTGCGCCTTCCAACGCCCGAGCGACGGCCAAGGTGTCGTCCGTCGACCCGTCGTCCACCACAATGATCTCGATGGGGCGCCAAGTTTGCGCCAGCACGGAAGCTACTGCTTCGCACAGCAGCGAGCCCCGGTTGTGAACCGGTATGACGGTGCTGACGAGATCTTGCAACATGCGATTCAGGCGCTCACGTAGTGCGGAGCCCACAGCTCCAGCAGCAAGAGTCGCCAGGCGAGATTGCGAAAGATCGAAACAGCACGGGGGAAGGCGAAGCCTGATTTGCCTTCGACGAAGTACGCCAGCATTGCATCGCGCAGGCCCGCGCGCGCGCTCCACGGCCCGCCCAAGATGCGCTCACGCGCGAAGGCGCGAAATGCGGGGTCACTGTCCATCCAGTCCGCAGCCAGCGGGGCGCCGAACTTTGCGCGGCCACTGGCCGAAGCAGGCAAGAGGCCTCTCGACCGAGCCACTTGGCGCAGCAAGTATTTGTTCTCCCCGCCCCGCAACAACCACTCGCGCGGAGTCCGGTAGGCGAGCTCGGCGATGCGCCGGTCGAGGTAGGGCGCGCGCGCCTCCACGCTCTCGGCCATGCAAGCCTTGTCGACCTTCATCACGTACTGGTTGGGAAGTTGCCTGCGCGATTCGAAAAGCCGCACCGCGTGAAAACTCTCGCCACCCGCCTCGGCGAGGTAGTCGCTCATGACATTGCGAAACGGTGCGAACAGCTGGCCGTGGCGGCGACCGGCATACTTCTGGTACAGGCGAAAGAGCTGCCATGCCCCCAAGGGTTGGGGCACATTGAAGATGTCATAGCCGCCAAACAGCTCGTCGGCACCCTCGCCCACAAGCACAGCCTTGACGCCATGCTCCCGGCAGCGGCGGTAGAGCAGGCGTGTGGTGACCGTGCCCCAGTCGGCGAACAGGTCGTCGAAGACCCACGCTCCGTCCACCGCTTCGCGCTTCACCTCGTCCGGCGTGATCAGCACTTCGACATGGCGAGAGCCGATGAAATTGCTCACTTCGCGCGCATTGGCCCGCTCGTCCACCGCCGACTGATCGAACCCCATGCTGATCGTGAGCAGCGGCCCCTCCCGCGCCGCCATTGCGGCGACAACGCTGGAGTCAAGCCCTCCCGACAGCAGCAAGGCCAGTGGCACATCAGCGATCAGGTGCTGACCAACCACCTGCTGCAGCAGCGTGCCAAGCTCGTCGACGCGCTCGGCTTCAGTGCGGCGATCTGCCGCATCCGGGGCAGGAGGATGAAACCACTCGACGCTTCGGGCCACCTTGCCAGCGCGGACTTCCAGGCGGCAGCCGGGGTTGAGCTTGCGCACGCCTTGCAACATGGTGCGGCCTTGTTCGAACACATAGCCGAACTCCAGGTACTGCGCCAGCCCCGCGTCGTCGATCTTTCCCCGATAGCCTGGCAACGCGGCAAATGCCTTTACTTCGGAGGCGAACACGAAACCATCTTCGCGTTCGACGTAGTAAAGGGGTTTCATGCCCATTGCGTCGCGCGCCAGATGCAGCGTGGCCGAACGCGGGTCCCAGATGACGAGCGCGAACATGCCGCCAAAGCGGGCGAAGGCGTCGGTGCCCCATTGCAGGTAGCTGCGCAGGACGACTTCGGTGTCGCCCTCGGATAGGAAGGTGTGCCCCAGCGCCAGCAACTCTGCGCGCAACGGCCGGAAGTTGTAGACCTCGCCGTTGTACGCCAGCATGACACTGGTGGCCGCATCCACCATGGGCTGGTGGCTGCCGTGGCTGGGATCGATGATGCTCAGGCGCAAGTGGCCGATCGCAATCCGATGCTCCGATGCATGAAATTCACCCCGGTCGTCCGGGCCGCGATGCGCGATTGCCTGCGTCATTGACCGCAGCACTTCCACGCCCATCGTGTGGGAAGGGGTGAGTTGCCAGCCGGTGATACCGCACATGATCAGCCGCCGGCCTTCGAGGCGCGAGCGACGTCCATCTGCTCGACCTGGTTGATGGCGGCGTCGATGTCGACTTCGATGTCCGCGAATTGAGGCGCCATCGATTCACTGCCATGCGCCTGCCGCGCGACCAGATGCCGGTAATCGCATCCGGCCGCGACGGCCAGGGACATGAAGCACGGAGGCATCCAGCGCGGTGGGAAGATCTCGAGCACCTCGGCGCCGGGCTGGCAGAACACGAGATTGGACAGGCCTGCACCGTGGGGGGCAATGATCGTGCTTGCGTTGCGAAACAGGCGGGCCTGATTCAGAAACCCGAGGTCCGAAAGTCGCAGCGCGACGAATCCTCGCGCGCCCAGTGCTTCCATCAATGCCGCCTCGTTCGCCACACGCCGCTGCGGCGCATCCGCGCGCGAGATGTACACGCGCGCGGGCAAGGGCGGGGCCTCGTCCTCCTGCGCAGCGAATGCTCGCTGGTACCACGCCATGGCCCAGCGCGGAAGGTTGTACATCGCGAAGGCCTGGGGCACGAACAGGTGCTCGGGCGCGAAGTGCGCGCCTGGTGAAAGCGGAATCAACTTGTCGCGTGCCACGCCCAGCGCGGCCAGCGCGTCGGCCTGGAAAGCCTGAACCGGTCCGGGCACGAAGATGCCGTCCAGTGCCGGCAAGACTTCTTGCAGAAGTGCCATGCGCGGAAGCGACTCCATCAGCCAATGAAAGAAAAACTTCGACTCGGGCCATGCGATTGTTGCGTACCAGCCCTTCAAGCTTTCAACAGGCGGGATGCGCCGGCGCTGAAAGCATGAGTGCTCCCTCCAGTCGTCGGCAGGGGGCAGCGTGAAGTCCGCAAACACGCGATTGTCCGGAGAGATGACCGCACCTTCGTCGCCCAGGATGCGGCACCCTTGCAGGTAGTAAAGGCGCGCAGCCGGTGTGGCGGTCCAGCGAACGCAACGAAACTCCTCAGCCGGTGTCGGCGGGTAAGGGTGCGGCATCAGGCGCAGGGCTGTTTCCGCCGGGAAGACATCGTGGGCCCATGCCTTCGGCTGAGGGTGCCGCAGTTGATGCGCGGCGGTGCCATGCAACGTGACCCACTCGTCCGCATGGCGGATCAAGCCCTTGGGCGTGCGTGGGTTAAGCGCGTTGATGATTCCTGAAGACCTCATTGACAGCCTCTAGCGCGTGGAACGCCTGCTTGGATATGCTTGCTCAAACGCATCATGGCCTATCGCGCTTCCCGGGCCAACCGGTCTGCCAGGCCCATCTGCTGGCCGATCCATCGCGATCCCTCGTGGGTGAAGTGAATCCCGTCAAGGTACAGAAAGACGCCATCGCCCTCAACGGCGCAGACGCCGCTCTTGCACAGGAATTTGTCAAACCCGACGATGGGCAAGTCGGCCGCACGGCCCATTCGATCCATCAACTCAAGGACGTGACGCTGAATGTCCCTGAACTCCGCCTCTGTGTAGCTGCAATCCGGACGGGGCGCCCCATAGTGGAACTTGCCTGAAGCCCTTAACGCAAGACAACGTCCGATGTTGAAGGTGTTCGGGGATGGCGGCGGTGCGGCCAATACAACCTTCTTGCCCATGGCTCTCAACGCCACGACGGTCCGGGCCATGGCTGCGGTCAAGAGTTCAGAGGAGCGCTGCTCGGCTGCAAAGCTAGCGTTTGGTGACCCAAATGGCCGGCGCACGAACACATCCCCGGAACCCAGATACTGCGAGAGCATGCTGGACAGCACGACGACTTCGATGGATGGCTCGGAAGCAAGATAGGCGAGGACGCTGTCATTGAACGAAATACATGCCGCGGCCAGTGGTCGTCCTGAAGCAGGTTCACTGAAGTCAGGCGAGACGTCCAGGATGGGGCCACAAGTCAATTTGCTGGCCTGCACGAAACCGTTCGAGGCTGAGACCTCAAAGGCATCGGCAAGGTGCATCGAGAAAGAGTCACCCCACAGGAAGACGCGCGGGGCCAATCCTCGTGCGCACTCGTTCCTGCGTTCGAATCGGTCGCCATAAACGCAAGTGTTGCTCAATCCCAGGTTGACGCGCAGTGCCTTCTCTGTGTCCAGCGGATCTGCCGCAGCCTGCACCGCAACGATGGCGAAAGGCGTCAAGGCGAGCGCAGCAGTCGCGCCCAAGGCCAACAGCAGTGCGTGCAATTCGTTCTGGATCTTTCGGTGCCGATAGCGTTGCTCCACGCCGAGGTGCAAGGCCAGTGCGCCAAGGATGGCCGCTGATGCCAGCGCGCAGCGCAGGCTCCAGGGCGAGATAGTAAGCACCCGTGCACAAGCCGCGAACGCAAAGACAGGCCAGTGTACGAGGTACAAGGAATACGAAATGTCGCCAAAGCCGGCAAGCACGCGGACCGGGGCGAGTCGGGCGGCGTCCGGATGGGCCCTCTCGATCAGAACCGCAGTGCCCAGGCACACCAGCAGGGCATCGAAGCCCGGGTGCGGAAACCCCGTAGGCCAAAAAGGCAGGGCCAGGAGCGAAATGACCGCTGGCACGCTCAACACCGACAGCAAAACTTTCGGCAGTTTTGACAGCACACCCAGAGCGACCAAAGTGCCTAGCCCGAGTTCCCAGGCCCGGAAAGGAAGCAGGTAGAAGGACGCGCTTGGCTTCGCACTTGCGAAGGCGATTGCCAGTCCAAGACTCAGCACGGTGGCAATCGCAACAGCTCGCCCGCGGAATGTCGGGCCAACCAGGACCAAGCCTGCGGGGAGCAACAAGTAGTACTGCTCTTCGATGGACAGGGACCAGAAGTGAAGCAGCGGCTTCAACTGGGCGAGCGTCTCGAAATAACCGGTTTGCGACCACAACACGATGTTGGCCACAAAGGTCAGCGCGCCGAGTTGCTGCCAGGCCAGTTCCCGAAGTTCCGGCGTCGTCAGGAAAAAGGTCGACGCAATCGTTGTGGCAGCGAGCGTCGCGTAGGCCGCAGGGAGCAGTCGCTGCGCTCTCCGGACATAGAAGCTCTTGAAGCTGAAGTCGCCTTGCGCCAGCGAGTCCAGGATCATCCGGGTCACCATGTACCCGGAGATCACGAAGAACACATCGACGCCAAGGTACCCGGCCCTCAGGAAGGGTAGCAGCTGCGCGTGCTGGAGCACCACCAGCAGGACAGCAATGCCACGGAGGGCCTGGATGTCGACGCGGGTCGCTTTTGCAGCACTCATGCGGCAGGACGCCGGCTGCGTGCCAACTTCAACTTCTCGATCCGCTCCTGCGGTGCAATGGCCGAAAGTTCGCGATAGTGCTGCAGCGGTTCGTGCTGCGCGCGGCCCTTGCCGGGTTGCGGTGCGTGCCAGAGATGGACGATGGGCAGGTTGGCCCAGGGCCACACCCGCAGAGTCGATGCGCGCTCCCAGAACTCGTTGTCTTCCCCGCCCCAGCCCACAAAGCTCTCGTCCATGCCGCCGATGCGGTCGAACCCTTCGCGCGAGATCGCGACGCTGCCGCCTCCCTCAAGGTTCTGGACAATGCTCGAGGGTGCCGCATCGAGCAAGCCCGCGCCGCGATGGAGGACGGCCTGGGTGTGCTGCTGCGTCAGGTAAAAGATGAACCGCTTGAGGTTGACCACGTCGTACCCGCGCGCTACACGGTCGATGATCTGCACCGCGTAATCCGCAGGGACGAGCATGTCGTTATCGTGAAGTACCAGAACCTTGCCGAGCGCGTGCGGGGCGGCGGCGTTGAAGGTGCATGAGCGGTTGTAGGGTGTGTCCGGTTGTGCGGGCGGTGTATGCACGTATCGGACCCAGGGCGGCAAGTGCCTGGGCAACAGGGCTTCTGTGTCCTGCTCGACCACGATGCATTCAACCGCCGGGCCGCGCTGACCCGCGATGCTCTCCAGTGTCATCAGCAGTTGCGGCAGCCGGGCGAGGCCGCGATGTCCGATCAAGAAGCTTACTGGCGGCTCGGCACCGGTCGCCGGCGCTGCCGCCAGCTCAATGGGATGCGCCGCCAAGGCGCGGCGCATCAAGGCCCGGCCGAGTGAGGGGAACACCTTGGGCGCGTGCAGGTCGCTGGTCCATTGCCAGTCGCAGCGGAAGCCGCCGCCTTCGGGCGCAGGCGCGGACTCGAGGCGCTCGCCGCGGTTTCGCACGCCCAGGTATGAGTCGCCACCATGCGCCAGCGCGGGCAGATACCGGGGCATATCCTTCAGCAGGACGCCGGCGACTTGTCGGGCCGATGCGCTCATGTCATACCCAGATAGCCATGTCGTCAGCCTCCGAACCCGCGGCGAAGATGCGGTACCCCAGCCCCATCAAGCGGCCCCGGATCTCAAGACGTTCCGCATCGGACATGTGCGCGACTTCGTAGTGCAAGAGGGCCGGTCGCACACGTTGGAAGGGGAACCAACGCAGGAGCTGTGCGTCCATGCCCTCGGCGTCGATCTGCAGCACGTCGATTCGGTCAAGTCCGAATCGGCGCAGCAGTTCGTCGAAACTCAGGGTAGGGACCTGCATGACGCGGATGTGCGCCGATACGCCGGGCGCCAGGGCTTCGTGCTTCTCGATGTGCTGGCGGCTGAAACTCGCCAGTTGCTGCGTCCAGTCCGGCAGCTCGGCGCTGGCGGCATCCACCACGTAGAAGTCGCGTGAGCCGCTCTGCTGGTCCATCGCCGCATTGACGAACTGAAGCCCTTCATGTCCCGCGAAGTTGGCACGAAGGCGCTCGAAAGCGGCGGGTTGCGGCTCGACGAAGATGCCGCGGCAGGGATGCTCCATCAACGAGCGGCTGAGCGGGTCGTTCGCCAGGCCGTCGAAAGCGCCGACGACAAGGATGTTGGGCAGGCGCGTCCGGGCAAACTGAAGCTCCAGCAAATCGTCGAAATCCAGGTTCAGGGCGTTTCGGTCAGCATGGCCCAAAAACGGCCAACGCCTTTGGAGCTTGCGGCCATGAACTTTGGCCAGGGCGGCGATCGCGCGGCGCGAAGGTGTCCTGCGGGCAATTCCCATCGCCGCCAAGTTGCGGAACACGCTGGCTATCGTCATGGCCGATGTCCGTCGGGATCGAGCCACTGGCCATGGCAGCACGAGATTTGGAATCTACCCTCCCGCAGTCGGCTCATGATGCGGCAACCAGTCGCTGGATGAAGAATTCGGAGACTTTCCTATCCGAAAAGCGCTCCCAGTAGGCGCGGGCCGGTTGCGCGAAACGACCCAAGTCACCACTCCATAGCGCGTGTGCCTTTCGCCGCAAGTCGGCGACGTCCCCGTACTCGTAGATAGCGCCGAGGCTGTTGCTGCGAACGCGCCACCCCAGCAAGCCCCTGTCCGGCACCAGCACCGGCTTGCCTTGCTCCAGCGCCTGGATCACGGTAGAACTGGAGAGCGCCAGCCGGTGTGTGGTGAGGTACAGCCGCACAGCGCCGAAGTACATCGCCTTCAGCCGCTCGGCGTGCACATAGTCGTTCGTCTCAAGCAGTCGACCCTCACGTTTGAGTTGCTCCCGCATCGCATCGACATCGCACTGGAAGTGCCGCCGCTGTTCCGCGTCGTAGCTGCGGCCGGGGTGAATGGCACACGCTTCGGGTGTGGCGACCATGAACTGCAGGAACAGGTCATATCCCTTGTAGAACGCCGCGTCGCCAAAATAGAGCACGGGCTCACGGCCCGCATTGGCCGCAAGGAACGCATCGAGCTCCTCGCGACGCCGCTCAATTTCGGCTGTGTCTTCCGATGTTTCCAGAGCGGGTGCGGGCCGCGAGATTTCCGGCATCCAGCGCACCGGCGCTCCGCGCCATTGGGCCAGCCTCTCATCCTTGACCAGCACCTCATCGAGCACGCGGGTGCCGATAATGACGCGCTCGAAGAAGTAGCGCGGCGTGTCGCGTCGGCCAAAGACCGCCCGCTTGATGTTGCCCAACGTCGTGCGCAGCGTGGATGCGCGGAGCGTCTTTCGCTCGCCGGTGAACGAGTCCTCGCCGGGGTACCACTCGGCCGTGTTCGCGAAGATGCCCAGCGAGCGACCGCGCAGGCGTGGGGCCTGCCCCGCGGCGATACGCCGGAACTCTTGGTTCGACTTGTCCGCCTCGATAAAGAGTGTCGTATCGGCTTCGAAGTGGTCCTGCATGCGGCGGATCTCTTCGGCAGAAAGGTGTGGACGCCCCTGCGCTGAGAAAGTGCGCGTGTCGACGATCTGCACTCCGGGCCTACCGAGCAGCGGGTGCAAGTCAGGCGAGTCCCGCAAGCCTGCCGCATCTGAAAACCCCATCGAAACGACAACTTCACACGGCTGCCCCTGCAGTGCATCGGCAATCACGCGGCAGTACACAGGCGGGTGGCCAATGACGTCGGGCGAGTAGAGCAGGACACGCTTCATGGGCGATTCGCGCTCAAGCCCCGAAAGGGCGGGCCATGTCGGGTGCGTGGCGCGGCGTGGCCTGCGGCGTTGGCTGGGGCGCATCGGCGGCCGGCAGAACGAGACGGTGTGCCTGCAGGTCCTCCAGGAAGGTGCGCGTGGTCAGGCTGAGGTACGCCGAGGGCAGGCCTTTGCCATTGCCCTCGGTGGTCTCCAGCGAGTCCAGCGGCAAGTCCTTGGGGACCCGGTCGAACCAGTTGTGATAGTGCGTGACGTCGCCATCGAGGCTGTAGAAGTTGCCCATGCCGTAGCGCAGGTGGGCGAGTGTGTCCGACCAGTATTCGGGCGTGTAGGGAGGCTGGTAGATGGGTGCGGGCTCACTGGGCGAAGCCAGCACACGCATGCGCTGCCAGGTGTAGCCGTGGCGAGCGAGTGTCTTCGGCAGGTCGTGGGTGACGTAGTAGTCGTCCAGGTCCAGGTGGAGCTTGGGCCAGGGGATGCCCTTGCGCCGCGTCCAGCCCCAAGTGCGGCAGTCGCGCGCCTTGGCGGTGTCGAACAACATGAAGCAGCTCTCGGGCATGTTGGCGCCATAAGGCCGCGTCATGGGGCCGCAACCGATGTCCTCGGGCGACACGAGGGCCACGTTGTCCTTCAAGTGCGCGCTGCAGGTGCGGTACCACGTTGGCGATAGCAGGATCACGTCGGAGTGGATCAGCAACGTGTGCCGCGCCTGCGACATCGACAGCAGCCGGTTGAGCGCGATCGACTGGCTGCAATTCTCGATGTGAACCTGCGCACCGAAGTCGCGCGCGAGCTGGACCGAACGGTCCGTTGAAACGTTGTCCACCACGCCCAGCTGCATGTCGATGCCCGCTGTGGTGTCGCGCACGGCACGCAGGCAGTGCTCGAGGAAGCGCTCGCTGTTCCAGGTGGTGACGCCGACGAACAGGCTGTGTTTCATGTCAGGCGCCGCGGTAGCGCTCTTGTGCGGCCGCGATCATCTCCGCCAATGTGCTGCGTAGGTCGTGCTGGTAGGCCCAGCCGGGATAGTCGCGCTGGAACGCCCGCACGTCGCTGATCCACCAGATGTGGTCGCCCGCCCGCGCGTCATCGGAGAGCGTGTAATCCACGCGGTCCCCGCAGATATCCTGGATCAGGTCAATGGCTTCCAGCATCGAGCAATTGGCATGGCGTGAGCCGCCCATGTTGTAGACCGCTCCCGCGCGAGGCGCCTGGAAGTAGTGCCAGAAGCATTGCACCAGGTCATTGGAGTGGATGTTGTCGCGAACTTGTTTGCCCTTGTAGCCGAAGATGGTGTATGGCTTGTGCGTGACGGCGCATCGGACGAGGTAAGCCAGGAAACCGTGCAGCTCCGCGCCCGAGTGCGAAGGGCCGGTGAGGCAGCCGCCGCGGAACACGCCGGTGCGCATGCCGAAGTAGCGCCCGTACTCCTGCACCATCACGTCGGCCGCTACCTTGCTGGCGCCAAAGATGCTGTGTTGGGTCTGGTCCAGGCTCATTGTCTCGTCGACACCATGTTCGGCCCAGGGATGGGACGGCTCTGGCTCCCAGCGAGTGGCCAGCTCGACCAAAGGCAATGCGTTCGGTGTGTCGCCATACACCTTGTTGGTCGACGTGAAGATGAACACAGCTTCGGGTGCGAACTGGCGAGTCGCCTCCAGCAATACCACCGTGCCGGTGGCGTTCACTGAAAAATCCGTCATGGGCTCACGCGCGGCCCAGTCGTGACTTGGCTGCGCGGCGCAGTGCACGACCAGGGCGATGTCCTTGCCGCGTGCCTGGAACACCGCGCTGATGGCATTGCTGTCGCGGATGTCGGCCGCCACGTGCGTGAAGCGCGGCAAGTCGGCGTGCAAGCGCCGGGTGTTCCAATCCGTGGATGCGTCCGCCCCAAAGAAATACGCGCGCATGTCGTTGTCGATACCCACAACATCGAAGCCTTGTGCATGAAAGAAGCGAGCGGCTTCGCTGCCGATGAGACCCGATGAACCGGTGACGATGACAACGCTCAAGTGAATGACTCCGACGGGGGTGCGTGCTCTAGACGAGGAGGCCCTGCAGGACTTCCCGGTTGTCGCGGATCCATTGGGTAATGTCGCGCACGATGTGTGCCGGCGTGTGCTGCGGATGCCAGCCGAGAGACGAGGTGGCGCGGCTGTGATCGCTGATGTACCAGGGGATGTCGACGCGGCTGGTGGCGGCGTCCTGTGCGATGTCGACGGTGTTGCCGGTGGCCTCGCGGCAGAGCGAGGTGTACTCCTGCAACGAGACTGCGCCCTGGCGGCCGCCACCGACATTGAACACCTGGCCGTTGATGCGATTCATGGCGGCGAGCTGCAGGTCCACCAGGGCGCAGAGATCCTGCGGATGCAACAAGTCGCGTACCTGGTGGCCGTGGCCACCGAAGCCCGTGTATTTGAGGGCCCGGCCGAACAGGTGCCGGGCCACCCACAGCGTGAAGACGCCCTGGTCGGTCTTGCCGAATTGCCCTGGGCCGGCGATCACGCCACAGCGGTTGATGACCACGCGCAGCGGGCCAGCGGCTGCATATTCCTGGCACAGCAATTCGGCGGCAAGTTTCGATGCGCCGTAGAACGAGCGTTCGCTGTCGCAGGCAAAGGCCTCGCCGATTCCCTCGGCGCTGGCGCCCGCAGGCAGGGTTGCCGCCGCGTCGAGATCGAGGCGACTGCCTTGCACTGTCAGAGGCAGCCGAACCAACGGTGCGATGGCATACACACGGGATGTGGAGAGAAAAACCAGGGACGCGCAGCGTGTGCGTGCGAACTCCAGGCAGTTGAGTGCGCCGACCAGATTGGTCTCGAGCACGTAACGCGGCGAGCCGGTGGTGCCGGCATGCACGCTGGGTTCGGCCGAAGCTTCGATCAGCGCGTCGAAATTGCCGTCGAGGTCGTCCATGTCAGCGGCGGTGCGCACATCGCCATGGACGAAACGCACGCCGCGCTGTGCCAGGTCGGCGACGTTGATTTCGCTGCCGCGGCGACGGAGGTTGTCGAGCACGACGACGTGGTGGCCAGCGGCCGCATGGTGGCGAGCCAGCGTGCTGCCGACGAATCCGGCGCCACCGGTAATCAGGATCCTCATCGCGGCCTCGCAATCTTGAGTAAGCCCGCCACCCTGCCCAGGCGGCGCCGCACACCTGCGGCCAGGCGGGCCGCGAAACCGACAGCCGGTGCGGTGCCGATCTGCGGCATCGTGCGCGTGGCCAGCAGGTTGGGCGACTTCCAAGGCTTATGGAGCCACTCGCGCTTGACCAGCTTCATGTGAAGGTAGCACTTGTCCCGGATGTAGGTCTGGCGGCTGTAGTCGTGCTGCAGGATCTCGTACAGGTCCCAATCAACGTAGCGCGCGTGGCGCCGGTCGTAACGGAAGATGCGCGCTTCCATGTCGGTCGTGTGCTGGCCCAGGACATCGTGACCGTCGAAGAGCACGGTGTCTGCGTCCGCGAAAACGTCGCGCACTTGTTCGATCAAGGGCGTGGCGATCATGTCGCCGTCCCACTTGCAGGCATGGCTGAACTGCGTCTGCTCCACACACCAGTTGTAGTAGGACGCGAGGCTGGAATCCGGCTCGGCGAGCACGCGCTCGTGATAGCCGGGTCCGATGGGTGCGCAGCGGTGCGGATACTCAAGCAGTCGAATCTTGGGCAACTTGCGCGCGAGGTCTTCCACCAATTCACGCGTGCGGTCGGTGCTGTCATTCAGAACGACCAGTATCTCGTCGAAGACGCGATAGATCGACATCACACTGGCGACGATGTATTCCTCCTCATTGCGGCAGCGGATGAAGGCGCTCAGGCCAACCGGCCTGGGGTGGGTTGCAGCTGCCGCGGCGGGCGCAAGTTCTTGCCGGGTCATTGAAGTCGGCTCGCGTCATAGGCCAGCGAGACCATACCGGCCAAACGATTCGGGGTCCGGTCCCCCCGAGTGTCAGAGAAG
>JBKJOM010000312.1:0-35590 GCA_046595775.1 Ramlibacter sp. | reverse complement strand
GGGCTTCGAAGCGCCGGTGAAACTTGCGTACTCCGCGAAGAACCGTTCCGCGTCCATCCGTATTCCGTATGTCGCAAGCCCGAAGGGCCGCCGCATCGAGGCACGCTTCCCGGATCCGCTGTGCAACCCCTACCTCGGTTTTGCGGCCCTGCTGATGGCCGGGCTGGACGGCGTGGAGAACAAGATCCACCCGGGCGAAGCTGCCACCAAGGACCTGTACCACTTGCCGCCGGAAGAAGACGCGAAGATCCCGACCGTCTGCCACAGCCTGGACCAGGCGCTGGACTACCTGGACAAGGGCCGCGGCTTCCTTACCAAGGGCGGCGTGTTCACAGATACCATGATCGACGCTTATATCGAGCTGAAGATGCAGGAAGTGACCCGTTTCCGCATGGCGACGCACCCGGTCGAATACGACATGTACTACAGCCTTTGACCGGGCATTGCGGCCCCCTGCGGTCACGTGCCAACATGATTGAGCTGTAAATCCACACAGTCGTGTGGCGCGAAAGGGACGGCAAATGCCGTCCCTTTCCTTTTGGAATCAAAGGCTTAGTTGGCTTTTTTGAAGGATTGCGCGATACTGGCAGGCCGTCCTGAGCATTTCGATGCGAGGAGCCAGCATGAAGTATCGACTCTTATTGATCCCCATTGCCGTAGCCGCCATGGCGACCACCAGCAACGCGCAGTCCCGCATCTATCGTTGCGGGAACACCTACACCAACAACACCGCCGAGGCCCAGGCCAAGGGCTGCAAGTTGATGGAAGGGGGTCACATCACCGTGGTCGAAGGCACCAAGGTCAACACCAACGCAACCGTCCGCGTCGCGACCGCGCCGCAGGCGTCGGGTCCTTCGCAACAGCGTGTCGATGCGGACAACCAGCGCGCCCGCGACTCCGACGCGCGTGCCATCCTCGAGTCGGAATTGAAGAAATCCGAAGTGCGCCAAGCCGAACTCGCCAGGGAATACAACAACGGCGAGCCCGAGAAGCTGGGCCCGGAACACCGCAACCACCAGAAATACCTGGACCGCGTCGCAGAACTCAAGGCCAGCATTGCACGCACGGAAAACGACATCGCCGGTATCAAGCGCGAGCTGGGCCGGGCGCCTGCGTCAAAATGAAGGCTTGACGAAGCCGGCCTCGTACCATTCCCGTTTCCAGTCGCTGGACCTTCTGGCGACACTCGTGGCTGTCGTAGGTGGGGACGGGTCCGTCCTGTTCGCCAATTCGGCCCTCGAAGATGCGCTGGGCATTTCGCGCAGGACCATCGAAGGTTCCAACTTTCCCCAGTGTTTCACTGAGCCTCTGAACCTGCAGAACGCGCTGGAAGGCGCCGGCAGCAATGAGTTCGCGGCACTTCGCTACGACGCCTGGCTGGTTCGCCAGGGCCATGCCGACCCCTTGCCCGTTCACGTGGTGGTCGCGCAGACCGACCAGGCCGATGAAATCGTCGTCGAACTGCTGCCGCTGGAAGCGCAGGCCAAGCAGGATCGCGAGGAGCGCCTGATCGACCAGGCACAGGCCAACAAGGAGCTGATCCGCAACCTCGCCCACGAGATCAAGAACCCGCTGGGCGGCATCCGCGGCGCGGCACAGCTCCTCGAAATGGAGATCGAGTCCAAGGACCTGAAGGAGTACACCAAGGTCATCATCCACGAGGCCGATCGCCTGCAGACGCTGGTCGACCGGTTGCTGGCGCCGCACCGGCGGCCGCACGTGGTGGGCGACGTGAACATCCACGAGGTGTGCGAGCGGGTTCGCTCATTGATCCTTGCGGAGTTTCCTCGCGGGCTGAAGGTGGTTCGCGAGTACGACACCTCGATCCCCGAATTTCGCGGCGACCGCGAGCAGCTGATCCAGGCGGTGTTGAACATCGCCCACAACGCGTGCCAGGCGCTGTCGGAGCGGATCACGGCAGGTGACGCGGAACTGGTTTTCAAGTCGCGCATCGCGCGCCAGGTGACTTTCGGCAAGCAGCGCTACCGACTGGCACTGGAATTGCATGTCATCGACAACGGGCCCGGTGTACCGGACTCCATTCGAGACCGCATTTTCTTTCCGCTGGTGTCGGGAAGGGAAGGCGGTTCCGGATTGGGACTGACACTGGCGCAAACTTTCGTCCAGCAGCATCATGGACTGATTGAATGCGACAGCGGGCCTGGCAGGACGGATTTCAAGATCTTGATTCCGTTGCCTTGAATTGCGATTGACCTGGGGCGACAAGAAAACAATGAAGCCGATCTGGATCGTTGACGATGACCAATCCATCCGCTTCGTGCTGGAAAAGGCATTGGCGCGGGAGGACTTGCCCTCGCGCAGTTTCACCAACGGCCGCGACGTGCTCCTTGCACTGGAGACCGAAGGCGAGGACGCTGGGCCGCAGATCCTGGTGAGCGACATCCGCATGCCGGGGGGCTCGGGCCTGGACCTGCTGAACAAGGTCAAGGAAAAGCATCCAGGCCTGCCGGTCATCATCATGACCGCCTTCTCCGACCTGGACAGCGCGGTTTCCGCCTTCCAGGGCGGCGCCTTTGAATATCTACCCAAGCCCTTCGACCTGCCCAAGGCCATCGAGCTGATCCGCCGCGCGGTGGAAGAAAGCCAGCGAGAGGAAGTGGCCGAAGAGCGCATGGTCGAAGCGCCCGAAATGCTGGGCCAGGCGCCGGCAATGCAGGACGTGTTCCGCGCAATCGGCCGGCTCTCGCAGAGCAATGTCACGGTGATGATCACCGGCGAGTCGGGCACTGGCAAGGAGCTGGTGGCGCGCGCGCTGCACAAGCATTCGCCACGCGCGAACGGCCCTTTCATTGCGATCAACACGGCAGCGATCCCGAAGGACTTGCTCGAGTCTGAGCTCTTCGGCCACGAGCGAGGCGCCTTTACCGGCGCGCAGACCATGCGCCGCGGCCGCTTCGAGCAGGCCGAGGGCGGCACTCTGTTCCTCGACGAGATCGGCGACATGCCGTTCGACCTGCAGACACGCCTGTTGCGTGTGCTCTCGGACGGCCACTTCTATCGCGTCGGCGGGCACAACGCCGTGAAGGCGAATGTGCGCGTCATCGCAGCCACGCACCAGGACCTGGAACAGCGTGTCAAGGAAGGCATCTTCCGCGAAGACCTGTTCCACCGGCTCAACGTCATCCGCCTGCGCCTGCCTGCGCTGCGCGAACGCAAGGAAGACGTGGCCATGCTCGCGCGCCACTTCCTGGGCGTCAGCGCCAAGCAACTCGGTGTGGAGCCCAAGCGGATCTCCGATGCCGCGCTGGCGCGTCTTTCGACTTTCGCTTTCCCGGGCAACGTGCGCCAGTTGGAAAACATCTGCCATTGGCTGACGGTGATGGCGCCGGCTCAACTGATCGAACCGAAGGATCTGCCGCCAGAAATCGGCATTGGTGAAGGCGAGTCGGCGATCTTGGCCCGACCTGCGCCGGCCGCAGAAGCAGCCCATCGAGTCGTTGAGTCCTCGGCGCCCGCCGTCGCCGCGACGTCATCAGTCCTGCCTGCGGGTGGCTGGGAGTCGGGCCTCGAAGCCGAAGCGCTCGAGTTGCTGGTCAGCGGCCGTCACGATGTTTGGGAGGCGCTCACCAAGCGCTTCGAGTCGAAACTGATCCTCACGGCGCTCGCGAACACACGCGGCCGCCGCATCGAAGCCGCTCAAAAACTCGGCATCGGCCGCAATACGATCACGCGGAAGATCCAGGAGTTGGGGCTGGAGTAGATCGCTGGATGCGGGAGCGGATACCGGACGCAGAGGACGCGAAGATTACGCAGAGGACGCAGAAGAAGACAAAAGAAAATTTCTTTGGATGTCCTTTTGCGTCCTCTGCGAATCCTTCGCGTCCTCTGCGTCCTGTCCCTGTATCCCCGTATTCAAATTTCCAAAGTCACAGGCGCATGGTCGCTGGGCTTTTCCCACATTCGGGGCGCGCGGTCGATGCTGCATGACTTGACGCTGGGTTTCAGCGCTTCGCTCACCAGGATGTGATCGATGCGCAGCCCGCGGTTCTTCTGGTAGCCCAACATCCGGTAGTCCCACCAGCTGTAGCTCTTCTCAGGCTGATCGAACATCCGGAAGCTGTCTCCCAGACCCAGGTCGACGAGCTGCCGGAAGTGGTCGCGCTCCTGCGTGGTGTGGTGGATCGCCTCACGCAGGCCGACCGGATCGTACGAGTCGCGGTCTTCGGGGGTGATGTTGAAGTCGCCTAGCAGCACCACCCGCTGGTGTGCATCGAGCTGCGTGCGCATGTGGGCACGCAGGCCGGCGAGCCAGTTCATCTTGTACGCGAACTTCTCGGAGCCGGGCGCCTGGCCATTCACGAAATAGCCGTTGACGATGCGCAGCTCGCCGGCGGCCGAATCGATCGTGGCGCTGATCACGCGCGAATGGTCATCCTCGAAGCCGACGATGTTCTTCACGATGTCACGCAGCGGCTGGCGGCTCATGATGGCAACGCCGTTGTATGTCTTCTGACCGAACACCGCGCAGTGCTCATAGCCTGCAGCGCGCAGCTCGTCGAGCGGGAATTTGTCGTCGGTGAGCTTCAGCTCCTGCAGGCAGAGCAGGTCCACCGGGTTCGCGGCCGTCCAGTCCAGCACATGTTGCAGCCGGGCCGTGAGGGAGTTGACGTTCCAGGTGGTGATCTTCATCAGATGTGCATGGAGGCCAGGAGGCCGATCGCGATGCCGATGCCGCCGACGCCAAACATGCCCCACTCCAGCCATTTCTTCCTGGTCAGGATGGCCATGGCCGCGAGGGCAATAGCGACCTGCAGCGCCGTGGTGGCTTGCGCCCAGCGGTGGTGCTGGTGCATCTGCTCGTCGCTGCGCTGGTCCCACTCCTTCGCCTCGGTCTCAATGGATTCCGCCTTGGTCTGGATTTCCTTCTTTTCCTTCTCGTAGCGCTCGATCTTCGCCTGGTACTTGTCCTTGTCGGTCTGGACCGGTGCGAGGTCGCGCGAGACCTCGGCCAGCGACTGCTTCGTGCTTTTGGCCTGGAAGTAGTTCCACTGGTTCGACGCTTCGGTCTTCTTGATCGCTGCGTTGTTCTTGAAGAGGCCTGCATTGGCCTGAGTGAAACCGCCCATGTACGAGAAGATCGCGCCGACGGTGGCGATGACCGCGGTAAACATGGCAATCTGGTTGATCATCCCGCTGCCGCCTTCATGCGCGGCATGTTGTGTCGCATGTTCGACTTCGTGGTCGTGGGGACCGTGGACGTGGAATCCGCCTTCGGACATATCAGGCTCCTCTGTTGTGGTTGTAGGTGACAAAACTGTAAGGCACGCCGCTGGCGGAGACATGACGCACTCGCGCTGCCTCCCGCCACGGCGCCGCGGGATCGGGCATGAACACGTCACCGTCGAAATCGGCGTCGATCTCGGTGACTTCCAGCGTACTGGCCAGCGGCAGGGCAAGCGCGAAGATATCGGCGCCGCCGATCACCCACGCTTCGTCCAGCGAAGGGCAGGCGGCAAGGGCTTCTTCCAGCGAGGAGACACGCACTGCGCCGGTTTCGTTCCAGTCGGCCTGCCGCGTGACCACGATATTGGTGCGGCCCGGCAGCGGACGGAATTTCGGTGGAACGGACTCCCATGTCTTCCGGCCCATGATGACGGGGTGGCCCATCGTCACGCGCTTGAAATGCGCGAGGTCTTCGGGCAGGCGCCAGGGCAGCACGCCGCCCTTGCCAATTGCGCCGTTGCGCGAGCGCGCATAGATCAATCCGAGTTTCATGGGGGAAGGGCGTTCAGACTGCGACCGGCGCCTTGATCGCCGTGTGGCACTGGTAATCCAGCACCTCGAAGTCTTCGTACTGGTAATCGAAGATGGACGCAGGCTTGCGCTTGATGTTGAGCAACGGGTAGGGATAGGACTCGCGCGACAGTTGCAACTCCACCTGCTCATGGTGATTGCTGTAGATGTGGCAGTCGCCGCCGGTCCACACGAAATCGCCCACGCCCAGGTCGCATTGCTGCGCCATCATGTGCGTGAGCAGCGCGTAGCTGGCAATGTTGAAAGGCACGCTCAGGAAGATGTCGGCGCTGCGCTGGTACAACTGGCACGACAGCTTGCCGTCCGCGACGTAAAACTGGAAGAACGCGTGGCAAGGCGCCAGTGCCATCTTCGGAATGTCGGCCACGTTCCACGCACTCACGATGATGCGACGCGAGTCGGGGTTGGCCTTGATCGTCTTCACCGCCTCGGCGATCTGGTCGATATGGCCGCCCTCCGGCGTTGGCCAGCTGCGCCACTGCACGCCGTACACCGGGCCGAGGTCGCCGTCTTCACGTGCCCATTCGTCCCAGATCGAAACCCCGCGCGCGTTCAGCTTCCTGTTGTCGCTGGAGCCTTCGAGGAACCACAAAAGCTCGTGGATGATCGACTTGAGGTGGACCTTCTTCGTCGTGACCAGTGGAAACCCCTCGTTCAGGTCGAAGCGCATCTGGTAGCCAAACACCGATCGCGTACCGGTGCCGGTTCGGTCGGTCTTGGGTGTGCCATGCGCGTACACATGGCGCATGAAATCTTCGTATTGGGAGCGGACGGGGCGCTGGGCGGCTGTCATTGGCTCAATTATGCGAGGAAGTTGGTTGGCCCTCGAAGACGGACTCCCGCACTTCCAGATTCCCGTACGCAGAAGGCGCAGAGGTTTCGCAGAAGTCGCAGAAGGACTTCCATTTTTTTCTGACTTTTTTTGCGCCTTCTGCGAAACTTTTGCGCCTTCTGCGTACGGGAGTTCGTGTTCAGCGGCGCAACACCCGCCCCGGATTCATGACGTTCCCCGGGTCCAGTGCACGCTTGATGGAACGCATCATCGCCAGCGCCACCGGCGACTTGTGGCGTTCGAGCTCTTCCACCTTCACGCTGCCGATGCCGTGTTCGGCGGAAATCGACCCGCCGAACCGGCGGACCGAATCAAACACGATGCGGTGCACGCGCTCTTCCTGGTCGCGCAGGAAGGCCGCGCTGTCCCCGCCTTCGGGCGCCTGCACGTTGTAGTGCAGGTTGCCGTCGCCCAGGTGGCCGAAGTTGACCAGGCGCACGCCGGGAATTTCGTGTTCCAGCTGGTTGTCGGTGACCCGGCAGAAGTCGGGGATGCGGGAGATCGGTACCGAGATGTCGTGCTTGATGTTCAGGCCTTCTTCCGCTTGCGCCAGCGGGATGCTTTCACGGATGTGCCAGAGCTGCTGAGCCTGAGACAGGTTTTCGGCGACGACCGCGTCGGTCACGCAGCCTTCTTCCATGGCCGACTCCAGCAGGCGCTCGAACAGCGTGCGTGCATGTTCCTCCGAGTCGAGGTCGGCGTTCTCGATCAGCACGCAATAGGGCGACTGCTCGATGAAAGGCACGCGCAGCTGCGGGAAGTGTTTGGCCACCAGCGTGAGGGGAAAGCTGCCCATCATCTCGAACCCGGTCAGGCCGGCGCCCAGGTGGCTGTGCGCGTGGCCGAGCAGTTGCACAGCCCCGACGACCGAAGGCACGGCGGCCCACGCGGTCAGGGTCGCGCGGGGCAAGGGAAACAGCTTCAGGGTTGCCGCAGTGATGACGCCCAGAGTGCCTTCGCTGCCGATGAAGAGGTCGCGCAGGTCATAACCGGTGTTGTCCTTGCGCAGGCCCGACAGGCCATCCCAGACTTCGCCTTGAGCCGTCACCACTTCGACGCCCAGGCACAATTCGCGCGCGTTGCCGTAGCGCACGACCTGCGTGCCGCCAGCATTGGTCGCGAGGTTGCCGCCAATGGTGCAACTGCCTTCGGCGGCGAGACTGAGCGGGAAGAGCAGGCCCGCAGCGGCAGCCGCTTCCTGCGCGACTTGCAGGACGCAACCTGCTTCCACAGTCATGGTCATGTTGCCGGGGTCGATGTTGCGGACAGCTTTCATGCGCATGAGGCTCAGGACCACCTGGGTGCCGGACTCGTCGGGCGTCGATCCCACCACCATGCCGGTGTTGCCGCCTTGCGGCACGATGCTCACGCCGGCAGCGGCGCAGGCCTTGACCACCAGTGCGACCTCCTGCGTGCTGGCGGGGCGCACGACGGCCAGCGCTTTGCCGTGCGAGCGCTTGCGCCAATCCTGTTCCCAGGCGCCCAGGTCGCCTTCAGTGAGCACGTGGCCATCGCCGACGATGGCCTTCAGTTGCGCGATGAAGTCTTTCATGCGGGGGATTTCTTCAAACGGGTGCGCACGTGGAGCACGCACGCGGCAAACAGGACAAGGCACAAGGCGATTTCCGTCAAGGCAAGAGCGAGCGGCAAGCCGTGAGCGCCAAAGCCGCGCACCACGCCGTCGATGAAATAGAGCCACACCAGCAGGCTGACCCAGCGGTAGGTGTACATGCGCATGCGCAGGAAGCCCGCGAGCGGGATGCAGAGCGGGAGGGCCTTGAGCGCCGCGAGGACGGCCGAGCCACCCGGCCGCACGGGCGCCAACCATAGCTCCCACAGCAGGCTCAGCACGATCAGTCCCAACAAGCTTGCTACAGCCAACCAGCGCGTGACGTTGACGAGCGTTCCCGGTTGCGAAATGGTGTCGTGCATGGCCGATGGCATCATAGCGGCCGATGCATATCGCCCGCGTGATCGAGGACTTCAAACACTTCCCGTGGATGTCCACGATTTCGACGCTGGGCGTTCGCTTTCGCGAGGACCGGCTCGGGCTCACGGCGAGCAGCCTGACTTTCACGACCACCATCGCGCTGGTGCCCCTCTTCACCGTCGCGCTGGCCGTGTTCACCGCCTTCCCGATGTTCGGCCAGGTCCAGGCTTCGCTGCAGGCCTGGCTGGTACAAAGCCTGATCCCCGACGCCATCGCGCGGCAGGTGCTGGGTTACCTGACGCAGTTCGCCGGCAAGGCGAGCCGCCTTGGCGCCGTGGGCCTCGCGGCGCTGTTCTTCACGGCACTCGCGCTGGTGCTCACAATCGACCGCACCCTCAACGGCATCTGGCGGGTCAAGACGCCGCGACCGCTGGGCCGGCGTGTGCTGGTGTATTGGGCAGTGATGACGCTGGGGCCTTTGCTGCTGGGCGCCTCGATCAGCCTCAGCTCCTATGTGATCTCCTCGTCGCGCGGCCTGGTGGCTTCGGTGCCCGGCGGGCTGCAGGTGGTGTTCGTCATCATCGAGTTCTTCGTGCTTGCGGCGGGCCTGTCCGCGCTGTACCGCCATGTGCCGAACACGCCCGTACGACGCTCGCACGCATGGGCCGGCGGCATTTTCGCTGCGCTGGGCATCGAAGTCGCGCGCCGGTTGCTGGCGTTGTACCTCGGCAAGGTGCCGACGTACTCGCTGGTCTACGGCACCTTTGCAACCTTGCCGATCCTGCTGGTCTGGATCTACATCGCCTGGCTGATCGTGCTTTGGGGCGCGGTGATCGCGGCGTACCTGCCGAGCCTGCTGGCGGGCACTCGGCGCCTGGGGGATGGCCCCGGCTCGCGCTTCGAACTCGCGGTCGATGCCCTGCGGCTGTTGCACGAGGGACGCGCCACTGCGCGCCGCGGCCTGACGTCGGACGAACTCGCGGCCAGGCTCGAGGTCGATGCGTTGCAGCTGGAACCGGTACTGGAAGTTCTCGTGGCGCTCGACTGGATCGGCCGCGTGAACGAGATGCAGGACGAAGAACACACTCGCTACCTGTTGCTGGCCGATACGCAGGCCACGCTCATCGAGCCGCTGGTGGAACAACTGCTCTTGCGCCACTGCGCCGGTACCAGCCGGCTGTGGGACAGCGCGCAGCTAGCGCAGTTGCGACTGAAGGACCTCATTTGATGCTTTTTCCCGGCCGGTACACTCCCCCGCTGATCAGACGGTGAACGGTGCGCGCAGGAAGCCGCGAAATCGCGCCCGCCCGCCGCGCGTGGGCGACTCGGTGAGGCAGTAGCCCGGAAATCGCTGGATGAAGCGGCCGATGGCGACGCGCCCTTCGAGCCGCGCGAGGCTGAGCCCGGCGCACTGGTGCACGCCGAAGCCGAAAGCCAGGTGCCGGTTGTTCGTGCGATCCAGCCGCAACGTGTCCGGGGTTTCGAACTGCGCCGGATCGCGGTTGGCCGCGCCGATGCACAACGTGATCAACGTGCCTTCGGCCAGCGGCACGCCGCCGACTTCGCAGGCCTGCAGCGCGCGCCGGTTGCCAAGCTGGTTCGAGGACTCGAATCGCAGGAACTCGTCGACAGCCAGTGCCATCACGTTCTCGAGCGCATCGGCGTCGCCTTGGGTGGCGCGGATCTCAGCGAGCAGCCGGTCCCTCTCGTCTGGCCATTCCTGTAACGCCACCAGTGCATTGCCGATGAGATTGGTCGTGGTTTCGTGCCCGGCGTTGAGGATGAACACGCAGTTCTGCAGCAATTCGCTCTCGCTCAACTGCTCGCCGCCTTGTTCGCCCCGGATCAGGCGCGTGAGCACATCATGTTCGGGGTTCAAGGGACGGGCGCGACGATCCGTGACCAGGCGCTGGAGGTAGGCCGTGAACTCCTGGACGCTGCGGTTACCCGCTTCCTCCTGTTCGGGCTCAAGTTTTGGCTCCAGCGCACCGAGAATCGCGAGAGACCAGCCGCGCAGCGGCGCCCGGTCTTCGCGCGGGACACCCAACAGGTTGCCGATGATCTCCACCGGGATCGCACTGGCGAAATCCTCGATCAGGTCGCCGCCGCCTTTCGCCTCGATGGCATCCAGCAGATGATCCACCAGCGTGACCAGGCCAGGCTCCATCTCTGCAATTGCGCGGCGGGTGAGGGCGCCCATGATCAGCTTGCGCACGCGCGTGTGCAGCGGCGGGTCGTTGAACACCAGGCTTGTCGTGTGGTGTTCGAGCAGCGGCGATCCGGCGCCGTACTTGGGCGTGAATTCGACCTTCTTGTCGGAACTGAAGGTGTGGGCGTCACGGTAGACAGCCACCAGGTCGGCATAGCGCGTGAGGAACACCGAGCCGTCGGGCAGGTGCTTCACCGGCTCGGTTTCGCGCAGGTGCGCGTACACCGGGTACGGGTTGGCATAGAAGTCCGCGGGAAGTGCACGCAGGTCGAGAGTGCGGGCGATTTCGGCCCCGCGCCCAGGCGCCATGGGCGGTGTGGCAACGGCCTCGGCCGTCATGCCTTCAGGAAGTCGTGGATCGCGAACAAGGTCTCGTCGGGCGCTTCGTACATCTGGTGGTGACCCACCGGCACGGTGACCACCTTTACCGACTTGCCGGCCGCGCGCGCCTTCTCGATCAGCAGGTTCGCCGCCTTCGGCGGCGTCATCTGGTCGACCGCACCCAGCAAGAACAGAATCGGGCAAGCGACCTGCACAATGGCGTTTTCACCGTTCGCGTAACTGTCGCAGGCGCGGAAGCCGCGATGAAGCACATTGACCTTGGCGTTGCTCGCCAGTACCCGGCGATGGATGGCCGTCGAAGCACCCCAGACCCAGGTGCCCGGGCCCAGCGCCGAAGGCACCGATGCCAGCGTGGAACGCGAGAACACATTGATCATGCGGATCGCCTTGTGCGGCTCGTCGCGCGAAGTGTCCAGCAGCAGTTGCGACACCTTCATCGGGTACGCGGTGCCCACCAGCACGAGGTGGCTCACACGGTCTTTCAGGCGGGCGGCCGCTTCCAGTGAAATGAGTGAACCCCAGCTGTGGCCCACCAGCGCCGCGCTGCGGACTGCGGCCGCGTCGAGCAGCGACGCAATGAAGTCCGCGCCTTCCTCGACGCTGGAAGGCGCCTCGCCGTCGCTCTTCGCATGGCCCGGCAGGTCGACCGCCAGCACGTTCCAGCCATGGTTGGCGAGGTAGCGGCTTTGCAGGGCCCAGACACTGTGGTCGTTCAACACGCCGTGGGTCATGACGACGGTGGGCTTGCCAGCATCGAAAGGCTTGCCGCCCGTATAGCAATAGGTGCTGGCGCCGTTGACGATCAGTTCCATGGTCAGGCGGCTTTCTCCGCGGCTTTCAGTGCGCGTTTCAGGTCGTCGATCAGGTCATCGGGGTCTTCCAGTCCAATCGACAGGCGGATGGTGCCCTGCGTGATGCCGGCACCCGCCAATGCCTCGGCGGTCATGCGAAAGTGCGTCGTGCTCGCCGGGTGGATCACCAGCGACCGGCAATCGCCCACATTGGCCAGGTGGCTGAAGACCTTGAGGGTCTCGATGAACTTCCTGCCCTGCTCACGGCTGCCCTTCATGTCGAAGCTGAACACCGAGCCTGCGCCCTTGGGCAGCAGCTTGTTCGCCAGGGCGTGGCTCGGATGCGATTCGAGCATCGGGTGTCCCACGCGAACCACGAAAGGTTGCGACACCAGGAACTCCACGACCTTGCGGGTGTTCTGCATGTGGCGCTCCATCCGCAAGGGCAGCGTCTCGATGCCTTGCAGGATCAACCAGGCAGTGTGGGGACTCATGCAAGCGCCGAAGTCGCGCAGGCCCTCGCGCCGCGCGCGCAGGAGGAATGCGCCCACGGGCGACTCTTCGCTAAATACCATGTTGTGGAAGCCCTCGTAGGCTTCGGTCAGCTCGGCAAACTTGCCCGACCGCTCCCAGTCGAAGCTGCCACCGTCGACGACGATGCCGCCAATGACTGTGCCGTGCCCGGAGAGGAATTTGGTGGCCGAGTGGTAGACCAGGTCGGCGCCGAGCTCGAACGGCCGCATCAGGTAAGGGGAGGTCAGCGTCGAGTCCACCAGTAACGGCACCCGCGCCTCATGCGCAATCGCCGAAACCACCGGAATGTCGAGCACGTCGAGCCCCGGGTTGCCCACGGTTTCACCGAACAGCAACTTGGTCTCGGGCCGGATCGCCGCGCGCCAGCCATCGATGTCACCGGGTTTGACGAAGGTGGTCTCGATGCCGAAGCGCCGCATCGTGTAGTGCAGCAGGTTCTGCGAGCCGCCATACAAGGCGGTGCTGGCGACGATATGCGACCCGGCGCCCATCAAGGTGGCGATGCTCAGGTGCAGCGCGGCCTGTCCGCTGGCAGTGGCGATGGCGCCGATGCCGTTCTCCAGCGCTGCCACTCGCTGCTCCAGCACCGCGTTGGTCGGGTTGCTGATCCGCGAATACACGTGGCCCGGCCGCTCCAGGTTGAACAGGGCCGCGGCGTGGTCGCTCGACTCGAAGACGAACGAGGTCGTCAGGTGGATGGGAACGGCGCGCGCGCCCGTCGCGGGGTCGGGCGCAGCGCCGGCATGCAGCGCCAGCGTATCGAAGCCGGGGTCGGAATAGCCGGGCATCGTTCTTGTCTCCTCGGAATCACCGATATGGAAGTGCCTGCCATTGTGGGCTATATTGGCCGCAACGGCATTCGCGTGCCGAGGAGAAGCCCCCATGAAAGTCAGCGACATCCTGCGCGTCAAGGGCAATACGCTCTATACGGCCTCACCCGACGAGCCCCTGTCCCGCGCGATCGAAGTCATGGCCGAGAAGGACATCGGTTCGCTGGTCGTCATGGACCACGGCGATCTGGTGGGCATGTTGACTTTCCGCGAGGTGATCCTGTGCATCGTCAAGAACAGCGGCCTGGTCGGCGATACGCTGGTGCGCTCGGCGATGGATGACCATCCGCTGACCTGCACCTCCGAGACCGAACTGGACGAAGTCCGCCGCATGATGCTGGAGCGGCACGCGCGCTACATGCCGGTGATGGACCGCCGCATGTTGATGGGCGTCATCAGCTTCTACGACGTGGCCAAGGCCGTTGTCGATAGCCAGAACTTCGAGAACCGAATGCTCAAGGCCTATATCCGCGACTGGCCAGGCGGCGAAGAGCAGCCGGGCGCTTGACGTCCTCGAACGCGGGAACCAACTCCGGTACGCAGAACGCGCAGAAGTGACGCAGAAGGCGCAAAAGAATCCAGAAAAAATCTTTGGAAGTCCTTCTGCGACTTCTGCGTAACTTCTGCGACCTCTGCGTACGGGTGTCCGTATTTGAATTTCCCGCCCTCTGGGATAATCGCTATCCATGAGCGGCAACACATTCGGCACACTCTTTGCGGTCACCAACTTTGGCGAGTCGCACGGGCCTGCCATTGGCTGCATCATCGATGGCTGCCCGCCCGGCATGGCGCTGTCGGCGGCGGACATCCAGCCTGACCTCGACCGGCGGCGGCCAGGCACCAGCCGACACGTCACGCAGCGCCAGGAGGCCGACCAGGTCGAGATCCTCTCGGGGGTTCACGAGGGCAAGACCACCGGCACGCCGATTGCCCTGTTGATCCGCAACACCGATCAGCGCAGCAAGGACTACTCGGAGATCGCGCAGACCTTCCGTCCGGGCCACGCGGATTACACCTACCTGCAGAAATACGGCCTGCGCGATCCGCGCGGCGGCGGGCGCGCTTCAGCGCGACTCACTGCGCCGATGGTGGCGGCAGGCGCTGTCGCCAGGAAGTGGCTCGCTGCGAAGTACGGCACCGTGTTTCGCGGCTGCATGCAGCAAGTGGGCGACATCGAGATTGGCTTTGAGAGTTGGGACCATGTGCCCGACAACCCTTTCTTCGCGCCGGTGGCCGACGTGTCGAAGCTCGAGGACTACATGGATGCGCTGCGCAAGGCCGGTGACTCGTGTGGCGCACGAGTCCGCGTCACCGCATCGAATGTGCCGGTTGGCCTGGGCGAGCCGCTCTTTGACAAGCTCGATGCCGACATCGCCTACGCGATGATGGGCATCAACGCGGTGAAGGGCGTGGAGATCGGCGCGGGCTTCGGCAGCGTCGTGCAACGCGGCACCACCCACGGCGATTCACCCACGCCGCAGGGCTTTCGGACCAACAACGCGGGTGGCGTGCTCGGCGGTATCAGCACCGGGCAGGACCTCGAAGTGTCGATCGCGATCAAGCCGACGAGTTCGATCATCACGCCGCGCGAGACCATCAACCTGCAAGGCGAAACCGCCGAGGTCGTCACCAAGGGCCGCCACGACCCGTGCGTCGGCATCCGCGCAACGCCAATCGCCGAGGCGATGCTGGCGCTGGTGGTGATGGAGCACGCTCTGCGCCACCGTGCGCAGAACGCCGACGTGGTGTCTCCCGTCACGGCGATTCCCGGTTCGATCCGGTGACCGGTGAAATCAGTTGATCCTGGCTCCTTGGAGTGCGCCAAAGCCTGTATAAAGCGGGTCTACGGATGAGGGGCCAATGGCGCAAATGCATTTCGTGAGGGAGGGCCGCGGCCCTACGATCGTCCTGAGCCATGGGCTTGGCACCGACCTGTCGATGTGGGACGAGGTCGCTGCGCAGCTTGCGCCGGGCTTCACCGTGCTGCGCTATGACCAGCGTGGCCACGGCAAGTCACTGATCGTGCCGGGTGCCTGCTCCATCGAGAACCTTGCCGATGACGCGGCCGAGCTGATCGAGCGCCATGTCGATGGCGAGGTGCACTTCGTGGGCATCTCCATGGGCGGCATGGTCGCGCAGCAGATCGCCGTGCGCCACCCGGAGCTGGTCAACAGCATCGTGGTGGCCAACTCATCGAGTCACTACGACGAGACGGCACGCGGCATGTGGCGCGCACGCATCGAGACGGTTCGCAACCACGGCATGCGCGCGATTTCCGATGGCTTGATGCAGCGCTGGTTCACGTCTGAGTTCCGCCACGATCCTCGCGGAGCCGATCGCGTCGAAGAGATCCGCCATGTGTTCGAGTCGACCCATCCGCAAGCGTACGCAGCATGTTGCGAGGCAGTTGCGCACATCGACTTCGGCGCGAGCAACCCGCGCATCGCCTGCCCGGCGCTGGTCATCGCAGGGACGCACGATGAAACCACGCCCAGGCACATGTCCGAGGCGATCTGCAACACCATTTCGGGGGCTGAACTGGCGTCGCTGGAGACGGCGCACCTCAGTGCGGTGGAGCGCCCGGAAGAGTTTGCCGCGCTGGTGGCCGGCTTTATCACGCGGCTTTAGCGCATCCGCTGCAAGGGCGTTCGAAAGCCACTAGCATGGCTTCATGAACGCCCCTGCCGTAAAGATCGATTTCGTCTCCGATGTGTCGTGCCCCTGGTGCGCTATCGGGCTCGCCTCGCTGGAGCGCGCGCTGCAAAAGCTGGACGGCCAGTTGCAGGCGCATTTGCGCTTCCAGCCCTTCGAACTCAATCCTTCGATGCCCCCGGGCGGGCAGGACATCACCGAGCACCTGACGCAAAAGTACCGCACCACGCGCGAGCAGCAGGAGTCAATACGCGACATGATCCGCGAGCGCGGGCAAGGCGTGGGCTTCGAGTTCCGCAAGGAAGGCCGTGGCCGCATCTACAACACGTTCAATGCGCATCGCCTCCTTCACTGGGCGGGGCTCGAAGGGCAGGGGCCGCAACACTTGCTGAAAAAGGCGCTGTTCCAGGCTTACTTCACCGATGGCCGCAGCCCGGAAGAAACCCAGGTTCTGCTCGACGCCGTTGCCCAGGCTGGCCTGGACACGCAGCGCGCGTGCGAAATCCTTGAGAGCGATGAGTATGCGAACGAAGTGCGCGAGGCCGAGCAGTTCTTCCAGGAACACGGCATCCACGCGGTACCCGCAGTGATCGTGAACGACAGCCACCTGATCCAGGGTGGCCAGCCTCCGGAAATGTTCGAGCGCGCGCTGAGGCAGATCGCGCAGCTGCCCGAAGCCTAAGTGCCCGCCGGCCGGTAACGCTCGTTCACGGTCAGCCAGAAGTCGTGCACGTGCCGCAACTTGCGGCGCAGCTCGTCGTAGTCGGTGGATTTGCGCACGTAGCTGTTGGCGCCATTGGCGTAGCAGGCCGCGATATCGCGCTTCTCGGTGGATGAGGAGTGCATGACGACGGGCAGGGTGGCGGTACGCGGGTCGAGCCGCACGGCCTTGAGCACGTCAATGCCGTGCATCCGGACGAGCTTCATGTCGAGGATGACCAGGCGCGGCTGCTGGCTGGTGTCGCGCGTTGCCCAGGCGCCGCGGCCAAACAGATAGTCGAGGGCCTCGACGCCGTCGGTGGCAGTGGCGACTTCCCGGGGATCGCAGCACTCGGACAGTGCCATGACCGTCAACTCGAGGTGATCCGGGTTGTCGTCCACCACGAGAATCGCGTGGTTCATGTGGGGCCCAAACTCCAGCTCATCGCTCCGGCATGTTCCGGACTCTCCCTGAACGGCGGCAGCCGCTTCGGCCTCTTCGCGCCGGTAAGCCTATTTTCGCACAGTGCCAGTGGCCCAGCCCGTGCATCGCGTCTGCGTGCTCTCCCGGTTGCGCAGGTGCCTCGGTGAATCGACAATCAACGGCGCCGCGGTTCACCCGCGCGCCGCCCGGGCCTGCGTCAGGCACCAGTCCACCAGGGCATCGGTCTCCATGGATTTGTCGAAGACGCCATCACTGCCCAGCGCCTCGCATTGCTTTCGCACGTCCGGATTCGCAGTTCCCGTCAGCACCACCATCTTGCGGTCCTGCGGCCGGCCGCGGCAGGCCCGCAGCACGCCAAGGCCGCTGCCGCCGGGCTCCAGGATCAGGTCGACGATGGCGATGTCCCAGTCATTGGCCGGGTTGGCGAGCCAGGCCACGGCGTCGCGCTCGCTGGAAGCCACGCCGCATGTGTCGACGCCCGCGAGTTCGAACAACGCCTCGATCAGGCTCTCGCGAATGGCGAGGTTGTCTTCCACGATGAAGGCTCTGAGGGGCAACGAATGGCTCCGTTCCGCAAGGGGCAAGGGCTCGCGCGCCCAAGGCGCGCAGGCGTGCAGGCCGCATTTTGCCCAAGAAAGCGGAGCTGTGGTGGCATGAACCCGCAATCTGAATCCAGGCCGGCCGTCGGGGTTGATGAAGTGGAGTCTCAGCCGGGCGAACTGCGCGCTGCATTGGCGCAGGCGCAGGCTGAGTTGGCGGCAGAGCGGGCCGCACGCGCCAAGGCCGAGCAGGCTTCGGCTCAGAAGGACAGTTTCCTGTCGGCGGTCTCGCATGCATTGCGCAGCCCGCTCGGCGCGATCCTCGGCTGGGCGCACATGTTGCGCCGGCGCGGTGGCGAGGAAGAGTTCGAGCGGGGCCTGGAGGTGATCGAACAGAGCGTCGCCGCCCAGACCCGGATGATCGACGACCTGCTGGACATGGGCAGGATGGTGTCGGGCCGGATCAGGATCGAGCCCGAAGTGCTGGAGCCGCGCAGCTTCGTAGCCGCTGCGATCGAGTCTGCGCTACCCACCGCGGCAGCGAAGCGCCTGCGCATTCGCAAGTTGCTGGACTTGCCCGTGGGCAAGGTGCGGGGCGATCCGGCGCGGCTTCAGCAGGTCGTGCGCAACCTGCTGGACAACGCGATCAGGTACACGGCCGAGGGCGGCAGCATCGAAGTGGTACTGCGCCCCGCGGACACTTTCGCGGTCATCACTGTGACCGACTCGGGCGCGGGGATCGACCCGGCTGAATTGCCGCACGTCTTCGACCGTTTCAGGCAGGAGCACGCTGACGCGCCAAGTCATGGCGGGCTGGGCCTGGGCCTGGCGATGGGACGCCACATTGTCGGGCTGCATGGCGGCGGCATCGAAGCACACAGCGAAGGCGAGGGCCGCGGGGCGGCCTTCACCGTGCGCCTGCCGCTGGTGGATTAGCGGCAAGCGACGACCGGGACGGCCGCCAACAGCAGCGCTGCGCCGGAGAGCGTGAGCAGTGACAGGATGACGCGGCGGAACACTTCGGGGCTGATGCCCGTGTACATCCTCGCGCCCAACAGCGAAGGCACCAGCATCGCCGGCAGGATGATCGCGAACAGGCGCAGGTGCTCCATGCCAATCAGGCCGGTCAGTCCATAGCTCGCGAAGGTCACGGCGAGCATCGAGAGGTTGAAGTTCTGGATCACCGCGCGCTGCTCGTCCTTGCCGAAGCCCCGCACCGTGCACCATAGCGTTGGCACAACCCCGGTGAAGCCGCCGAGCCCACCCATCACGCCTCCAGCAGCACCTGACAGTGCATCGCCCGCGCGCCCTCCGCGTGTCACATGCGGCAGGCGGTCGGCCAGCAGCATCAGCGGACAGGCCACGAGCAGGAATGCGCCCAGCACCAGCTTGAAGAGCGGAACGTCCAGTCTCGGCAGCAACCAGATGCCGACGGGCAAGCCCGCGAAGCCGCCGGCCAGGAAGGGCCAGAGTCGCCGCCAATCGAACCCGCGTCGCACCGTCACGGCCTGGATCACCTGTCCGGTGAGCCCGCCGAAGACGGCCAGTACCGCCGCGAGGCGCGGCTCCAGCGTCCAGGCCCAAAGCGACATTGCGGTGAGCCCGAAGCCGAAACCGGAGAGGCCCTGCACGAAACCCGCGAGGGCCGCGCCCAGGATGATGACGAGGATCAGGTCCAGGAAAGCGTCACTCGTAAGCCGACATCGGCACGCAACTGCAGAACAGGTTGCGGTCGCCGTAGACATTGTCGACGCGCCCGATCGGCGGCCAGTACTTCGCGTGGCGGCGCTCATCGAGCACCGCCGCGCCCACGTCGCGGCCGTAGGCATGCTTCCACTCGCCTTTCATCAAGGCGGCAGCGGTGTGCGGCGCGTGCTTGAGCGGGTTGTCGTCCTGCGGCCATTCGCCGCGCTCGACTTTGCGGATCTCTTCGCGGATCGCGATCATCGCCGCGATAAAGCGGTCGAGCTCGTCGAGTGTTTCGCTCTCGGTGGGCTCGACCATCAGTGTGCCTGCCACGGGGAACGACAGCGTCGGCGCGTGGAACCCGTAGTCGATCAGGCGCTTGGCGACGTCCTCGGCCGACACGCCGCTGGCTTCCTTCAGCGGCCGCAGGTCGAGGATGCACTCGTGTGCCACGTGCCCGTTTTCGCTGGCATACAGGGTTGGGTAGTGGTCGCGCAGGCGCGCACTGATGTAGTTGGCGCTGAGGATCGCGGTCTCTGTCGCGAGCTTGAGGCCGTCGGGGCCCATCATCCGGCAGTACATCCAGCTGATGGGTAGCACGGCGGCATTGCCCAGCGGGGCCGCCGAGACAGCGCCCACGACATGGCCCGGAAGTCCGCCCGCCGTGTGCCCCGGCAGGAAAGGCACCAGGTCCTCGACCACGCACACCGGCCCGACACCAGGCCCGCCGCCGCCGTGCGGGATGCAGAAGGTCTTGTGCAGGTTCAGGTGGCTCACGTCGCCGCCGAACTCGCCCGGCGCCGCCACGCCCACCAGCGCGTTCATGTTGGCGCCGTCGACATACACACGGCCGCCATGCTGGTGCACCAGTGCACACAGCTCCTTGACCTGCATCTCGAACACGCCATGCGTGCTCGGGTAGGTGATCATCACGCAGGCGAGGTTGGCGCTGTGCTGTTCGCACTTGGCCTCCAGGTCGGCCATGTCGACGTTGCCGTTGTCGTCGCAGGCCGTCACCACCACCTGCATGCCCACCATCTGAGCGCTGGCTGGGTTGGTGCCGTGCGCCGAAGAGGGGATCAGGCACACGTTGCGGTGGCCCTCGTCCTTGCTCTCATGGAAGGCCTTGATTGCGAGCAGGCCGGCGTATTCGCCTTGCGAACCCGCGTTGGGTTGCAGGCTGATGCCGGCGTAGCCCGT
Source organism: Ramlibacter sp. (assembly GCA_046595775.1). GTDB lineage: Bacteria > Pseudomonadota > Gammaproteobacteria > Burkholderiales > Burkholderiaceae_C > Ramlibacter. The sequence goes on along the minus strand of JBKJOM010000312.1, from coordinate 15,126 downwards.
CGCCTGGCAAAGCCAGGCTCGCAACTGCTCGTCCAGCTCGGCGTAACCCTGCAACTGGTCGCGCGGCGCGAACGGGTGCACATGCGCGAACTCGCGCCAGGTGATCGGGATCATCTCGCTGGTGGCGTTCAGCTTCATCGTGCAGCTGCCCAGCGGGATCATGCTGCGGTCCAGCGCGAGGTCCTTGTCGGACAGCGCGCGGATGTAGCGCAACATGCCCGTCTCGGAGTGGTGCGTGTTGAACACGGGGTGCGAGAGGAAGGCACTGGTGCGGCGCAACTCCGCAGGGATCAGCGGCTCGATGCCTTTCTCGAACTCCGCGACCTGCGGCAGGGCCTGGCCCGGCTTGGCGAAGATCTTCCACAGCAACTCGATGTCGGCGCGTGTGGTCGTCTCGTCGAGCGAGATGTAGATGTACTCCTGCCACCCGGCGCGCAAGTTCACGTGCATCGAGTGGCCGCGGGCCAGCAATCCTTGCGTCGCTTCTCCAGTGTGCAGCGAGAGCGTGTCGAACGCCGTGGTGCCGCGTGGCGCATAACCCAGCCGCTCCAGGCCCTTGGCCAGGATGGCGGTGTAACTCGCGACCCGCTGCGCGATGCGTTTGAGGCCCTGCGGGCCGTGATAGACGGCGTACATGCTGGCGATGACTGCGGGCAGCACCTGCGCCGTGCAGATGTTGGAGGTGGCCTTCTCGCGGCGGATGTGTTGTTCGCGTGTCTGCAGCGCGAGGCGATACGCGGGATTGCCGTGCACATCGACGCTCACGCCGACCAGCCGGCCGGGCAGCGAGCGCTTGAGTTCGTCGCGGCATGCCATGTAGGCCGCGTGCGGTCCGCCCGCGCCCATCGGCATGCCAAAGCGCTGCGTGGTGCCCACGGCGATGTCGGCGCCGAATTCACCGGGCGGCACCAGCAGCGTCATGGCCAGCAAGTCGGCCGCGACGATGAACGCGGCTTGCTTCGCATGCACCTTGTCGACGTCGGCGCGCAGGTCGTCGATGCGGCCGCTGGTGGAAGGATATTGCGCGAGGGCCGCGAAGTGGTCACGCTCCAGCGCGGCGTGCCATTCGGGCGCGGAGTTGGCCAGCACGACCTCGATGCCGAGCGGTTTGGCGCGCGTCTGGATCACTTCGATGGTTTGCGGATGGCAATCGCCCGCCACCACAAAGACGTTGCTTTTGCTCTTCACACTGCGCATGGCCAGCGTCATCGCCTCGGCTGCCGCAGTCGCCTCGTCCAGCATCGAGGCATTGGCGATGGCCATGCCTGTCAGGTCGCACACCATGGTCTGGAAGTTGACCAGCGCTTCCATGCGGCCCTGGCTGATCTCGGCCTGGTAAGGCGTGTACGCCGTGTACCAGGCGGGGTTCTCCAAAACGTTGCGCAGGATGACGCCCGGTGTGTGCGTACCGTGGTAGCCCTGGCCGATGAAACTCTTGAACACCTGGTTCTTCGAGGCAATGGCTTTCAGTTCAGCCAACGCCGCGGCTTCGCCGACGGCGGCGGGAATCTTCATCGCGGCGCTTCTCATGATCGAGCGCGGCACGATGCTGTCGATCAGGGCGCGGCGCGAAGCCTCGCCGATGACCGAGAGCATGCGCTCCTCGTCGGCGGCTTCGATGCCGATGTGGCGCGGGATGAATTCGGTGGGGTTCTCGAGCTCGCCGAGTGGGCGGGCGGATTGCATCAACATGGGTTCAACTGTTCTTCGAAAATTTCGCGTAATCGGGCTCGTCCATCAGCACGTCGAACTCGGCCATGTCCTTGATGAGGATCTTGAAGAACCAGCCGTTGCCCATCGGGTCGGTGTTGGCCAGCGACGGGTTGGCGCGCAACTCCTCGTTCACTTCGGTCACTTCGCCCGCGATCGGCATGAACACATCGGCAGCCGCCTTCACCGACTCGACCACACCGGACACTTCGCCCTTCTTGTAGACGCGCCCGACTTCGGGCAGGTCGACGAACACCACATCGCCCAGCGCGTCCTGCGCATGCAGCGTGATGCCGACGACGGCGGCTTCGTGGTCCTCAAGCTGGATCCACTCGTGTTCCTCGGTGTACTTGACGGTCATGGACGTTCTCCTGGAAGGTTGGGGTTTCTTGGTTTTCAGCCGCGGAAATAGCGGTTGGGCACGAACGGCATGGCGGTCACTTCCATCGGCACGGCCTTGCCGCGCACGACGGCGTTCACCCGGCCGCCGGTTGCCGAGTGTGAGGACGCAACGTAGCCCATCGCGACTGGCTTGTCGATGGTGGGACCGAGCAGTCCGCTGGTGACTTCACCGATGGGCTGGTCCGCTTCGTCCTGCAAAGGCGTGTGTTCGCGCACCGGCACGCGCTCGAGAGCCATGAGGCCAACGCGTTTGCGTTGCAGCGGCACGGTACCGTCGAGCTGGCCGAGGATCCGCGCGGCACCCGGGAAGCCGCCTGCGCGATCGCCGCCGGTGCGGCGAACTTTCTGCATCGCCCAGTTCAGTCCCGCCTCAACCGGCGTGGTCGTGGTGTCGATGTCATTGCCGTACAGGCAGAGGCCTGCTTCCAGGCGCAGCGAATTGCGTGCGCCCAGGCCGATGGGCTGGACTTCAGGCTGGGCGAGCAGGGCGCGCGCCAGCGCATCCGCTTTCGACTGGTGCACCGAAATCTCGAAGCCGTCCTCGCCGGTGTAGCCGCTGCGGGTGATGAACAGGTCGGCGCCGTTCCAGTCGAACGCGCCGCCCGTCATGAAAACGAGTTTTTCGACGCCCGGCACGAGGCGCTTCATTGCATCGACGGCCTTCGGCCCTTGCAGGGCGAGCAGTCCTCTCTCGGGCATGGGGATGACTTCACAGCGCGAGCCAATGCGGTCCTGGATGTGCGCGATATCGCCGACCTTGCAGGCGCCGTTCACGATCGCGAAGATGTCCGCGCCCCGGTTCACGAACATCAGGTCATCGATGATCGTCCCTTCGTCAGTGAGCAGCAGGCCGTAACGCTGCTTGCCCACCGGCAGCCCGATCACGTCGACCGGCATCAATGATTCGAAGGCCGCCGCCGCATCCGCGCCGACCAGGCGCAACTGGCCCATGTGCGACACATCGAACAGGCCCGCAGAATTGCGTGTCTGCTTGTGCTCGGCCATGAGACCGGCGGGGTACTGGACCGGCATCGAATAGCCGGCGAACGGGACCATGCGCGCACCGAGTTCGAGGTGCAGCGCATTCAAGGGCGTGCGTTGGAGTTCTACTTCTGTCGAGTCGGTCAAGCGGCTCTCCGGCAAGGGCTATCGATCCCATGGTACAGACCATGGACGGCCCCTGCTGTCCGCTTTACCTGAGAGATTCACCCGTTACCCGGGTTTGCTCCTTCGGTGGAAAAAGAATGCGATTCTTTCTCTCTCTCCAGCAAGGTGGACGCCCCCGCTGGGGCGCCTTGTCAGTCCTTTGTGCCTGAGCGTTCGGCTGTTCGCCTGCGCCTTCGGCGGCTTCGCTGACTGCACGAAGCTGCTCTCCTGACGAGCGCGATTCTACCCTTACATGTTCACGTAGTTGGGACCGCCGCCCCCTTCGGGCGTGACCCACACGATGTTCTGGGTCGGATCCTTGATGTCGCAGGTCTTGCAGTGCACGCAGTTCTGTGCGTTGATCTGCAGCCGCTCGCCACCACCCTCGGCTGCTACGAACTCGTACACGCCTGCCGGGCAGTAGCGTGACTCCGGTCCCGCGAATTTTGCGAGGTTCACGTTCACCGGAACCGTCGGGTCCCTCAGCGTGAGGTGCGCCGGCTGGTGTTCCGCGTGGTTGGTGTTGGAGATGAACACCGACGAGAGCCGGTCGAAGGTGAGCTTGCCGTCCGGCTTGGGATAGGCGATCGGTTTGCACTCCGCTGCGGGCTTGAGGCACGCATGGTCGGGTTTGTCGCGGCGGAGCGTCCAGGGGATGTGGCCGCGAAGCAGGAACTGCTCGACACCGTTCATGATCGTCGCCGGCCACAGGCCCTTCTTGAACCAGGCCTTGAAGTTGCGTGCCTTGTTCAACTCTGCGTGCAGCCAGCTCTTCTCGAAAGCTTCGGGGTAGGCCACGAGTTCGTCGTGCTGGCGGCCATTGGTCACGGCATCGAAGGCGGCTTCTGCGGCCAACATGCCGGTCTTGATTGCCGCGTGGCTGCCCTTGATGCGGCTCGCGTTGAGGAATCCCGCGTCGCATCCGACCAGCGCGCCGCCAGGGAACACCGTCTTGGGCAGGCTCATCAGGCCGCCCGCGGTGATTGCCCGTGCGCCGTAGGAGATGCGCTTGGCGGGCTTGATGCCCTGGCTCTCGTCGCCTTCCAGGTACCAGCGGATGTTGCGGTGGGTTTTCCAGCGCTGGAATTCCTCGAATGGGCTCAGGTACGGATTCTTGTAGTCCAGGCCGGTGATGAAGCCCAGCACCACCTGGTTGTTTTCCATGTGGTACAGGAAAGCCCCACCGTAGGTGTCATCCTCCAGCGGCCAGCCCGCGGTATGGAGCACGAAGCCGGGCTGGTGGCGCTTGGGGTCGATCTCCCACAGCTCCTTCACGCCCAGGCCGTAGGTCTGCGGGTCCTTGCCTTCATCGAGCTTGAAGCGCGCGATCAGCTGTTTGCCCAGGTGACCGCGTGCGCCTTCCGCGAAGATCGTGTACTTCGCATGCAGTTCCATGCCGAGCTGGAAGTCTGCGGTAGGCTCGCCATCCTTGCCCACGCCCAGGTTGCCCGTGGCGACGCCCTTCACCGAACCGTCTGCGTTGTAGAGCACCTCCGCAGCCGGGAAACCGGGAAAGATTTCCACGCCCAGGCTTTCCGCCTGCTGCGCCATCCAGCGCGTGAGGTTGCCCAGGCTCAGCACATAGTTGCCGTGGTTCTGGAAGCACTCGGGCAGGAACATGTTCGGCACGCGCATCGACCAGCCTTCAAAGAGGAAGACCATGGCGTCGTCGGTCACAGGCTGGTTCAGCGGCGCGCCGCGTTCCTTCCAGTCCGGGAACAGTTCGGCAAGGGCTATCGGGTCCATGACCGCACCCGACAGGATGTGCGCTCCGGGCTCGGACCCTTTCTCCAGCACAACCACCGAAACTTCCTTGCCTTTGTCGGCCGCCAGTTGCTTGAGGCGGATCGCGGTGGCCAGCCCGCCGGGGCCGCCGCCCACCACGACGACGTCGTACTCCATCGCTTCGCGGGGTCCGTACTGCGCCAGGATTTCGTCATGGGTCATGAGGCTCTTTCTGAGGCTGAAGGCTGATAATAGTTTTTCGGGACCGCCGTATCTCTCGGCATCACCATTTTAGGCAGGAGACTCTCGTGAGTTACAGCATTGATCTCTCTGGCCGCGTCGCCTTCGTGACCGGGGCTTCCAGCGGCCTGGGCGCCCAGTTCGCGCGGACCTTGTCGCGCGCAGGCGCTGCAGTGGTTCTCGCGGCGCGCCGCATCGAGAAACTGAAGGAGCTGCGGGCGCAGATAGAAGCCGAGGGCGGTGATGCGCATGTGACCCAGATGGACGTCACCGACTTGGACAGCATTCGCGCGGCGGTAGCGCACGCCGAAACCGAGGTCGGCTCGATCGACATCCTGGTGAACAACTCCGGCGTTAGCACCACGCAGCGCATCCAGGATGTCACCGAAGAAGACTACGACTTCATCTTCGACACCAATGTGAAGGGTGCTTTCTTCGTCGCACAGGAAGTCGGCAAGCGGATGTTGGCGCGGGCGCGCGGTGCCGCGCCGGGCACGTACACCGGTGGCCGCATCATCAACATCGCCTCAATGGCCGGCCTGAAGGTGCTGCCGCAAATCGGCGCTTATTGCATGAGCAAGGCCGCGGTCATCCAGATGACCAAGGCCATGGCGCTGGAGTGGGGGCGCTTCGAGATCAACGTGAACGCGATCTGTCCCGGCTACATCGACACCGAAATCAACCACCATCACTGGCAGACCGAGCAGGGACAGAAGCTCATATCGATGCTGCCGCGCAAGCGCGTGGGCAACCCCGAGGACCTCGACGCGCTGGTGGTGTTGCTCGCCTCGAGCCAGAGCCACTTTGTCAATGGCGCCGTGATCGCGGCCGACGACGGATTCGCGGTGTGAGCCGATGAGATTCGAGATCCCCGACCAGAAGAAGCTCGTCCACGAACTGGTGATGCCGATCCGCTGGGGCGACATGGACGCGATGGGCCATGTGAACAACACCATCTATTTCCGCTACATGGAGGTGATTCGCCTCGACTGGATGCGCGTCCTGGGCGAGCGCCTGGACGGCAAGACCGAGCAGGGCCTGATCATCATCAACGCCTTCTGCACGTTCAACAAGCAGTTCGAGTTCCCCGGCGACATCCTCGCCCGGCTGTACGTGAGCGACCCCGGCCGCACCAGTTTCGAGAGCTGGACGACGATGGAGCGCACCGACGATCCAGGCCGCATCTACGCGAGCGGTGGCGCCACGATCGTGTGGGCCGACTACACGAAGCAGAAGTCTGTGCCTTTGCCGGAGTGGATACGGGTGGTGGTGGCGTAGGCAGCTTAAGAGGGGGCGGGCAGCCGGACGCAGAGGTCGCAAAGATTACGCAGAGGACGCAAAAGAAGACAAAAGAAAATTTCTTTGGATGTCCTTTTGCGTCCTCTGCGAATCCTTTGCGACCTCTGCGTCCGGCACCCGATTTCAGGCCTTCGCCTTCGGCACCCGGCCCATCAAATAGAACTCGGGGTTTGGCATCATGTTCGAGAAGCTCGCGATGCGGTTCGACAGGCCGAAGAAAGCGGTGATCGCGGCGATGTCCCAGATGTCCTCGTCGGAAAATCCGTGCGCGTGCAACGGCGCAAAGTCCTCGTCGCCGATCTCGTGCGAGCGCAGGCACACCTTCATCGCAAAATCGAGCATCGCCTTTTGCCTCGGCGGGATGTCGGCCTTGCGGTAGTTCACCGCCACCTGGTCGGCGACCAGCGGATTCTTCTCGTAGATGCGCAGGATCGCGCCATGCGCCACCACGCAATACAGGCAACTGTTGGCCGCGCTTGTGGTCGTGACGATCATTTCGCGCTCGCCCTTGGTCAGGCCGCTCTCGCGGCCCGCAGTTTCGGGCGTCATCAGCGCGTCGTGGTATGCGAAGAAAGCGCGCCACTCGGCCGGCCTTCGCGCGAGCGCGATGAAGACGTTCGGCACGAAGCCGGCTTTCTCCTGCACTTCCAGGATGCGGGCGCGGATGTCCTCGGGGACGTCTTTGAGTTCGGGGGCGGGGAAGCGGGATGTGTTCATCCCGCTAGCGTAACTCGCCGCGTCAGGTGGCGGGGCGGGACGCCGGGTCCGCAGCCTTGCGGCGGGACACGACCTGCACAGCGGGCAGCGTCACGTAGATCGGTGAATTCGTGATGTTCCGCGCGGCCGATTGCACCGCCTTCTCGCTGACGCGTTCCGCGCCAATCCATGCCGCGCCGACTGCGACTGCGACGGCCAGCGCGATGCCCAGGTGCACCGGTGCGGAAACCAGCGGAAGGGGCGTGCGGCGAATCTCGGCGCTTGTGTCGGTGACGGCTGTGCTCATGCATGGAATGTAGGAGACAAGTTCTCACAAATCAAGGAAAGTGTCTCCCGTTAACATCAGTCCCCTTTCTGAAGGAGCACTGATGCAATTGCCCGACACCTCCGAGATCCAGGCCGGCCTGGCCACCCGCAAGGCGGTGCTGGGCGAAGACTATGTGCAAGGTGCGCTCGACCGGGCGACGCCTTTCACGGCGCCGCTGCAGGAGTTGGTCACGCGCCATGCGTGGGGCAATACCTGGCAGCGCAACGGGATCGACCTGAAGACGCGCAGCATCGTCACTGTTTCCATGTTGGTGGCACTGGGCCGGATGCACGAGCTGAAGATCCACGTGCGCGGCGCGCTGAACAACGGTGTCACGCGTGAAGAACTGCAGGAGATTTTCCTGCACGCGAGCGTTTATTGCGGCTTTCCGGCCGCAGTGGATGCTTTCCGCACAGCCGCCGAAGTGATCGACGCGAAGCCTTAAGCCCCGGCCATCAGCTTGTGCACGAGGTCGGCGGTGGTGCTGGCCTTGTACTTGCGCATCAGGCGCGCGCGGTAGATTTCCACCGTGCGATGGCTGATGTTGAGCGTCTTACCGATTTCCTTGGACGTCATACCGTCCAGCAGGCGCGCCGCCACTTCGCGCTCGCGCGCGGTCAATTCGGCTTTCACAGGCCGTTGCGAGCTCAGGTCCTCGAAGGCCCAGATGCCGGACTCGTGTGGCGCTTCGCGGTTCAGCGCGCGGCCTGTCACGTGGCACCAGAACACCTCGCCGCTCGCGCGCTTCATGATGCGGTCGTCGGCGTAATGGCCCTTGGCGTTCAGGATCGGCGCCATGCGCGCGCCAAGGCGCTCGTACTCGTCGGCACTGGGGTAGAGCACCTGGAACGACTGGCCGATCAACGTCTCGTGCGACCAGCCGAACATCTCGCACAGCTGCTGGTTGCAATCCACAATGGAACGGTTGCGTGACAGGCAAAGTCCCACCGGGGCGAAGTTGAAGGCCAGGCGGTAGTCAACGTCCATCGGGCTAACCTTTACGAAGTACTACGTAATTCACTAAGTAGTATCGTAGCGGCATTCCTGGCGCAGTCCACTCCGGGTTTTATCTACGTCCATGCCAGGACAGGAGCGATGCAGTGAACAAGATCTATCCGAGCGCGGCCGATGCCCTCAAGGGTGTCACCAAGGACGGCCAGCTGCTGGCCGTTGGCGGTTTCGGCCTGTGCGGCATTCCCGAGGCGCTGATCGAGGCGCTCAAGGACAGTGGCGCCAAGAACCTCACGGTCATCTCCAACAACGCGGGCGTCGATGGCTTTGGCCTGGGCAAGCTGCTGGAGACGCGCCAGATCAAGAAGATGATCTCGTCGTATGTCGGCGAGAACAAGGAGTTCGAGCGCCAGTTCCTGGCCAACGAGCTCGAGCTGGAGTTCACGCCGCAAGGCACGCTGGCCGAGAAGCTGCGCGCCGGCGGTGCCGGCATCCCGGCGTTCTTCACCAAGACCGGCGTTGGCACCATGGTGGCCGAAGGCAAGGAGCTGCGCGACTTCGACGGCGAGACCTACGTGATGGAGCGTTCGCTGGTGCCCGATGTGTCGCTGGTGAAAGCGCACGTCGCTGACAAGTCGGGCAACCTGCGGTTCAACCTCACTGCCCGCAACTTCAATCCCGCCGCCGCGATGGCCGGCAAGGTCTGCATCGTCGAAGTGGAGAAGATCGTCGAAGTAGGCGAACTCGCGCCCGACGACATCCACCTGCCGGGCATCTACGTGCACCGCATCGTGCTCAATGCGAATCCGGAAAAGCGCATCGAGAAGCGGACGATCACAGCCTAGATACTTGGGGACAGATCTTTAGCTCTGTCCCCTCACTTTACGAGGAGACTGACATGCCTTGGACCCAGGACCAGATGGCCGCACGCGCGGCGCAAGAACTCGAAGACGGCTTCTATGTGAATCTCGGCATCGGCATTCCCACGCTTGTCGCCAACTTCACCGGCGACAAGGAAGTGTGGCTGCAGTCCGAGAACGGCATGCTGGGCATTGGCCCGTTTCCGACCGACGACAAGGTCGACGCCGACCTGATCAACGCCGGCAAGCAGACCGTGACGACCGTCAAGGGCTCGGCCATCTTCGGCAGCCATGACTCTTTCGCGATGATCCGCGGCGGCAAGATCAACCTCTCGATCCTCGGCGCGATGCAGGTGAGCGAGAAGGGCGACCTCGCCAACTGGATGATCCCGGGCAAGATGGTCAAGGGCATGGGCGGCGCGATGGACCTGGTGGCGGGCGTCAAGCGCGTGATCATCCTCATGGAGCACGTCGCGAAGAAGAAGGACGGCACTGAGGACCTGAAGATCCTGCCGCAGTGCACGTTGCCGCTGACCGGCGTTGGCGTGTGCGACCGCATCATCACCGACCTGGGCGTGATGGACGTGACCCCCGAGGGCCTGAAGCTGGTCGAGCTTGCGCCGGGCGTGACGCGCGAATTCATCCAGGGCAAGACGGGCGTTCCGCTGCATTGAACCCGCGCGCCGCGCTCTCCGGCCTGTGGCGCCTTGCCGCGCTGCCGGAAGAAGCGCTGCCGTTCGCAAAGCTCACTGGGCTAGACCCGGTGCTCGCATCCTCCTTCGCGGTCGGCACGGCTGCGCAATCCACGATTGCCGCCGCTGCGCTCGCCGCATGCGAGTTCGGCCACCTGCGCGGTTGCGCGCGGCAACAAGTCGCTGTCGACATGGCGCATGCAGCGCTCGAGTGCACGGGCTGGTTTTCACTTGATGGCCGCGTGCCGGAACTGTGGGATGCCTTCTCGGGCCTGTACGCCACCGCTGATGGCTGGGTGCGCGTGCACGCAAATTTCCGCCATCACCGCGACGGCGCGTTGCGCGTGTTGGGCCTGGACCCGGCCACGTCGAAACGCAGCGACGCCGAGCAGGCGCTTGCGAAATGGAACGCGATCGAATTCGAGACGGCGATGGCGCAGGCGCGCCTCGTTGCCACCGCGCTGCGCAGCTTCGCGCAATGGGACGCCACCCCGCACGCCCAGGCGGTCGCCGCGCAGCCCCTGCTCACCATTGAGCGCATCGGCGAGGCAAGGCCGCTGCAACTGCCCACGCTGCAAGCGGACCAGCGGCCGCTCGAGGGCATTAAGGTGCTGGACCTCACGCGCATCCTCGCAGGCCCCGTGGGCGGCAAGGCGCTGGCCGCGTATGGCGCCGATGTGATGCTGGTGAATTCGCCGCACCTGCCCAACATCGAAGCCATCGCCGACACCAGCCGCGGCAAGCGTTCGGCGCAGGTCGACCTGCGCAGTGCAGAAGGCTGTGCAACGATGAACGCGTTGCTGTCGCAAGCCCACGTGTTCGTTCAGGGCTACCGGCCCGGCGGCCTCCCCGCGCTCGGTTTCGGTCCCCATGAAGCCGCACGCGCGCGGCCGGGCATCGTCTACGTTTCGCTCACTGCCTATGGCACGCAAGGCCCATGGGCGCCGCGCCGTGGCTTCGATTCGCTGGTGCAGACCGCGATGGGCTTTAACCAGGCCGAAGGCGAAGCGGCGGGCACGGGCAAGCCGCGGCCGTTGCCGATGCAGATCCTCGATGTCGCGACGGGCTACCTCATCGCGATGGGTGTGGCGGCTGCGCTGCACCGGCAGCAGTGCGAAGGCGGTAGCTGGCATGTGCAGGCCTCGCTCGCGCAAACCGGACATTGGGTGCGCGGCCTGCCCCGCATACCGGATGGCTTTGCAGTGGGCAAGCCGGATTTCACCCCTTTCCTGGAAACCTCACCGTCGGGCTTCGGTCAACTGCAGGCCTTGCGCCACAGTGCGCAGCTGGCGCGCACGCCGGCCCGCTGGGTGCGGCCATCCGTTCCGCCGGGCACCGACGCGCCGCAGTGGTCCTGACCCGGCCATTGGCCCACGCCTGCATCGGAGCGGGCTGACAGCGATTGGCTCCTTGCGCCTGCAAGCTTCAGCTGCCGAGTTTTCGATGATGGGTCCATGGCCGTGCTCCATCGCTGCGGCCGGGAGACTTATCTTGCTTCGCTCGAAATTCGCCATCCTCCTGCCTTTCTTCGCACTCGCCACGACGCAGGCGCTGGCCTGTTACACCGTCTACGACCGTACCAATGTCGTGGTCTACCAGGGCGAGAAGTCGCCGGTGGACATGAGCATGCAGCTCCACGACACAGTGCCTGTCCGCTTTCCCGGAGGCCACATGGTCTTCGACGAATCCGCCGATTGCCGGGTGATCAACTCGGTGGCGCAGGGCTCTGGCGGTGGACGCTCGCCCACGAGATCGCCGCTGCTCACTGACGAACGGACGGCACGCAACATGCATCTCGCGCACACCAACCTGGGGGGCGGCGTCGCGTTGGTGCAGCCAGGTGCCGCTATCGTCCCCGCGGGCCTGACCATTGTGCCGGCATTGCCTGCCAACGAGGTTTACGCCGTCGGCCAGTCGACGCGCACCCTGGGTGCCGGGCCCGACACGCGCACCCTGGGTGCCGGCCCCGGCGCGTATCGCACCGTCATCACGGAATACAACAACCCGCCGATGACAACGGTGCAACGTGGCGACGGCAAGACGGTGGTGCGAGAGCTGCGCTAACGCGCTGCAGGGCGCCGGTTTCGATGTATCAGCCGCCCTCGCCATCGCGCAAGCCGCGCACCTTGCGGCTCATTCGCATCGACATCAGCCGGTTGCGGGTGACGAGCCATAGCCAACGCAACGGGGCCGACCGCTTCAACTGCAGCGAGAACTCAAGCGGATCGTCGTACACACCCAGGAATTGCTGGGGCAGCCCATCGCCTTCGCGTGTGGGGACGATCATACAAAGCGCGTCATCCTGCCCATTCCAGAGAAAGCGCCCATCGAGGTGGATGCCGTAGCCTGACCTCCAGCCGCGCCTGTGCAGCGCTTCGCGCGCGGCCGCCAGGTAGCGCGGGTCATACACATAGTTGTCGGTGGCCACCCAGCGGCCGCCGGTCCACACTTCGACGATCGGCAGTACGAACTCCTGCTGGCTCGACGCGAGGCCCCGATACATGTCGGGCCCGATGCGGATCATGCGCACCCGGGCCGGAAAGCCCGCCGTGCGCAACATCGCCTGGAACAGGCCCGCCTTGCTGTACCAGCCCACCGCCTCGCGCCGGCCCACCGTGCGCCGGGTGTGCTTGGGGCTGGCCAGGGCCGGCACGTCGAAAGGAATCGACGCCACATAGGAGCACAAGGCCCTGAGCTTTTCCGAATCGGCACGGGCGAACTGCAGCACGGTCTGCACGCGCAGGCGCAGCTTGTCGTCGCCCAGCGCGAGCATGGGGGAATTGCCCAGCCAGCGGCGGGGGTCGTCGGGATCGCGGTCGGAAGAAGTAGCCATGGGGGCTTCGTCCACTCTAGGGCCACCGTCCGTCACACGCAACTGCATCCTGTTCCGGCCGGCCGGCAGTTCGTCGCAAGGCGCTGCCCCTGCCGGGCCGGTCTCCCTAGCATCCGGAGCATGAACACATCCTTCATCTCCCGCCGTGGCGCCGCCCTGACCCTGGGCGCAGCCGCGTTGCTGTCCATCACCTTGTATGCGTGGGCCGATACGGTCCGTGGCAACGGCAAGGTCATGACCCAGGCCCGTGCAGTCAGCGGCTTCACCGGCGTGGGCCTGAGCCTGCCCGCGCAGGTGGAGGTTCGAATCGGCAGCGTCGAGGGCATTTCCATCGAGGCCGACGAGAACCTGCTGCCGCTGATCGAGACGGTGGTCAAGGACGGCACTCTGGAGATCCGGCCCAAGCGCAACCGCCTGAGCCTGGACAGCAAGCTGATGAAAATGGTGGTGACGGCCAGGCAAGTCGACCACCTGAAGATCGGCGGCTCGGGCTCGATCACCGCCGAGACGCTGAAGGCGCCCAAGCTCGGTTTCGAGATCGGCGGCTCGGGCAGCATCGCGGTGAAGCACGCCGAGGCCGACAAGGTGTCCGTTTCCATCGGCGGCAGTGGCAGCACCAAGGTCGGTGGCGGCAAGACGAAGCAACTGGAAGTGTCGATCGCCGGGTCCGGCGACGTGGCGGCAGGCACCTTGCAGGCCGACGAGGTCGAGGTGAGCATCGCCGGCTCCGGCGACGCCACCGTGTGGGCGCGCAACAGCCTGAAGATGTCGGTGGCCGGATCGGGCGATGTGCAGTTCTACGGCGAGCCCAACGTGCGCCAGAGTGTGGTCGGCTCGGGCCGCGCGAAGCAACTGGGCGTCGCGCCCAAGTGATCAGAAGCGGCGGCTGAGGAACTTCGAGCCCGCCAGCCCGTAGCGCCAGTGCACGTCCACGGCCTTCGTGATGCCGATGCGAGGGCCGGTGACGACTTCGGGCTCGCCTTCGGCCGCCAGCACCTTGAACGGCGCGCGGTCGAGCCGGCAGCCGTTCAGTTCGCGTGTGATGCCCAGCGCCTGGCCCACTCGGCCGGGGCCCGAGCACAGCAGCCGCATCTCGTCCAGGCCGCGCCGCTCGCGCATCTTCTCCAGCCCCTGGGTCGGCTCGATCGCGCGGATCAGCACGCCCGCGCCGTGGCCGTCTTCCCGGCAGACGAAGTTCAGGCACCAGTGGATGCCATACGAGCGGTAGACATACGCGCGCCCCGGTGGCCCGAACATCGCTTCGTTGCGTGGGGTCGGGCCTGAGTAGCTGTGCGAGGCGGGGTCCTCGCGGTCGTAGGCTTCGGTTTCGACGATGCGGCCGCCGACGCCATCGACCAGCAGCACGGCGCCGATGAGCATGCGGGCCACCTCGTGCGAATTTCCGAGCAGGTCGGACGGGTGCAGGCTAGGCATCGGGAGCGCCGACGAGCGCTTCAGCGGGAATGCCCAGGTCGCGATGCAGGCGACGGATCATGGCCAGGGTCAGGGGGCGTTTCCTGTTGAGTATTTCGTAGACCCGGTTCGATTTTCCGATCATGGGTTCCAGGTCCTTGATGACCAGGCCCGATTGCTCCATCCGGAACTTGATGGCCTCGATGGGGTCGGGCAGGTCGATTGGGTAGTGCTTGCGCTCCCAGTCTTCGACCAGCGCGATCATGATCTCGAATCGATCACCGTCTTGCGTTCCGGGCTCGGGCTCGTGATTGAAGCAGTCCGATACGATTTTCAGGGCGGCCTGGTAGTCCGCAGCGCTGCGGATAGGGCGGATGTCCATCATGTCTTCTCCACGGTCGCTGCATCGATCCGGTCGTATTCGGCCTGCGTGCCAAAGAACTTGATGTACACGGCCTCGATGCGATAGGCGACAGCCACGATCAGCCGATAGTCGTTGCCCTTGATGTTGAACACGACGCGGTTGTGGCCCACGAAACTCGCCGTGTTGTAGCGGGCCTTGATGTCCTGGGGTGTCTTCCACGTCGCCGTTTGCGCTTCCTGCGTCCACGCTTTCAGGGCGTGCGCGGCTGGCGGATGGGTGTCGCAAAACTCGCGGATGTTCTTCAGGGCAATCACTCGCATTGGATTTTAGTCCCAAATTGGGACTGACGATGTAAAGGGCTGGGCGATGCGGATTCAATACTGTATGAAAATAAGGGGTATCCGCTTAGCTCCACTAGAGCATTTCGGCGGGCTGTTCGGCGGGCAGCACGATGTCGGCGTAGGTCA
>JBKJOM010000017.1:0-9930 GCA_046595775.1 Ramlibacter sp. | reverse complement strand
GGGCCTTGGACACGTGGGCAGACAGGCCCCATTCACCTTCGGCAGCGTTACTTCCTATCACCGCCCAGGGCGTGAGGCCGCCTCCCGCCGCCCCATCGATGCTGCTGACGCCTCCCGTCAGTACCAGCTTGCCCGTGTCGCACAACGCCGCACAAGGCGCCGCGACGGCCAAAACTGCGGCCGTAATTTTTCTCCACATTGCCATGCTCCTCGCTTTGATATTCGCCCTACCCCCTACTCGTCTATACGCGAACACGAGGACTATGGATGCACTGATTCAGGCTGCCGCTGGAAAAATCGTCGGCATGTCCCGCGCGGACATTTGCGCACCCGGGCGCTTCACCCGGAACCACGCCGCGTACATCGCCGGCAAGGCCAACAAGGTCAGCACAGTGGCAACGACCAGGCCTCCCATGATTGCGACTGCCATGGGGCCCCAGAAGACCGAGCGCGATAGCGGGATCATCGCCAGCACCGCTGCCGCCGCCGTGAGCACGATGGGCCGCAGGCGCCGGACGGCCGACTCCACGATCGCATCCCAGGCCGGGACGCCCCGTGCGCGATCCTGCTCGATCTGGTCGATCAGGATCACCGAGTTGCGCTGGATCATGCCCATCAACGCGATCACGCCGAGCAGCGCCACGAAGCCGAACGGACGCCCGAGCAGCAGCAGCGCACCGGCCACACCCGCGATGCCCAATGGCCCGGTGAGGAACACCAGCATCGAGCGGCTGAAGCTATGCAGCTGCAACATCAACAGGGTGAAGGTGATGAACAACATGATCGGCACGCCCGCGCTGATCGAGCCCTGGCCCTTGGCGCTTTCTTCCACCGCGCCGGCCACCTGGATTGAATAACCCAGGGGCCACTTGCGCTCCAGCGCCTTGAGTTGAGGCCGCAGTTCTTCGGTAACCGTCGCGCCTTGCAGGCCTTCGACGATGTCGCCCTGGACGGTGATGGCGTAGTCACGGTTCTCGCGCCACATCACACCCGGTTCCCAGGTGAAAACGGGCCGTGCGATCTGCGTGAGCGGAATCGATTTGCCCGAAGCCGTGGGCAGGTAGGCATTGCCCAGGTCGGTGATGGCGTTCCGCTCGTCCAGCGGCTGGCGCAGCACGATGTCGATCAGCTTGTCGCCTTCACGATATTGGCCGATGTTGCTACCTGACAGGATGGTCTTGGAGGCCTGCGCGATCGACTGGCTGGTGACGCCCAGGGCGCGCGCCTTCGACTGGTCCACTTCGAGGCGAAGCACTTTCACCGATTCGTTCCAGTTGTCGTTCACGCCGCGCGTGTTGGTGTTGGCGCGCATCGCGGCCTTGACCTCATCCGCTCGCTCGCGCAGCACGGTCGGGTCGGGACCGACCACGCGGAACTGCACCGGGTAAGGCACCGGCGGTCCGTTGGGCAACAGCTTCACGCGGCCCCGCACTTCCGGGAACTCCGTCGCCAGCAGTGCGGGGAATTTGATGCGCAGTTCCTCCCGCAGCTTCAGGTCCTTGGGCATCACGATGAACTGCGAGACGTTGGTCTGCGGGAATACCTGGTCCAGCGGCAGGTAGAAGCGCGGGACGCCCGAGCCCACCCAGGTGCTCACCGAGTTCACGCCCGGTTCGCTGCGCAGGCGCTTCTCCACTCGGCGTGTGACTTCTTCGTTCGCGGCGAAGGACGTGCCCTCGGGGAACCAGATGTCGACCATGAGTTCCGGGCGGCTGGAGTCGGGGAAGAACTGCTGCTGCACCTTGCCCATGCCGACAATGCCCAGCGCGAACACCAGCAGCGTCGCGCCGATGGTGATCCAGCGGTGCTCGACGCACCAGTCGACAGCCTTGCGGAAGACGCGGTAGAACGGTGTGTCGAAGTGCTCGTGGTGGTCGGCCTCTCCGTTCACGGTAGGCGGCTTGGACTTGAGCAGCAGCACACCCAGGTAAGGCACGAAGTACACCGACACCAGCCAGGAGAGGATCAGCGCAATCACCGTCACCGCGAAAATCGCGAAGGTGTACTCGCCCACGGTGGACTTTGCCAGGCCGATCGGCAGGAAGCCGGTGGCCGTGATCAACGTGCCGGTCAACATCGGCATCGCGGTGATCTCGTAGGCGAAGGTGGCCGCACGGACCTTGTCGTAGCCCTCCTCCATCTTGCGCACCATCATTTCCACCGCGATGATCGCGTCGTCCACCAGGAGGCCCAGCGCGATGATGAGCGAGCCGAGCGAAATCTTGTGCAGGCCGATGCCCCAGTAATTCATCGCCAGGAAGGTCACCGCCAGTACCAGGGGAATGGTGATCGCCACGACGAGGCCGGGCCGCACATCGACATACCAGCGCCTCCACATCGGCAGCATCGCCGCGTTGGGGCGCTTGTGCAAACCCAGCGCGATGAAGCTCACCGCCAGCACGATCGCGACGGCTTCGATGAGCGTGCGCACGAATTCGTTGACCGAGTTGGACACCGCCTTGGGCTGGTCCTGGATTTGCACCAGCTTGATGCCAGCGGGCAGGCCGTCTTCGACGCGGTGGAACATGGTCTTGAGCGTTTGGCCCAGCTTGATGATGTCGCCGCCCTTTGCCATGGACACGCCCAACGCGATCACTTCCTTGCCGTCGTGGCGCACCTTGACCGTCGGCGGATCCACATAGCCACGCTTGACCTCGGCGATGTCACCCAGCCGCAACTGGTTGCCCGAGGTGCCACGGATCGGCATGGAGCGCAATTGCTCAATGGCTTCGAACTGGCCGGCCACCCGCACCTGGACGACGTCCAGCGGCGTCTGCACCGCGCCTGCGGATTCGATCGCGTTCTGCTGGCCAAGCTGCTGCAACACCTGGTTGAAGTCCAGCCCGAGTTGCGCCAGGCGCTTCTGCGAAATCTCGACGTACAGTTTTTCGTCCTGCACGCCGAACATCTCCACCTTCGCGACGTCCGGGACGCGAAGCAGTTGCTGGCGCACGTCGTCGGCGAATTGCTTGAGCTCGGCGTAGTTGAAGCCGTCGGACTCCAGCGCGTAGATCACGCCATAGACATCGCCGAAGTCATCGTTGAAGAACGGTCCCTGCACGCCGGTTGGCAGCGTGTAGCGCATGTCGCCGATCTTCTTGCGCACGTTGTACCAGACATTGGCCACATCGCCGGGCTTGGAGTTGTCCTTGATCTGGAAAATGATCTGCGACTCGCCCGGCTTGGAGTAGCTGCGGATCTTGTCGGCGTATGGCGCTTCCTGCAGCGCGCGCTCGAGCTTGTCGGTGACCTGTTCTGCGACCTGTTGCGCCGTGGCCCCGGGCCAGTAGGTGCGCACGACCATTGCGCGGAACGTGAAGGGCGGGTCTTCGTCCTGCCCCAGCTGGAAGTACGCGGCGAAGCCAAGCAGCATCAGCACGACCATCAGGTAGCGCGTGAGCGCTGGGTGGTCGAGGGCCCACTTGGAAAGGTTGAACCCCTCCTTCGGCTGAATCTGTGTTGTCATCGGTGCCTCACTTCGTCGTGGGCAAGGAGGGCACGACAGCAGCGGCACTGGCCATCTTCTTCGTTGCCTCCTGGGCCACGATGGCTGCAGCTGCGGAACTGGCGCCGCGCTCCTGGTAGATCGCGACTTTCTGGCCCGGCGAGAGAACGTGCACGCCGGCGGAGACCACCTGCATGCCGGGCAGCAGGCCCGAAGCGATCACCGCTTCATTGCCATCGGCCGTTGCAATCTGCACCGGTTGCGACTTCACCGTCATCGTCGCCTTGTCCAGCACCCACACCGCGGTGCCTGTGCCTTCCTTGCGCAAGGCGCTGGTGGGCAGCTTGATGACTGCAATGCCCGCCAGGCTCAGGGCTTGCGGATATACATTGACGGTGGCTCCCAGGGGGAGCGTGGCGCTTGCATCGAGCGACACCTTCACCGGATACGTGCGCGTCACGGGGTCGGCGCTGGCGGACACTTCGCGCACCTTGCCGGCGATCGAAACAGCGTTGTCGGTCCAGGACTTCACCGCGACCTCCGAGCCGACTGTGAGCGCGGCCACTTTGTCTTCGGGCACGGAGAAGACAACGTCACGTGGGCCTTCCTGTGCAATGCGAACAACCGGCGTGCCGGCCGTGACGACCTGACCCGGCTCGGCTTCCACCGCGGTGATCACGCCCGACACATCGGCCACGAGGTCGGCGTAGCCGGCCTGGTTGCCTTGCGATGCAAGCTGCGCTTTCGCCTGGTCGAGCTGGGCCTGTGCAGCTTTCAGCGTGGTCTCGCGACGCTCGAGCTCGGCGCCGCTGATGAAATTCTGATCACGCAGTGCCGCATAGCGCTTGAAGTCGGCGGCTGCGAGATCGCGATTGGTGGAGGCGGCGGCAACTTGCGCCCTCGCGGCGTCGGCAGCCAACTGGTAGTCGCGCGGGTCCAGCTGCGCGAGCAGTTGGCCGGCTTTCACTCGCTGGCCCAGCTCAGCCTGGCGCTTGACGATCTTGCCGGCGACGCGAAAGCCCAGGCGCGACTCGACGCGGGGCTTCACCTCACCGGCGAATTCGTGGCCCGACTTGAAAGTGTCGACACCGATGGTCATCACTTTCACGGAGCGGACGGGTTCCGGGGCGGGCTCATGCTTGGAACAGGCGGCCAGCGCGACTGTGATCGCGAGAAGCGCCGTGAGGCGAAAAGGGCGGACAAAAGTTGCGTTGGGCATGGCAAACCTTGAGGAAAAGTGCGCGAATTGGCTGGCTAATGACTGACTGGTTAGTAATCTAGGGTAAACGAGAACCGTTGTCAAGCGAGCCAAGCGACAATGCCGCGCGATGTCCCAAGCCCCTTTCCCTGCCTCCACGGGCCTGCTGCCGATGCTCAAAGGGGTGTCGCGGTCCTTCTACTTGTCGATCCGCTTATTGCCCCGCGCAATGCGCGAACCGGTGGCCTTGGGCTACCTGCTGGCTCGCGCGAGCGATACCCTTGCGGACACGTCAGGCGTGGAAGCCGGGCGACGTGCCGAGTGCCTGGTCCAATTTCGTGAACTCGTAATGCAGCCGGGCGGCGATCGAGACGATCGCGTCATGACCCTTGCGCAGGTCTTCGCGTCATTTCAAGCCGAAGGCCCCGAACGCGACCTCATCCTCGCGCTGCCGGATTGCCTGCGCAGGCTCGGCCAGCTGGATGCGCGGGACCAGTCAGACATCCGCGTTGTACTCGGTCACATCACGCGCGGGCAACAACTCGACCTGGAGCGATTCGGCACTGCTTCGGCCAACGCTTCACGATCCCTGGAGACCGAGGCGCAGCTCGACGAGTACACCTACCTGGTGGCGGGCTGCGTGGGCGAGTTCTGGACCCATCTCGCGCACCGCCATGTGCCGGGCTTCGCCTCGCTGCCGCTGGACCGCATGCTCGCCCTGGGACGGTCCTACGGACAGGGGCTGCAACTGGTCAACATCCTGCGCGATGCGGGCGAGGATGAGGCCATGGGCCGCCGCTACCTGCCTCAAGAACAGCCCGATGCCAGCGTATGGATGAGAACGGCGCGAACCGGGATGGACGATGGCATGGCCTACTCGCTCGCAGTCGAGCATCGGTGCTTGCGCGTGGCCAGCGCGCTGCCTGCGTTGATCGGCGTGCGCACGCTCGCCCTGCTGGCACAGGCGCAGCCGGGCAGCGCCCGAGTGAAAGTGCCGCGCCAGGAAGTGAAAGCCCTGCTCTGGCGCGCGGCGCTGGGACTGGGCAGCCGCGACTCGCTGCGCTCGCTTCACGCTCAGTGGGACAATCCGCGCCCATGACACCGCAAGAGTATGTCCAGCAGAGAGCTGCCGCCTCGGGAAGCAGCTTCTACTACGCCTTCCTGTTCCTGCCCAAACCGCGCCGCGCCGCGATCACGGCCTTCTATGCTTTCTGCCGCGAAGTGGACGACGTGGTGGACGAAGTCAGCGACCCGGGCGTAGCGCAAACCAAACTCGCGTGGTGGCAGAACGAAGTTGCGAATTCATTCGCAGGCCAGCCGCAACACCCCGTGATGCGTGCGTTGCTGCCTTGGGTGAAGGATTTCAAAATCGAGCAGCGGCATCTGCAAGCCGTGATCGAAGGCTGCCACATGGACCTGGTCCAGACGCGCTACCTGGACTTCGCAGGACTCGAGACCTACTGCCACCTGGTGGCCGGTGTCGTGGGCGAAGTGTCGGCGGGCATCTTCGGCCAGACCGAGGCGGTGACCACCGACTACGCCCACAAGCTGGGACTGGCGTTTCAGCTCACGAACATCATCCGCGACGTAGGCGAGGACGCGATGCGCGGGCGGATCTACCTGCCCATGAGCGACATGCAGCAGTTCGACGTGAAGGCCCACGAGATCCTGAACCGCGTGAATTCGGAGCGCTTTCGCGCGCTGATGCAGTTCCAGGCAACGCGCGCGCATTCGTATTACGACGAAGCCCTGGCCGCGTTGCCTGAAGCGGACCGGCGTTCGCAGAAGCCGGGCCTGATGATGGCCAGCATCTACCGCACGTTGCTGCGCGAGATCGAGCGCGATGGTTTCCAGGTGCTCCACCAGCGCGTAAGCCTAACGCCGCTGCGCAAGTTCTGGCTCGCCTGGAAGGTACAGGCGCTCGGCCGCACCTGACGCCTAGCGAAAGACGTCGCAAAGCTCGGTGAGGTTGGCGAAGGTCTCCTGGGGCTCCACTTCATGGGGCCACAGGTGGTCGGCACGATTCACCCACGCCGCCTGCATCCCCGCGTTGAGCGCGCCCAGGGCGTCGAGCGTGGCGTCGTCGCCCACGTGCAGCACGTCCTCGGTTGTGAGGTCCACCGCGCCGGCGGCCGCATGGAAGATGCGCGGGTCGGGCTTTCCCACACCGAACTCGCGCGCCGAAATGCTGGCCCGGAAGTACGCCGCGATCCCCACCCGTTGCAGGTCGGCATTGCCGTTGGAAATGCTCACCAGCGGAAAACGCGAAGACAGGAATTCGAGCGCGGGCCGTGCATCGTCGAACAGCCGGACGCGCTGGCGCTCGGCGAAGAAGGTTTCGAACGCGGCATCGGCCAGCAAGGGATTCTCACCGGCGCGGTACATGGCCAGGCGGATCGACTCGCGCCGCACTGCGCTCAAATCGTGCTTCAGGTCGGGCCGGTTGTGCGCCATGTGGTCACGGATCTCGCGCAAAGCGGCCGGGCTGTTAAAGAGCGCTGCGGACATCGGCGCGTTCTCGACCATCCAGTCATGCAGCACCTTTTCGGCGCGTTCGATCGTGGGCCAGATCGGCCAAAGAGTGTCGTCCAGGTCCAGGGTGATAGCCTTGACTCTTGCGATGTCGAGCATTCGTCGAGAATACCAGCATGCCCTCCCCCTTTCGGCCCGAGCCCACGTTCAAGCACGGCACTCCGCAGCACAGCGCGGTGCTCTTTTGCAACCTCGGCACGCCCGATGCTCCAACGCCTGCCGCGGTGCGCAAATACCTGGCGCAATTCCTCTCCGATCCGCGCGTCGTGGAGATACCGCACGTTCTCTGGCTGCCACTGCTGCATGGCGTGATCCTGCCGCTGCGGTCTGCCAAGTCGGCGGCCAAGTACGCGAGCATCTGGCGCCAGGAGGGTTCACCACTGAAGGTGTGGACCGAGCGGCAATCAAAACTTCTCCAGGGCTGGCTCGGCGAACAGGGACATCGAGTGAAGGTGCGCTATGCAATGCGCTACGGCAACCCTTCGATCCCATCGCAGCTCGACGCACTGCGGACCGAAGGCGTGACGCGAGTGCTGGTCGTGTCGGCCTATCCGCAGTATTCGGGCACCACCACCGCGAGCGTTGCCGATGCAGTCGCCGACTGGTCCAAAGGCGCGCGCCACGTGCCCGAGCTCCGGTTCGTGAACCGCTACCACGACGACGAGGGCTACGTGCAGGCACTGGTACGCCAAGTGGAGCGCACGTGGCGCGAGCGAGGCAGGCCCGATCATCTCGTATTGAGCTTTCATGGCGTGCCTGAGCGGACGTTGATGCTGGGCGACCCGTATCACTGCGAGTGCCAGAAGACCGCGCGCCTGGTGGCGGGCCGACTGGGCCTGGACCCTTCGCAGTACACGGTGACCTTCCAGTCGCGCTTTGGCAAGGCCAAGTGGCTCGAACCGGCGACAGAGCACACGCTCCAGGTGCTGGCGCGCAAGGGCGTTGCGCGCGTCGATGTAATGTGCCCCGGCTTCACCAGTGACTGCCTCGAGACTCTTGAGGAGATCGGCATGGAAGCGCGGCAAGCATTCCTGGCCGCAGGCGGCAAGGAGTTTCGCTACCTCGAGTGCCTCAACGACGACCCGGCATGGATCGCTGCGCTCGGTGGCATCTGCGAGCGCAACCTCGCGGGCTGGCCGACAAAGTCTTTTGCAGACCCCGAAGCCCTCGCGCGCTCCGCGGCACTCGCGCGTGCGATGGGCGCGCAGGGCTGATCAGGAAGCGGCGGCCGCTGTCGATGCGGCCGTGGTGCGGGCCGCATGCTGCTCGATGAACGCCGTCACCAGGTCGAGCTGCTCGGGAACATTCAACGCGGGAGCGTGGCCGCAACCGGCGATCTCCACCACCCGCGCGAGCCCGCGTGCGCCCGGCCCGCGCGACATCATTTCCTCGGTCGCGTCGCGCTGCACCAGGTCGGACTCTGCGCCGCGCAGGCAAAGAACCGGGATATCGATGGCGTCGTAGTGCTCCCAGATTTCGTACTCGTTCGAGTGGTCCGTGAATTGGCGGACCATCGCGGGGTCGTAATGCGGCGTGACGCGGCCATCGGGCAGGCGCCGCGCCGAGGTTTCGGCCAGGCGCCGCCACTGCGCGTCACTCAGCCAACCAAACGGTGTGTACACCTGCCGGAAGAAAGCTTCGAGCTCAGCCATGGTTCCAAAGGCCGGTGGGTTACCTGCATAAGCGCGGATGCGTGCCAGCGCGGGCTCAGCCAGGCGCGGTGCGTTGTCGTTGAGCACCAGGCTGCGGATGCGCGGCTTGAGGGCTGGTTCGAACAAGCCCGCGGCGCAGACGGTGCCTATCGCACCCCCCATCGATGTGCCCACCCAGTGCGCTTCCTGGATCTCCAACTGCTCGAACAGCTCGCGAGCCAGCCTCGCGTAGAAGGCCAGTGTGTATTCCTTGCCCGGATCGGGGCTCCATTGGCTCAGGCCTCGGCCCAGTGTGTCGGGACAGATCACGCGGTAGCGAGTCGACAGGTGCTCGGCCATCTCGTCCATGTCACGGCCCGTGCGCGCCAGTCCATGCCACGCAATCACCGTGCGGCTGTTTTGCGCGCCCCACTCCGTGTAGTGGATCTCGCGGCCGGCGCATGTCGCGTAGTGTGAGCTCGAAGGCATGGTGGGTCCTCTCTGATGTTTGCCCGGCCTGCCCCTACTTGAGCAGCTTGCCGGTGCTTCCAATCACCGTGACTTCCACGTAGCGCGAGCCCACGCGGTTGTCCGGCGAGTAATTGACTGTGATGCCACCGAGGTCGTAGTTGCCCATGGTCTCCAGCGCCTTGATCACCTTCGGCCGCGTGGGGTTGGGGCCGGCGCGTCGCAGCCCTTCGACCAGAACCTTCGCGCCGAGGAATTCCTCGAAACTGGTGTAGTTGATTTCTTCCTTGGGCGCGTTCTTCCTGAGAAGCTCCTGGTATTCGCGGATCACGGGCAGGTTGGCCATGTAGGGATACGGCACCACCTGGCTGATACCCAGCCCGTGAGCATTTTTCAGGCCAGCGAGCTTGACCAGCTCATTCGGGTCGACCACTGAAATATTGAGCAGCTGCGCGCCGCCTCCGCCTTCGCGGTACTGCTTGACGAACGCGGCCGTCGACTTGTTGACTGAAATCATGATGACGGCCTGCGGATCGGCCGCCTTGATCTTCTTGACCGCCTCTTCCACCTTGTCCGTATTGCGCTCGTAACCGGCGGTGGCCACCAGCTTGAGCTTGCGTTTCGTCATCGCCGTTTCGACGCCAGTGAGGCCTGCC
>JBKJOM010000237.1:0-14159 GCA_046595775.1 Ramlibacter sp. | reverse complement strand
GGCGATGAAGGCGACGGCGAAGGCGATGCAAAGGTGATCCTGCGCGATGTCAGCCGCTCGGTGCTGGCAGGCCAGCGCATCGGCATTCTGGGCGCCAACGGACAGGGCAAGTCGACGCTGGTAAAGACGATTGCGCGCGACATCCCGCCGCTGGGCGGCACCATCACTGAAGGCAAGGGCCTGAACATCGGCTACTTCGCCCAGCAGGAGCTCGATGTTCTGCACCCGCAGGACACACCGCTGGAGCACATGATCCGCCTGGCGAAGGAGCGCGTTGGCAGCGGCGAGTCCTCGCGCGAGCAAGACTTGCGCAACTTCCTGGGCACGTTCAACTTCACTGGCGACATGGTCAAGCAAATGGTCGGCACCATGAGCGGCGGTGAGAAGGCACGCCTGGTGCTTGCGATGATGGTCTGGCAGCGCCCCAACCTGCTGCTGCTCGACGAGCCGACCAACCACCTCGACCTGAATACCCGCGAGGCGCTGTCGATGGCCCTGAACGAGTTCGAAGGCACGGTGATGCTGGTCAGTCACGACCGGGCCCTGCTGCGCGCGGTGTGCGACGAGTTCTGGCTGGTGGGCCGCAGTGGCGTCGCCTCGTTCGACGGCGACCTGGATGACTACCAGCAATATTTGCTGGACGAAAGCAAGCGCCTGCGCGAAGTGGCAAAGCAGGAAGCCGCAGCCGCTGCCGCACCCGCGCAGCCATCGCCCGACGAACTGCGCAGGATAGATGCCCAGCAACGCCAGGAGGCAGCCTCGCGGGCCAAGCCCCTGAAGCGCGAGCTGGACCAGGCCGAGAAGCGCATGGCGGCCCTCAACACCGAGAAGGGCGCGCTCGAGGCTCGCCTGGCCAGTGCTTTGTCTCCGGCAGAGCTGGCCGACGCCGGCCGCAAATTGAAGGCAACGAACGAAGAGTTGCATCGTCTCGAGGAGCGGTGGTTGGAGTTGACCGGCCAACTCGATAACATGGGCTGATGCCCTCCTCCCTCGAACTCGCACAAGGCGACACCCACCTGCTGGAAGCCGTTCGCCGCAGCCGCCAGCTGCTCAACCGCCGCGCACTGGTGGCCGCTGCTGCCAGCGCAGTGCCGATCCCGGGGCTGGACTGGGCAGTCGATGCCGCAGTCCTTTCTCGGCTGCTGCCAGCCATCAATCAGGAATTCGGCCTGACGCCGCAGCAGCTTGACCAGTTACCCGAGCACAAGCGCGAGCAGGTGCAGAAGGCACTGGCGATGGTGGGCTCGGTTGCGGTGGGAAAGTTCATCACGCATGACCTGATCGTGCGCCTGGCCAAGGTGGTTGGAAAGCGGCTCACCGTGCAGCAGGCGGCCAAATACGTGCCACTGGCGGGCCAGGCCGTGTCCGCCATCATGGGTTACACCGCACTGCGCTATCTCGGCGAGGAGCACATCAAGGATTGCGTCCGCGTCGCACGCGAAGCGCAACTCGAACTGCCGGCCACACCCGTGAGACATCTCAAGCGCATCGCCGCCACGAAGATCAAGCGCTTGATCTGATCACGCTGCGGCTGCCATCTGTGTGACGTCGGGATAAAACATCTGCGCATCGGAGCTCATGAAGGCATCGAGCACCCGGGCGCTCGCACCACCGGCTGTCGGCAGTTTTCCGATGTGCAACCAGCGACGCACTTGCCAGGCCGGCACTCTGGTCTGAGAGCGAACCAGCACCGTCCTGCGGCCGTCGGGCTCGATCAGTTCGATGACGGGGTCACTGTCGGTCCATCTCTTGCGATCCACGAGCGCTTCGCGGGGGTCTGTCTTCTTCACGGTCATGCATCTATGTTGGCATGCCATCTCGACGCACCGGGACCGTGCTTTTCGCCGCTTGATGTGGGAAACGCCAAGGCGCGATGTCGGCGCAGCGCGCATGCAAGTATCCTTTGATTCCTACACGTCCGCAGCCCGCAGGCCGCGAGCATGGCGCATCCCGTCAACTGGAAAGAGAAAGGGCTTGCCATGACTTTCGTCGCGGCAAGCCCCAAATGGTGGTAGGACGTGGCGGGCTCGAACCGCCGACCAACGGATTAAAAGTCCGCTGCTCTACCAACTGAGCTAACGTCCCACATTCCTGCTGCATTCTTATCGTTCAACCGCAGCAAAGCCAATGATTATAGCGGCCGGATTGCGGACTTCCCATGTGCGACGCGATCGAGCACCCAGCCCGCCGCGCATTGCCCGAAGGTGGCCGTCACGCTCACGACCGATCCGTAGCCATGGCAGTTGAGCGAACCGTCGCCCTCGACGGCGCAACTGGCATCGGGCGGCGCCACGGCCTCCGTGCTGAAGACGCAGGCCACACCGATCTTCTTTCCTTCCTTTGGGGCGCCGTGGAACTTGCGCAGCCGAAACCTCAATTGCGCCAGCAAGGGGTCGTGCGTGGTGTGGGCGAGGTCGTCGATGTCCACCCGATGCGCCAGCCTTTTTCCGCCGGCGGCACCACAGGAGATGAACAGCGTCCTGGTTTCACGCGCCCAGGCGGCCATCGCGGCCTTGGCCTTGACCTGGTCGCACGCGTCGATAACCGCCGTGACGCCCGGCGGCAGCAACTTCGGCCAGTTGTCCGGATCAACGAATTCATCGACCTCGTGCACGACGCAACCGGAATTGATGCGCGCGATGCGCTCCCGCATGGCAGTCACCTTGGCCTGGCCAACGGTGTTGTCCAGCGCGTGGATCTGGCGATTGATGTTGGATTCGGCGATGTGATCCAGGTCGATCAGCGTGATCTCCCCGACCGCACTGCGGGCCAGCGCTTCAGCAGCCCAGGAACCTACGCCACCGATTCCGACCACCGCTACGTGCGCCGCGCGGATCGATGCCGCACCACCTACGCCGTAAAGGCGCTCAAGGCCGCCGAAGCGGCGCTGAAGGTCGGCGGATTCGTCAATGTGGGTCACCGCATGATTGTCTGTCATGCGCAGCGGGGAGAGGATAGCCGGACGCAGAGGACGCGAAGATTACGCAGAGGACGCAAAAGAAAACCAAAATGATTTTGTCTTTCCTTTTAATTGTCTTTTTTTTGCGTCCTCTACGAATCCTTAGCGTCCTCTGCGTCCTGCCCCCGCATTAGGCTAGCGGAACTTCGACAGCCGCTCTTTCGCAGCGCCCGCCGCTTCCGATTGCGGGTAGGATTTGATCAGCTCGTCCAGCGTGCGGCGCGCGTTGGCATTTTCCTTCAGCTCGATCTGGCAGTTGGCTATCGACAGCAATGCCTCGGGCGCGCGCGGATGATCGGGAGCGGCAGTGAGCAGTGCGCGGAAATTGCCGATCGCACCACGGTAGTCGCGGTTCGCGTACTGCGCATTGCCCAGCCAGAACAACGCCGTAGGGCGGAACCCGCTTTGCGCGTAACGCTTGACGAAATCGACGAAGGCCGCTTGCGCCGCCGGAAACTCGCCCTTGCGGAACACCGCCAGCGCCGCCTCGAAGTCTCGCGACTCGGCCGGGTCGGCGATGAATTCCCGGCCGTCGACCTGCACCTTGGACGGCTCCACCTTGCGCAGGCGTTCTTCGACGCCGGTTGCGATGTCGCGCTGGGCACGCTGCACTTCGGACAACTGGCGCAACAGCGTTTCGTTCGCGCCGTTCAGGCGGGCGATCTCGCTTCGCAGCGAGTCGATCTGCGTCTGCAGTTCCAGCAGGCTGCGCCGCGATTGCGTGATTTCCTGGCGGTGCTCGTCGAGCGTGCGTTCGGTGGCCACACGTTGCGCCTCCACACGCTGGCGCAGGTCAAGGATGGCGCGCCGGGCCTCGTCGTCATCGAAGAGTGCGGCCGAAGCCATCGACGACGCGCCCATGCAAAGCGCGGCCAATGCCGCTGCGGCCAGCGGCTTCAGGCGGAAAGAATTGCGCACGGTGCCCATCAACGGTAGACCACTTCAGCACGGCGGTTCTTGGCCCACGACTCTTCGTCGCTGCCGGGCGCCGCCGGCTTTTCCTTGCCGAAGCTCACCGCTTCCACCTGGTTGTCCGCCACGCCCAGCAGGCCGAGCGCACGGCGCACAGCCTCGGCGCGGCGCTGGCCCAGGGCCAGGTTGTATTCGCGGCCGCCACGCTCATCAGTGTGCCCTTCGACGGCGATGCGACGCGCGGGGTTCGACTTGAGGAAGCGCGCGTGCCCCTCGATCAGGCCCTGGTACTCGGCCCTGATCACGTAGCTGTCGTAATCGAAGTACACGAGCCGCGCGACGTTCTGCGGCCCGCCCTGATTCCCGCCGATGGTGTCGGCCGTGACGGGCGTAACCGACGTGGCGCTGCCTCCAGCGGGCTGCTGGATGCCTTGCGGGGTCTTGTTCTCGACCGGTACGTCATCGAGCTTGACGCTGGAGCAGGCGCCGAGCGCCAATGCGGCAACACCGGCCACGAACAGGTTCTTGATCATCCGGGTACCTCCTGAAGGATGCGAGTGTGGGTGAATTTGCGGGATGTTCATTTCTGAAACGGGCCCCAGTCGGGCTCGCGGATATCGCCGCCCTGCCCGGCCAGCCTGGCCTTGATCTTGCCATCGAGCGTGGTCGTCATCAGCGCTTCACGGCCATTCTGCCGTGTGGCGTAAACGATGAGCTTGCCATTTGGCGCGAAGCTCGGGCTCTCGTCGGCCGTGGTGTCGGTGATGGACGTGACGGCCTGGCTCGACAGTTCCATCACCTGAAGCTTGAAGGCGCCATTGATCCGGGAAATGTAGGCCAGCCACCGGCCATCCGGGCTGATCGCGGGCGAGATGTTGTAACTCCCCGTAAAGGTGACGCGCTCCGGGCTCCCGCCGCCGGATGGCATGCGGTACACCTGAGGTGCCCCGCCCCGGTCGCTCACGAAATAGATGTTGCGGCCATCAGGCGCGTAAACCGGCTCGGTATCGATACCGGCCGATTGCGTGAGGCGCTTTGGCTCGCCGCCATTGGCGTCGATGGTGTACAGCTGCGAGCCACCGTCCCGGCTCAGCGTGACGGCGAGCGTACGGCCATCCGGTGACCAGGCGGGGGCACTGTTGGAGCCTCGGAAATTCGCGATCAGCCGCCGCTTGCCGCTGGAGATGTCGTGCACATACACAACGGGCTTGCGCGACTCGAACGACACATAGGCCAGGCTCGAACCGTTGGCTGACCACGCCGGCGAAATGATGGATTCAGTGCTGGCCAGAGCCGACTGCGCGTTCTCGCCGTCAGAGTCCGCGACCCACAGGTTGTACTTGGGCCCGGCCTTGGTGACGTAGGCGATGCGCGTGGAAAAGATGCCCTTGTCGCCGGTGAGCTTCTCGTAGATGAAGTCGGCAATGCGGTGTGCGGCCAGCCGCAGGTCGCCGGCCGGCACTGCATAGCTCTGGCCGCCGACGTCGACGCCCTTGACCACGTCCCATAGGCGGCAGCGCACGTCGAAGCGCCCATCGGCAAGTCTCGTGATGCTGCCGACAACCAGCGAGTCGGAGCCCTTCTGGCGCCACGGCGTGAGGTCGGGGCGGCTGGTTTCATCCAGCGCCGCACCCGCCGCATCGATCGCCCGGAACTGCCCGCTGCGCTCCAGGTCGGCCTGGATGATCGCAGCCATTTTTTGCGGTGCCTGCGCTTCGCCACGAAATGGCGCGATGGCGATCGGCAACTGGGTCAGGCCTACGCCGGTCACCTCGACGCGGAACTGGGCAAAGGCGGGCATCGCGGCCGCACCCAGGAGGGCTAGCGCCTGTCGTCGGCGCCACAGTGAAGTTGTATTCATGCGTGGTTAGTCTTTCCGGCCTCGATTGAGTTCAATCTGCCACAGCTTCAGGTAGCGATAGTAGGTCTCCTGGGCGTTGGACAACGCGAGGACCAGCCCCAGGCGCCCGTCCAGGAACCCGCATTTGACCAAATACGTGCGCAGGAAAGCCCACAAACCGTGACCGAGGGCTTTCCCCAGCGAACCGCGCACACCCTTGGTGTGCAGTGCCCGGGCGCCTGCGGATGAGTAACGATCCATCTTCTGCAGCACAGCTTCGAGGTTGGCATAGCTTTCATGCAGGAGCTCGCCTTCGAGGTGGCCCACCGGCCCGCCCGCTTCAAGTTTCTCGTGCACCAGCGCATCGGTGAACCGGCCCGTGCCACGGCGCACAAGCCGCAGGACATGGTCCGGGTACCAGCCTGAATGGCGCATGGGTTGACCGCAAAAACTCGAAAGACGCCCGACGGTGTACGCATCGAAGCGGGGCTCACTCAACACGACCTCGATCGAGGCGCGCAATGCTGGCGTGACGCGTTCATCGGCGTCGATGGAGAACACCCAGTCGCCAGTGGCAAGGTCGAGCGCGCGATTTTTCTGCGGACCGAAGCCTGGCCAGTCGTTGGTCTGCGTGACGCGCGCCCCAGCTGCTTGCGCAATTGCCACTGTGTCGTCGGTGCTGCCACTATCGACCACCACGACCTCGTCGGCGAATCCAACCGACTCCAGGCAGGGACGCAGCCGCAGCGACTCGTCGCGGGTGATGATGATGACCGACAGCCGCGCAGTCAACGGCGTCACTCCCACTCGATCGCGCCGCCGCGCACTGCGCCGCGCATGGTCATGCCGTATTTCGCGAGCTCCGCTTCATGCCATTTGCGCATTTGCCGCTTGATGCGCAGCTTGTCCAGCTTGCGTCGCAGCCAGCTTTTTTGCAGCAGCTTGTAGTTGTAGCGGTAGCCCAGGCCGTCCTTCTGGGCCATGCCCCGCTCCTGCTTCATCGCCGTCTGCGTCATGGATCCATAGTGGTGCAACCACGAAGCGCCGGTGGTCCCACCCACGATGCCTGCCTTCTCCATCTCGTGGAAGAACATCGTATCTTCGTAACCCAGGAGCTTTGGCACGGGCTGGAAGTAACCGATGTCCATCCACACCGACTTGTGCACGGCCAGGCACACCGCGTGCGCCCAACCGGTGCGGATTGCGTCGTGCATCTTGCTGCCGGCCTGCGTTGCGAACGCCTCGAAGTCGTACTCGAGCGGCCCTTCGACCAGCGAAGGCGAAATCACGCGCAGGTTGTTGCGCACCGCCGCGCCGATCATGTTCTCGATCCAGTTCGCACTGACCAGCACATCGTTGTTCATGATGATGGTCCAATCTGCCTGCAGGGCGAGCGCGCCCTGGTTCCACGCGACACCGCAACCCAGGTTCTGGTCGTTGAGGATGAGCCCACCCAATGGCAAGGTGGCGAGGTACTCGCGCGTTGCGTCCTTCGAGCCGTTGTCCACGACCACCAGGCGATCGAGCGGCGTGCCGTGCCGCAACATGCTGTCGATGCACTGCCGCGTGTATTCCAGCTGGCCGTAGCAGGCGAAGGTGATGGCGTAGTCAGTCTTTTGCATGTCGGGCCAACGCCGAGCCGCACAGCAGCGCCGTGAGCAAGGCATAGAGGCTGGCAGTGTATTTCAGGTCCACCACCTCGGTCGTGAAACTGCTCACCCCGATCACGATGGCGAAAGCCAGCCCCATCTTCGCGTTGTCGCGAGCGGGGCCGTCACCTCGCCGCAACTGGCGCACGTAGACGCCCAGCGGCACCAGCAGCAACAGGGCAGCGGCGATGCCACCGCCGATCCCATAGCGCACGGTGTTGGAGACCACCTGGTTGTGGAATGCGGAGGTGAAGGCGGTGTGAACCGCACTGGCGCTGGCGTAGGGAAAAGCCGAGGCCGCCACTGGCGCCTGGTGTGCAGTGTCCCCCACTCCCGCAATCGGGTGCATGGCGATCAGGTCACCAGCGATGCGCAGGAAGGTGACCCGAAGTCCCACCGGGGAGTCCGGCGCCACACCATTGAATGAGTACCGACCCAGGTCGGACATCGCTTCGTGCAGGCGCGCATTGACCTTGGGAACGAGGCTGAAAGCCGCCGCTGCCAGCACCGCGCCCACCAGCAACGCAACGAGCGGCACCATGGCCCTGCCCCAGCGATGCGATACGCGCACGTTCAAGTGCGCCCAGAGTGCGATCACGATCGGGATCGCCAGCCAGCCGCTGCGCGAACCCGATTGCACCGACAGGTACAGGCCCAGCACCACACCCGCTACCTTGGCCGAGAACAACCATGGGGATGCAGGCGGCGCGTCGTCGCGCGAAATCGACATGAGGCACATCAAGCCAAACGCGAGCGACAGGTAGCCAAACACCAGCGGATCGGCGAAATAGGTCGACATGCGTCCGGGACCCCACAGGCGCGGTTGGTCCGCCAGCAACTGGTGGGCCAGCGTGATCGCCAGCGCCAGCGGGAGCGCGAGCTGCAACATGCGGGCGGCATTCATGCGAAGCCGCATCGCCACCAGGAAGATCGGGATCGCGGCCCAGAAGCGCGAAGGCGCATCCAGCGGCGCCGGATACAGGTCGGCTCGAAGCAGCGCGCTGAAAGCAACCGCGACCAACGGCAGGAACAGGGCGATCACCAGCATCCGGGCTGCAGTCCTGTCCTCGTCGGCGCAACCATTCGCGATGCCGGCGCGGCCCGCCAGCAATGCTACGGCGCAGATCAGAGCGCCCGAGAACAGCACCATGTTGGACCAGCCGCGCAGCGTGAGCACAAACAGCGGACCCGAGCACATCAGCGCGCACAGAAAGGCTGTGGGGCGCTGTGACAGGTGATCGGGATGTGCAGTCAAATCTGGTCGTCAACGTGTGCGGCCGCGCGCACTTCCTTCAAGCGCGGGTTGCCGGGATGCTCCTGCAGCACTCGGGTTTTCACATAAGGAAAGCCCGCCGCCAGCAGCGCATCCCAGTGGGCCAGGAGGTCGCCACCGACGCGCCTGCCGCCGATCAGTTGCGGAAACACGGCGAGCGTGCTGAAGCCGGCGGCTCGCAGGGTGCGGGTCAGCCGTACCTCGTAAACCTCCACGACATGGCCTTTGTCGGAAAAGTTGAGGACATGCCTGATGAACTGCTCGAACAAGTCGCTGTGCAGAACCCTGGCGCCCAACACCAGGAAAAAACTTTGCAGGTGCGGCAGCGGCAAGGGGTTTTCCGTCAGCCCCGTGATGTCCGAGCCGCTAGCGTCGATGCGCTCCATCATGGTGTTGAAGCTGGCGGCATCCAGCGGGCCCACCAGGCTGTCGTTGACCAGAAACAGGCGCGTCCATGCACTGCGGTCGCAAAGCTGCAACGCATGAGACCAAGCCGCAAAGTCGAAGCCCCGGTTGGCCCGGACGAACACGCCTGCCAGCCGGTCCTCCAATCGCGGATCGATGCGGATCCCGGGCAGCGGCAAGTCGGTGTTGATCACAAGAATCACCTGAAGCCCGGCGCTGAGCAGGTGCTCGATGTGGTGGACGACATGGGACTTCAGGTGCTCCCTGGGCGCGTGCGTGACAAACAGGCAAACGCGGCCAGCCAGCGCCGGCACCGGCTTGCGCACCTCGATCGGCGCGGCCTCTGCGGTACTGAGCCCGACGTGCAAGGCATCGGCCAGGTCGGCGTACTTGCGCTCCTGCTTGCGCAACATGCGTCGCCGCACAAACGGTATCGAGCCTTTCAGCAGCCTGCGCCAGTGGCGCAGGCCGTCGGACAGGATCAACAGTTGGTGGCGAAGTTCCGTCGCGAGTCGGCTCATTGTTGTCGTGTCCCTCGCCCGGTACGCCGGGAGGTGTCCCGAAGGGATTTCGCGGGATAATAAGTAATGCATACAGCCCGCCTCGCCGATTGTGCCTGACGCGTCCGCAGCCGCGGACGCAACCCAGGCGTCTACGGCTTCCCTGCCCGGGGGCATAGTCCCGCGCATCCGCCGCTTTTTCCCGTACATCCAGAACGCGAGGCGCTACTGGCTGGTGGTGCTTCTCGCCACCGTCGTGACCGCGGCCACGGAGCCCGCGGCACCCGCGCTGCTCAAGCCCCTCCTGGACCGCGGGTTCCAGAAGGGCGCACTGGGTTTTGACCTCTGGCTGGTTCCGGCGTTCTTGCTGCTGGTGTTTGGCATCCGGGGCATCGCGGGTTTCATCGCCGATATCGGCCTTGCCAAGATCGCCAACGAAGGCATGTTCAACCTGCGCCAGGCCCTGTTCCGCCGGATGCTCGATGCCCGGATGGACCTGTTCGTGCGCGAGTCGGCCAGTTCGCTGGCCAACAGCATCGTCCACGAAGTGCAAGGCGCGATCACCATGTTGGTCAACGCATTGACCGGCCTTGTGAAGGATGGCCTGGCGCTTGTCGCACTGCTCGGCTACCTGCTGTACCTCAACTGGCAACTGACGTTGATCGTTGGCGTGATGGCACCTGCGGTGGCCTGGATCATGCGCACCGCATCGCGCCGGCTGCATCGCCTTGCAAAGAGCAGCCAGACCGCGACCATCGCACTGGCCTATGCGGTCGAAGAGAACGTGCTGGCCAACCGCGTGGTGCGGCTGCACGAGGCGCAAGAGGCGCAGTCCCGCCGCTTCGCGAATCTGAGCCAGACCCTGCGACGCCTGGCCATGAAGTCCGCTGTGGCATCGGCTGCGATCACGCCGCTGATGCACATGATTTCCGCTGCGGCGCTGTCGATGGTGATCTGCATCGCGCTCTGGCAGACCAGCAACAACATGACGGTAGGTGGCTTCGCGGCCTTTGTATCGGCCCTGCTGCTGCTGATCGCGCCGATGAAGCGCCTGTCGGAAGTCACCCGGCCCATCACGCAGTCCCTCGCTGTGCTCGACCGCTCTTTCGACCTGGTCGAGAACAGCCCGCCGGAGAGCGGCGGCAGTTACGACATGGGGCGCGCGGCGGGGCACATCGAGCTGCGCGGCGTGACGGTCCGCTATGCGGGCACGCCGCGGCCGGCGCTCGAGGACATCTGGCTGGAACTGCAGCCGGGCGAGACTCTGGCGATCGTGGGGCCATCGGGTTCGGGCAAGACGACGCTCGCCGGCCTGCTTCCGCGATTCATCGACAACGTGGCCGGCTCGCTGGTGCTGGATGGCCACGACATGCGCGAGTGGGACCTGCACGCGCTACGGCGCCAGTTCGCGATGGTCAGCCAGGACGTCGTGATGTTCAACGACACGCTGGCGGCCAACATCGCATTGGGCAAGGAGATCGATCGAGCGCGCGTCGACGACGTGCTGAGAGCCGCCAACCTCTCCGACCTGGTCGCCGAACTGCCGCATGGCATCGACTCGCCGGTGGGCCACAACGCCACCACGCTTTCGGGCGGCCAGCGCCAGCGGCTGGCGATCGCACGGGCCCTGTACAAGGACGCGCCGATCCTGATCCTCGACGAAGCCACCTCGGCGCTGGACAACGAATCCGAGCGCATGGTGCAGGAGGCGCTGCGCCGGCTGATGGCCGGGCGTACCACACTGATCATCGCGCACCGCCTGTCGACCATAGAACATGCAGACCGGGTCGCCGTGCTGGACCAGGGCCGCCTGGTCGAACTCGGCTCCCATGCAGAGTTGATGGCAAAGGGCGGCCTCTTCGCGCGTCTGCGCGCCTTGCACGAAGCCGGGAGCGAGCCGCTGTGACCGCCGGCGCGATCGGCTCCGTGCTGGTCGTGGTCACCCGCCAGATCGGCGATGTGTTGCTGACCACGCCATTGATCCATGAAGCGCGGCGCCTGTGGCCACAAGCGCGCATCGACGTGCTTGGTTTCGAAGGCACTCTTGGTATGTTGCGCGGCAACCCTGAGGTGAACGAAGTGATCGCGGCACCTGCGCGTCCTGGCGTTGGCGGCGCATTGAGACTCGCCAGCAGCCTGTGGCGCCGCTGGGACCTGGTGCTGGTGGCGGAGGGCAGCGACCGTGCCCACCTGATCGGCTGGATCGCCGGCAAGCGCCGAGTCGGCATCCTGCCGGAGGAAGGCAGCAGCAATTGGTGGAAGAGCGCCTTGTTGGAACACCATGTCATCGCCGCCGGCGATCGCGGCGAGACGCACGTCGTGCAGGAGAAGCTGGCGTTGCTGGCACCGTGGCGTAGGGCTTCGAGTGAAAGCGCCAAGGTCATTGCGCCCGGAGGCGACGCGTTGCCCGGAGCATTGGCGGCACTGCTCGAGCCCGGCTATGTAGTCGTGCATTCGCCCTCGATGTGGACATACAAGCAATGGCCACTGGACCACTTTCGCGAATTGATCGCCGGCTTGGAAGCTGAAGGCCGCCAGGTCGTGCTGACCGGCGGGCCAGGGGCTGCAGACCGCAACTGCGTGAACAAGCTGCGCGTGTCGGCGTCCCAGGCTGTCGACGCAGGCTTGCTCAATCTGAATCAGCTGGCCACGCTGATCAGCGGCGCTGCGCTGTACATCGGGCCGGACACGTCGATATCGCATCTCGCGGCGGCAACAGGCACTCCCGTCATCGCGATCTTTGGGCCCACCAATCCAATGCGCTGGGCGCCCTGGCCCGCGAAAGGATCAGCGTCACAGATCTTCGAGAGGTCGACCCTGGTGCAACAGGCCGGCAACGTCACGCTGTTGCAGAGCGGCCTGCATTGCGTTCCCTGCGGGCGCGCCGGTTGCGAAGATCACCGCAACAGCCGCAGCGATTGCCTGGTGGACATCACGCCCGACCGCGTGTTGGCGGAAGCACAAAGGCTCTTGTCATTGCCCACTTGACGGGTCCTAACAGATTGCGTCCATCGCCAAAGATCCACACCCTCTCCCCGTCGGGCGAGAGGGGGTTCCTGATGCTCCGGTATTTACAGTAAAACTATGTCGTATTGCTCTTGCGCCATCGCTGTCTCGCTCTGCAGCGAGATCGGCTTGCCGATGAAGTCCGACAATCCGGCCAGGTGCGCGCTCTCTTCGTCGAGGAACAGCTCCACCACCTTGGGCGAAGCCACCACGCGGTACTCGCGCGGGTCGAACTGCCGCGCCTCGCGCAATATTTCGCGCAGGATGTCGTAGCAGACACTGCGCGCTGTCTTCACCGTGCCCTTGCCCTGGCAGGCCTCACAGGGCTCGCACAGCATGTGGGCCAGCGACTCGCGGGTCCGCTTGCGCGTCATCTCCACCAGCCCCAGTTGCGAGAAGCCGCCCGACATGGTCTTCACACGATCCTTGTGCAACTGCTTGCGGAACTCGCCGAGCACCGCGTCGCGATGGTCTTCGCGCTGCATGTCGATGAAGTCGACAATGATGATTCCGCCCAGGTTGCGCAGCCGCAGCTGCCGGGCGATGGCCTGCGCGGCTTCCAGGTTGGTCTTGTAGATCGTGTCGTCGAAGTTGCGTGCGCCCACAAAGCCACCCGTGTTCACGTCGATGGTCGTCAGGGCTTCGGTCTGGTCGACGATCACGTAGCCGCCGGACTTCAGATCGACGCGCTTGCCCAGCGCCTTGGCGATCTCGTCGTCAATCGAGAACAGATCGAAGATCGGACGCTCGCCTTTGTACAGCGCAAGCTTGGCTGCGGCCTGCGGCATGAACTCCTGGCCGAAGGCGTGCAGCAGGGCGAACTGCTCTCTTGAATCGATGCGGATGGTCTGGGTCTCTTCGCCCACCAGGTCGCGCAACACTCGCTGCAACAGATTCAGGTCCTGGTGCAGGAGCGAAGTGGCAGGTAGCCTGGTCGATGCGTCGCGGATGCGTGCCCAGGTCTTGCGCAGGTACGAGATGTCCTCGGCCAGCTCGGCGTCGCTCGCGTCTTCGCCGTTGGTGCGCAGGATGAAGCCGCCGCCTTCCTTGCCTGCCAGCGCGGAAAGGCGTGCGCGCAGCGCGTCGCGCTGGTCCGGCGGAATCTTCTGCGACACGCCCAGGTGGTCGTCCTGGGGCAGGAACACCAGCAGCCGCCCCGCGATACTGATCTGTGTCGAGAGGCGCGCGCCCTTGGTGCCGATCGGGTCCTTGATCACCTGCACCATGATCGACTGGCCTTCGAAGACCTGCTTCTCGATCGGCACCTGCGGCTGGCCGTTGCGCGCGAAAGCCGGCTCGCCATCGGGCTGGCGATGCCAGACGTCGGCGACGTGCAGGAAAGCGGCGCGTTCCAGGCCGATGTCGATGAAGGCCGACTGCATGCCGGGCAGCACGCGTGCGACCTTGCCGAGGTAGACGTTCCCGACCAGCCCGCGCTCCAGTGTGCGTTCCACGTGCAGCTCCTGCACCGCGCCGTTTTCGACGATGGCGA
This sequence comes from Ramlibacter sp., assembly GCA_046595775.1. GTDB lineage: Bacteria > Pseudomonadota > Gammaproteobacteria > Burkholderiales > Burkholderiaceae_C > Ramlibacter. Next base: position 123 of record JBKJOM010000237.1, on the reverse strand, counting down.
CCCGCGTCTCCTGCGGTGCCCAGTTGATCAGGATGTCCCGCAAAGCCAAGAAAAAGCGCATGCAGCAGGACATCCTGATCAACTGGGCACCGCAGGAGACGCGGGTCGCCATCGTCGAAAACG
>JBKJOM010000147.1:0-8868 GCA_046595775.1 Ramlibacter sp. | reverse complement strand
ATTTCTTCACCGAGGTGCGCTACAAGGGCACCAAGACCGTGGCGGTGACGCCCGACTACTCCGAAGTCGCCAAGCTGGCCGACATCTGGATGAACCCCAAGCAAGGCACCGACGCCGCCGTCGCCATGGCGATGGGCCACGTGATCCTGAAGGAGTTCTATTTTCCGGACCAGGGCGAACGCAGCGCTTATTTCGACGACTACGTGCGCCGCTACACCGACATGCCGATGCTGGTCATGCTCAAGGAACACACGCTGCCCAGCGGTGAAGTCATTACGGTGCCGGACCGCTATGTCCGCGCTTCCGACTTCAACGGCAAGTTGGGGCAGGCCAACAACCCGGAGTGGAAGACCGTGGCGATGGACGTCTCCGGCAAGGTGGTAGTGCCGCAGGGCGCCATCGGCTTTCGCTGGGGACCGGACGGCCGCGCGGATGCAGGCCAGTGGAATCTGCAGGCCAAGGAAGCGCGCCACGGTGGCGAGGTCAAGCTCAAGCTCTCGGTGATGGAAGGGGACGAAGCTTCCACGGAAACCGCGCGTGTTGGCTTCCCCTACTTCGGCGGCATCGTCAGCAAGAATTTTCCGAACAACGCGCAGACCGACGTGCTGGTCCGGACAGTGCCGGTTCAACGCATCTCGCTCGGCAAGGCCGGCGAGGAACGCTCGGCCCTGGTGGCGACGGTGTTCGACTTGCAGGTGGCGAACTACGGCGTGGCGCGCGGCCTGGCCGGCGAATTCGCCGCCGCCAGCTTCGACGACGACCACCCCTACACCCCGGCCTGGCAGGAGCGCATCACCGGAACCCCGCGTGCGCAGCTGATCACCGTGGCGCACCAGTTTGCCGAGAACGCGCACAAGACGCACGGCAAGTCGATGGTGATCATCGGCGCCGCGATGAACCACTGGTACCACAGCGACATGAACTACCGCGGCGTCATCAACATGCTGATGATGTGCGGCTGCGTCGGCCAGTCCGGCGGCGGCTGGGCGCACTACGTGGGCCAGGAGAAGTTGCGGCCGCAGACCGGCTGGACCCCGCTGGCCTTTGCGCTGGACTGGATCCGCCCGCCGCGCCAGATGAACTCCACCTCCTTCTTCTACGCGCACACCGACCAGTGGCGCTACGAGAAGCTGGGCATGGAGGAAGTCCTGTCCCCGCTGGCCGACAAGGACGCCTACGCCGGAAGCATGATCGACTACAACGTGCGTGCGGAACGAATGGGCTGGCTGCCGTCGGCCCCGCAACTGCAGACCAACCCGATGCAGGTCGTGAAGGACGCGCAGGCTGCAGGAATGGACGCCAAGGACTACACCGTCCAGGCGCTGAAGGACGGCAGTCTGCGCATGTCCTGCGAGGACCCTGACCATCCGGCCAACTGGCCACGCGCCATGTTCGTGTGGCGCTCGAACATCCTGGGCTCCTCCGGCAAAGGCCATGAGTACTTCCTCAAGCACCTGCTCGGCACCTCGCACGGCGTGCAGGGCAAGGACCTGGGTGCCGACGAAGCGAAGCCCACCGAGGTGGTGTGGCACGACCAGGCGCCGGAAGGCAAGCTGGACCTGGTGGTCACGCTGGACTTCCGCATGAGCACGACCTGTCTGTACTCGGACATCGTGCTGCCCACAGCCACCTGGTACGAGAAGAACGACCTCAACACCAGCGACATGCACCCCTTCATTCATCCGCTGTCGACGGCTGTCGATCCGGCGTGGCAAAGCAAGAGCGACTGGGAAATCTACAAGGGCTTCGCCAAGAAGTTCAGCGAGCTCGCGCCCGGGCATCTCGGCGTCGAGAAAGAAGTCGTGCTGACCCCGTTGATGCACGACTCCCCCGCCGAATTGGCCCAACCCTTTGGCGTGGCCGACTGGAAGCGCGGCGAGTGCGAACTGATCCCTGGCAAGACGGCCCCCAACATCACTGTCGTCGAACGCGACTACCCGAATGTCTACAAGCGCTTCACGGCAGTCGGCCCATTGCTTGACAAGGCGGGCAACGGTGGCAAGGGGATCGGTTGGAACACGCAGGACGAAGTTACGCAGCTCGGTCAACTCAACGGGCTGGTGAAGGATGACGGCGTGACGCGAGGGATGCCCTCCATCGACACCGACATCGATGCCTGCGAGGTGATCTTGCAACTGGCGCCGGAGACCAACGGCCATGTGGCGGTGAAGGCCTGGCAGGCGCTCGGAAAGCAGACCGGTATTGACCACACGCACCTGGCCTTGCACCGCGAAGACGAAAAGATTCGCTTTCGCGACGTGCAGGCGCAGCCACGCAAGATCATTTCATCGCCGACGTGGAGCGGCATCGAGAGCGAAACCGTTTCCTACAACGCCGGCTACACCAACGTGCACGAACTGATTCCATGGCGCACCCTCACCGGCCGCCAGCAGTTCTACCTGGACCACCCGTGGATGACGGCGTTCGGCGAGAACTTCGCCAGCTACCGCCCGCCCGTGGACTTGAAGACCACGGCAGGGATCGCGGGCATCAAGCCCAACGGCAACACCGAGATTCAGCTGAACTTCATCACGCCGCACCAGAAGTGGGGCATCCACTCCACCTACAGCGACAACCTGATGATGCTGACGCTCAACCGAGGTGGCCCTGTCATCTGGCTCTCCGAAGACGACGCCAGAAGCGCCGGCATTGTGGACAACGACTGGGTCGAGTTGTTCAACCTGAACGGCGCTATTGCGGCCCGCGCCGTGGTGAGTCAGCGCGTGAATCCGGGCATGGTAATGATGTACCACGCACAGGAAAAGATCATCAACACGCCGGGCTCGGAGATCACCGGCGCGCGCGGCGGTATCCACAACTCGGTGACCCGCATCGTGCTCAAGCCGACTCACATGATCGGCGGTTACGCCCAGCTGAGCTACGGCTTCAACTACTACGGAACCATCGGCACTAATCGCGACGAGTTCGTGGTGGTGCGCAAGATGAACAAGGTGGACTGGCTCGACGAACCGGCCACGGCCCTCGCAGGGGAGACAGCATGAAAGTCCGAGCCCAGATCGGCATGGTCCTGAACCTGGACAAGTGCATCGGGTGCCACACCTGCTCCGTGACATGCAAAAACGTGTGGACCAGCCGACCCGGCGTTGAATACGCGTGGTTCAACAACGTGGAGACCAAGCCCGGCATCGGTTACCCGAAAGAGTGGGAGAACCAGGGCAAGTGGAACGGCGGCTGGAAGCGCAACGCCGACGGCTCCATCGAGCCGCGCCAGGGCGGCAAGTGGCAGCTGCTGATGCGCATCTTCTCCAACCCGAACCTGCCGCAGATCGACGACTACTACGAGCCGTTCACCTTCGACTACGACCACCTTCAGTCGGCGCCCGAGATGAAGGCGGTGCCCACGGCCCGGCCGCGCAGCCTGATCACCGGCCAGCGCATGGAGAAGATCGAGTGGGGCCCCAACTGGGAAGAGATTCTGGGCGGGGAGTTCGCGAAGCGCAGCAAGGACGCCAACCTCGCGAACTTCGATCAGGTCCAGAAGGACATGGTCGGCCAGTTCGAGAACACCTTCATGATGTACCTGCCGCGCCTGTGCGAGCACTGCTTGAACCCCGCGTGCGTGGCGTCGTGCCCCTCGGGCTCGATCTACAAGCGCGAGGAAGACGGCATCGTTCTCATCGACCAGGACAAGTGCCGCGGCTGGCGCATGTGCGTCTCGGGTTGCCCCTACAAGAAGATCTACTACAACTGGCAATCGGGCAAGGCCGAGAAGTGCATCTTTTGCTACCCGCGAATCGAAGCGGGCCAGCCGACCGTCTGCGCGGAAACCTGCGTGGGACGAATTCGCTACCTCGGCGTGGTGCTGTACGACGCCGACCGCATCCTGGAGGCAGCCAGCGTGCCCGACGAGAAGGATCTCTACCAGGCCCAGCTCGACATCTTCCTGGATCCGCATGACCCCAAGGTGATCGAGCAGGCACGCAAGGACGGCATTCCCGAAGCCTGGCTCGAAGGCGCCCGCAACAGCCCCGTCTACAAGATGGCGATGGACTGGAAAGTCGCGCTGCCGCTGCACCCGGAGTACCGCACGCTGCCGATGGTCTGGTACGTGCCCCCGCTGTCCCCGATCACTGCTGCCGCCAACGCCGGTCACGTCAGCGCCAACGGCGAAATTCCGGATGTCCACCAGATGCGCATCCCGGTGCAGTACCTCGCCAACCTGCTGACTGCCGGCGATACAGGTCCGGTGATCCGCTCACTCGAACGAATGCTCGCCATGCGTACGTACCAGCGCGGCAAGCACGTCGACCGCGTCGAGAACACGCAGGTGTTGCAGCAAGTCGGACTCACCACCGCGCAGGTCGAAGAGATGTACCAGGTGATGGCCATCGCCAACTACGAGGATCGCTTCGTCATCCCCAGCTCGCATCGCGAGTACGCCGAGAACACGTTCGACATGAAGGGCGGCTGCGGCTTCTCCTTTGGCAACGGATGCTCGGACGGTAGCAGCGAAGCGAGCCTCTTCGGTGGGTCCAAGCGGCGCACCATCCCCATCAAGTCAACCGTCTGAGGAGTCCGACGTGAAGAACAACCGCCACACGCTGCGCGCCCTGTCTCTGCTGCTCGGCTACCCGGACACCCGGCTGCGTGAGCTGCTGCCTGACCTCGGGCCCGCCATCGACGCCGAGAATGCACTTCCCGCAGCCCGGCGCACCGAGCTGCGCGCCTTCATCGACGAGATGCAGCGCGCCGACCCGATCGAGGTGGAGGCGCGCTATGTGGAGCTCTTCGATCGGGGGCGCGCGACCTCGCTGCACCTGTTCGAGCACGTGCACGGCGACTCGCGCGACCGCGGCCCGGCCATGATCGACTTGACACAGACCTACGAGAAGGCAGGGCTGCTGCTCGGTCCGCACGAGTTGCCGGACCACCTTTGCGTCGTGCTCGAATTTTCATCGACCCAACCGCCACGGGTGGCGCGTGACTTTCTTGGCGAGATGGCACACATCCTGAACTCGATATTCAGCGCGTTGCGCAAGCGCGATAGCCGCTATGCCACCGTGATTGGCGCCGTCATCGAACTCGCCGGGCAGAACGCGGAGTCGGTCCCCGTTGCCGACGACGAGCCGATCGACGAGGCCTGGGCCGAGCCGATGGTGTTCGACGGCTGCAGCACCAAAGGCCAGGCCGCGCCGGGCGAATCGCAGCCGATCCGGATTGTCCGCAATGCAGCCACAATTCAAGGAGCAAGGGCATGAGCTCTCTCGACCACTTCCTGTTCGGCGTCTACCCGTACATCGCCCTCAGCGTCTTCCTTGTCGGCAGCCTGATCCGCTTCGACCGCGACCAATACACCTGGAAGAGCGACTCGTCCCAACTGCTGCGGGCCGGCCAGTTGCGCTGGGGCAGCAACCTGTTCCACGTCGGGGTGTTGTTCCTGTTCTTCGGCCACAGCGTCGGCATGCTGACGCCGCACTTCCTGTACGAGCCGATCATCTCCGCCGGTAACAAGCAGCTGATGGCCATGATCTCGGGCGGGCTCGCCGGCATCGCCGCGTTCGTGGGTGTGAGCATCCTGCTGCATCGACGGCTTTCGGACTCACGCATCCGCATCAACTCGAGGAAGAGCGACATCCTGCTGCTGGTCCTGCTCTGGGTGCAACTGGCGCTCGGCCTCGCGACGGTGCCCCTTTCTGCGCAGCACCTGGACGGCAGCATGATGATGAGGCTGGCTGAGTGGGCGCAGCGCATCCTCACCTTCCGCGGCGGTGCCGTGGAACTCCTGGCCGGAGCGAGCTGGATTTTCAAGGCCCACATGTTCCTTGGCATGTCGTTGTTTCTTGTGTTCCCGTTCACGCGGCTGGTGCACGTATGGAGCGGCTTCGCAACCGTGGCCTACCTGGTACGCCCGTATCAAGTCGTACGCACTCGTCGAGACCTGATTCGCGCGCGGTCAAGGCAGCCCTCACCCGCCGTCATCCGCACCCCTGCCGCGTCCCTTCCGCTGCTTGAACCGCAAAAGGCCGCATCATGAGCGCCGGCCCCGGATGCGGCGGGGGAAGTTGCGCCTGCGCGGCCAAGGCCGAGGCCAAGACCGTCGTCGCGCCTGCCTCGATCAACGGGATTTCCTTGCATGAGCCTGGGGATGCGCCGGACGAATCGTCGCTGCGCGAGCGAGCCTGGGGCGAGCTCCTGCGACAGGAGGCGGTGCGGCGCGGGCTGCTGACCTGGCACTCCGGCCTCGACGCGCCCGTGCTCTCTATCGGCGACCAGGGCGTGATCGAAGTCATGCTGGACCAAGCGGTGGCACTACCCCAGCCGACGGAAGCGGAGTGCCGCCGGTACTACGAGGCGCGCAAGTCGCATTACGTGCAGGGTCGCATGGTTCACGCGCGCCACATCCTATTTGCGGTGACCCAGGGAATTGATGTTCACAAACTGGCGATCCGGGCCGAACAGGCGCTGCTCGAACTGAGCCGCAAGGATGCGCCGCCCGGGCACTTTGAGCAGCTCGCGCGCGAACTCTCCAACTGCCCTACCGGTGCGCAAGGCGGCGACCTCGGTTGGCTCACTCCCGATGACTGCGCCGACGAGCTCGCCAATGAGTTTTTTCACCAAAAGGAGCCGCTGCATGGCATCGGCTTGCGGCCGCGTCTGGTGCACAGCCGTTACGGCTTGCACATCGTCGAAGTGCTGGGACGCAAGCAAGGCAAGCAGTTGACTTTTGAGGAAGCGCAGGCGCGGATCGCAGTGCAACTCGCGCAACAGTCGCGGGCCAAGGCACTTCATCAGTTCATGCAACTGCTGGCCGGAGGCGCATCGGTCGAAGGGGTTGCGCTGGAGGGAGCGGAGTCGCCGCTGGTGCAATGAAAGACTTGTTGAACATGACGGACGAATCTTCGGGTGACGCCGCGGACCTGCTTCGCGCCGCGGCGCAGGCCTCGAAACTGACTCCTTTGAAGCTGTGCGGCCGAGAGCTGCTGCCCATCGTGCAAGGTGGGATGGGCGTCGGCGTTTCCGCCGGGGGGCTGGCCGGCGCCGTGGCCGCGCTGGGCGGCATGGGCACGATCTCCTCGGTCGACCTGCGCCGCCATCATCCCGACCTGATGGCGCGCACCGCGCACCTCACGCACGAGCCGGACACGCGGGCGATCATCGATGCGGCGAACCTCGAAGCGCTGGGCCGCGAGATCGTCAAGGCGCGTCAACTTTCCGGCGGGCGTGGGCTGGTGGCGGTCAACATCATGCGCGCCGTCAGTGCCTACGAGGGCTACGTGCGGCATTCGCTGGAGTGCGGCGTCGATGCGGTGGTGGTCGGAGCAGGGCTTCCCCTGGACCTGCCCGAACTGGCGCGCGACCATCCCGAAATCGCCCTCATCCCGATCCTCTCCGATGCCCGAGGCGTTCAGCTGGTGGTGCGCAAGTGGGAAAAGAAGGGGCGTCTGCCCGACGCGATTGTGATCGAGCATCCCAAATTGGCGGGCGGCCATCTCGGCGCAGCGAAGGTGGCCGATCTGGGTGACCGCCGCTTCGACTTTGACGTGGTGCTGCCCGAGGTGCTGTCGTTCTTCCGCAGCGCCGGCATCGAAGGGCGGATCCCCTTGATCGCGGCAGGCGGTGTATCGAGCCTGGACGACATTCGCCGCCTGCAGGGGCTCGGTGCCGCCGCGGTGCAGCTGGGCACCGCCTTCGCTGTCACGCAGGAGTGCGACGCGCATCCTGAATTCAAACGCATCCTGGCGCAAGCACGGCCCGAAGACATCGTCGAGTTCACCAGCGTAGCGGGATTGCCGGCCCGCGCCGTGCGCACACCTTGGCTCGACAAATACCTGCGGCTGGAGCCGCGCCTGCAAAAGCACGCCCACGTGAAGCCTCACTGCACCATGTGGTTCGATTGCCTCTCGCATTGCGGCTTGCGTGACGGCAATGCGAATTGGGGTCAGTTCTGCATCGACAAGACGCTCGGCCACGCGCTGGATGGCGTGTCGGCGAAGGGCCTCTTTTTCCGCGGCGCGGGTCGCCTGCCCTTCGGCTCGAAGATCCGCAGTGTGCGCGAATTGATGCAATGGCTGGTGGCAGGCACGCTGCCGGCGGGCGTCGTTGAAGGGGCGTGGGCGTGAAGCGCGAGGACATCGCGACTGCCCTGGTGGGCCAGTCCATCAGCCTGGACGTATTGCGCGAGAAATACCTCAAGCCTGGCGAAGCGACCGAGCTGGACATCTTCGACCGGGTCGCGCGGGCGCTGGCTTCCGTCGAAGCAGAACCCCTGCGGGCCGGCTGGGAGGCGCGCTTCCGTACCAACCTGGGCGCCGGCGCGATCGGTGCCGGCCGAATCATGAGCGCAGCGGGAACGAGCTTGCAAGCCACGCTCATCAACTGCTTTGTGCAGCCGGTCGGCGACTGCATTCAGGGCCAGGACGAGGCAGGATATCCAGGCATCTACGAGGCGCTGCGCGAAGCCGCTGAGACCATGCGGCGTGGTGGCGGCGTCGGCTATGACTTCTCGCGCATTCGACCGCGCGGCGCGGAAGTTCGCGCCACGGCTTCGATCGCCTCAGGTCCTTGCAGCTACATCGACGTGTTCGACCATTCCTGCGCCACAGTGGAAAGCGCGGGCGCGCGGCGCGGCGCGCAAATGGGCGTGCTGCGTATCGATCACCCCGACGTGATGGAATTCATCACCGCCAAGCGCAAGCCCGGCCGCTGGTCCAATTTCAATGTCTCGGTCGCGGTCTCCGATGCGTTCATTCAACGGCTCGACACCGGGGGCGACTGGGAACTGGTTCACTCGGCCCGGCCCGGCGCGGCGCTGATCGCAGGAGGCGCCCGCGAGCGGGGTGACGGGCTTTGGATATATCGCGCGCTTCCCGCCGCTGAGCTTTGGGACACCGTGATGCGCTCGGCCTA
>JBKJOM010000232.1:0-5711 GCA_046595775.1 Ramlibacter sp. | reverse complement strand
CTTTGAATTTTTGGTGGACGAATCGTCGAAAGACCTGCCTTTCGTCTTTGTCGAAGCCAACCCCAGGCTCCAGGTCGAACACACAGTGACCGAAGAAGTGACGGGGCTGGACCTGGTGCAAATTCAGGTGGCCGTTGCGGCGGGCGCCACGCTGGGGTCGCTGGGGCTCGATCCCGCGAATCCACCGCCACCACAAGGCTATGCGATCCAATGGCGCGTGAACGCGGAGACGTTCGATGCGAAAGGTAACGCGAAGCCCTCCAGCGGGCGGCTGTCGCGCTTCGACTTTCCTTCCGGCCTCGGCACGAGAGTCGACACGCACGGGCTCGCCGGTGCCCCGCCCTCGCCGCACTACGACAGTCTGCTCGCCAAGCTTGTCGTGCACTCCCGCAGTCCTGCTTTCGCCGATGTCGTGCGCCGGTCGCAGCGCGCGTTGGCAGAGATCCGGATCGAGGGGCTTGGTACGAACCTGCCACTACTGCGAGCCATTGCCGCGCGGAGTGAATTCGCGAGCCAAACGGTGCACACCCGGTTCATCGAGTCGCAGCTTCCCTCGCTGCTGCTTGAGGCGGCGCAGTATTCCACCGGCGCAGCGGCGGCTGACACATTGGAAGAAGCGGCGGAAGACGAGATCCCCGAGGGGCTCGTCGCCGTGCGCGCGCCAATGGCTGCGCGCGTCGCGCAACTGGAAGTTTCCATTGGCGATGACATCGGCACCGGCGCACACGTCGCGGTGCTCGAAGCCATGAAGATGGAGCACGTGTTGCTCGCCCCGCAGTCCGGTCGGGTGATCGAACTGCATGTTGCACCGGGCGATTTGCTCCGCGAAGGCCAGTTGATCGCGGTGATCGAACCGGGCGAGCATGCGGGCGAAGCGGCCGCAGGGCATCACGAGGCGGATCTGGCCACGGTGCGTCCTGACTTGCAGCGCGTGGTCGATCGCCACGCTTTCCTGTTCGACGGAAAGCGGGTGCAGGCTGTCGCCAAGCGCCATGCCCAGGGCGGCCGCACCGCGCGCGAGAACATCGCGCATCTGTGCGACGACGGCAGTTTCATCGAGTACGGCGCGCTGGCCGTGGCGGCCCAGACGCGGCGGCGCACGATGGAAGACCTGATTGCCAACACACCCGCCGACGGCATGGTGACGGGCATCGGCACCGTGAACGCGAAAGACTTTGGCCCGCAGAAATCGCGCTGCATGGTCATGGCCTACGACTACACGGTGCTGGCCGGCACGCAAGGCATGCGCAACCACCACAAGAAAGACCGCCTGTTGTCGCTGGCGCACCAGCTCAAGCTGCCGGTAGTCCTGTTTGCCGAAGGCGGTGGCGGGCGACCGGGCGATGTCGACATGCCGGTGGTGGCGGGCCTGAACAACCACACCTTCAGCCAGTTCGCGGCGCTGTCGGGGCAGGTGCCTGTGGTGGGCATCGTCCACGGCCGCTGCTTCGCGGGCAACGCTGCGCTGCTCGGTTGCGCCGACGTGATCATTGCCACCGAGGCAAGCAACATCGGCATGAGCGGCCCGGCAATGATCGAGGGTGGCGGCCTCGGGCAATTCAAGCCCGAGCAGATCGGGCCGAGCCCGGTGCAATCGCGCAGTGGCGTGATCGACATTCTGGTGAAAGGCGAAGCGCAGGCCGTGGAGGCCGCGAAGAAGTACCTCTCGTACTTCCAGGGTCCGGTTCCCCCTGGCGAATGCGCCGACCAGCGCGAGCTACGTCACGCCGTGCCCGAGAATCGGCTGCGCGTGTATGAGATGCGCAAGGTGATCGATGGCCTGTTCGACACGGGTTCGGTGCTGGAGCTGCGCGCCGGTTTTGGCGCCGGCATGATCACCGCTCTGGCCCGCATCGAAGGCCGTCCTGTGGGGGTCCTCGCCAACAATCCGCGGCACCTCGGCGGCGCGATCGACGCGGAGGCTGCGGACAAGGCCGCACGCTTCATGCAACTGTGCAACGCACACGGCCTGCCGCTGGTTTCGCTCACCGACACGCCGGGCTTCATGGTGGGCCCCGATATCGAAGCGCAGGCGCAGGTTCGCCATGTGTGCCGCATGTTCGTTGTGGCGGCGCACCTTTGCGTTCCATTCTTTGCGGTGGTCACGCGCAAGGGCTACGGCCTGGGGGCGCAAGCCATGACGGCGGGTGGTTTCGATGCGCCGGTTTTCACCGTGTCATGGCCCACAGGCGAATTCGGCGCGATGGGCCTGGAGGGCGCGGTGAAACTGGGTTTCCGCAAGGAGCTCGAAGCAGCCGCACCCGGCAAGGAACGCGATGCGCTCTATCGCAAGCTCGTCGCGCAGCAGTACGACAACGGGCAGGCGATGAACATGGCCGCCACGCTGGAGATCGATGCGGTGATCGATCCTGCGGAAACACGCAGCTGGTTGGTGCGCGGACTGGCATCGGCCACCCACAAGGCGCCGGCGGCGGCGCGCTTCATCGATACCTGGTAGCGCACGAACGCGACGTCAGGGCGCCGGCCGGCTCGCTCGGTCTTCGAGTCAGGGGCTTGCATGGGAGAGCGCTCCAGGTGTGGCGGGACGGACGCGGCGTTTGCCATTGAGCAGAACGCCCAGCCAGGTGAATCGGACGAAGAGGTGGTAGGTGCCCAGGCACACGAAGGTGGTGGCGGCGATGTTGATGGCGATCTTGGCGAGCGCGGGCAGGTCCATGCCATACAGCGCCAGGCCGAACGCCACGGTGAGCGGCATGTGGACCAGGTACACCCAGTAGGAGCTGTCAGCGAGATACGCCATCGCGGCATGGCGACGGTTCAGCACCTTGAGCGCCAGGCCAATGAGCGCGAAGCTCCAGAGCCACGAGGTCAGGTTGTACGCATAGGCGAACGCCACATCCGGGGCCTGTAGTCGCATCAGGGCACCCGCCACGAAGAAGCCCGCCAGCCCGGCCACGCCATAGGCGATCCAGCGCTTGCGGTACAGCCCGAACAACTCCCACTGCCGGTGGAAAAGTGCCAGGCCGAAGACGAAGAACATGCCGTTGTGGACCCACTCGGCCAGCGGCGGGAGAAAGGACCCGTAGGGCCGGGTCAGGCCATGCGGGTAGTTCAGTCCGGCGACGACCAGCGGCAACGCGAGGACCATGGGACCCCACCACGCACCGCCGAGTTTCTGCAGCACGCCGCCGGCCATGGCCATCCACCGCCCCGGCAACCAGCGCGCGACAGCCGCAGTGCCCAGGCTCATCCACAACAACATCCAGAGGAACCACATGTGCATCGTTGCCGGGCCGCGCGGCATCAACGGATCCTGCGGCATCAGCGACATGTCCAGGCCCCAGCTGCCGCGCGCCATGCGATGCAGGAAAGCCAACGCCAGCGTGCCCGTCAAGAAAAAGATCGGCGGCCAGAACACCGCGAAGGGAAGACCCAGCCGAAGCAGCCGGTGCCGTGCCAGCCCTTGCGGGCCGCGGCCCTGCAACAGCATCGCGGCAAAGTAACCCGCCAGGATGAAGAACACCGGCATGCGGAACGAATGGATGAAGGCCATCACGAAGTCGGCCACGGGCGTGCGGGCCTCGTCGCGCCAAGGCAGGATGGCTTCGCCCGCCATATAGATGACGGACACGTGCAGCACGATGCCCAGCCACATCATCAGGGCGCGCAGGTTGTCCAGCGCCTGGAGGCGCGGCATCGAGTCCTTGGGGTTCATCGAGTCCCTCTCCGGTTCATGGAGCGTACTTTAGTGCCTCACGGAGCGTGAAGGTCAAGCAGCGACTGTCGGCGGGCCGACCGCGCCGTGTGCAAGGAACGGCGCGAGCGCCTGGCAACAGGACAGGATCACGAGAGCAGGGTGCGGTGTGTGGGAATTCGGCCTGCCGTATAGTGGCGGCGTTACTCAGACAACCATGCGCATCTTGATCATCGGCGCCACCGGACTCGTCGGCCAGGGCGTTCTTCGCGAATGCCTGCTCGATTCCCGTGTGACGAAGGTCGTGTCACTGTCTCGCCGGGCCAGCGGTCATCCGAGTGAGAAGTTCAATGAGTTGGTGCATGTCGACTTTTCCGACCTGCGTGCCATCGAACACTTCCTGCAGCCGTTTGATGCCTGCCTGTACTGTGCCGGCGCACCGCCCATCGGCACGCCCACAGCCGTGTACCGGCAGGTGACGCTCGACCTGACCACATCGGTGGCGCAGACGTTGGCACGCCTCAATCCGGGCTTGCGGTTCGTCTATGTCTCCGGCGCGCACGCCGATCCGGACAGCCGCTTCATGCCGCTGCGGGTCAAGGGCGAAACCGAACGTGCGCTCGCCGCGCTGCCGATGCGTGCGGTGATGCTTCGGCCGGGGGGCATCCAGCCGGTGCACGGCGTGCGCTCCCCGCACCGTGCGTTGGCAGCGGCGTACGCCGTCGGCGGCCCTTTCATGGGCGTCGGCGTCCGACTGTTGCCCAACTTGCTGACCACCACCGAGCGTGTCGGCCGGGCGATGCTCGCGCTTGTCGCGCAAGACAACCCACCGGCCGTGGTGGAGAACGCCGAGATCAATCGCCTGGGCGCGTGATCGGCGGCGCCGGGCAATGCTGAACGCCATGTTCCGGGGAACCTAGGACCCTTCAGTCGCGCGCGTCGCCCTTGCGTTTGCGCGCCCGCCGCACCTGCCGGCTCTCAGCGGCGCGCGCCACCGATTCGTCGCGCTTCGCGTGACGCTTGCGGTACCACTTGGCCAATGTGCGCGCGACGATGAAGGTCACGCCGAACGTGGCCAGGGCGAGGATGATGCCGGGGAGCGAGGTGGGCATGAGGAGATTCTCGCCGACGCGCGCCTGTCAGAACCATCAAGAACCTGGACATGCCTGCGATGACGGTGTTCCCGGCGGGTGACGCAGCGATGCAAGCGATCGGTAAACAAGAGGGGCGGCGGCCAACAACAGTGAGAGCTGCGAAGCGGGGGCTTCGCAGCGCTGTACGTCGAAGTGGCAAAGGGTACCGAACGGCTCGCCCGCCGCATTCCTCATCAAGGCACCGCAGTAGCAAACGACCGGGTTGGCCTGCATCCATGGATAGCGGGAGTCCGTGCGGCCATCCGCAACCTCAAGGCCGTAGCCGGCACTCGGCAAAATCGCACAGAAGGTCTCCGACATCGGAGCGTCAGCGCCCGCCGCGTCCGCAGGCTGCCATCGGTCGAACAGGGCCACGTTGCGCAGCATGTCGCCGTCATAGCGGTAGACGCCCGTGAAGCGGTGGCTGGTCCGATCGTTGAGAAACCGCAGTGCCGCGTGCAGCCCCTGCTGCCGCAGCACCTCTTCGAAGTTGCCAAGCTCAACCTGGGGTGGCGCATGCAGCGATGACGGGGGTTCGGGCAGGGACATTGTCGTGACACCCATTCTATGACGCTGAACAAACTTCACTGAGATAGAAGCCTTTCGACATTCCGGTCTTGTGCGCCACAAAGAACATTTCGATCCGCAACGGATGCGCTTCGGCTCGCGCCTGGCTTGCTGCTGAGCCAGACTTTGCCTTGCGCATCGGCCGGTGCCACGATGGACACTTGCTGAGATCCAGGGCAGGCTGGTCGCCGTTTGCGTGAGGCGAACATCGGCATTGATCTCGGCGCCGGACTTCATTGGGTCAAGTCGTCCAGCCGCCGCAAAATCAGTGCGTGAACTGTTGACCGCAGAAACAACAAAGCCCCGTGGATACGGGGCTTCTGCGTTGCAATCGGTACGTGCTGGACCAGCCGAAC
>JBKJOM010000070.1:0-4682 GCA_046595775.1 Ramlibacter sp. | reverse complement strand
TTCCGTCCAATGGCGACTACGGCATCCCGAAAGACACCATGTTCGGCTTCCCCGTCACCACCAAGGACGGCAAGTACGAAGTGGTCCAGGGCCTGCCGATCGACGAGTTCAGCCAGGAACGCATCAACAAGACTTTGAAGGAACTGCAGGACGAGCAGGCGGGCGTCGCTCACCTCCTGTGAGCGTTCCGTTGCGTCCCCAGCCCTGATCTGAAAAGGACTTCAGCGAAGACATGGCCGACTGGAATCCTGCGCTGTACCGACGCTTTGAAGACGAGCGCACGCGGCCGGCGCGGGAGTTGCTGGCGCGCGTGCCACTGGCCCACGCAAGGCGCGTGTTCGACCTCGGCTGCGGGCCGGGTAACTCCACCGAGTTGCTGGTCCAGCGCTTTCCCGATGCTGCGGTAATGGGCGTCGATAACTCGCCTTCGATGCTGGACAGTGCGCGCCAACGCTTGCCCGAAGTGCCATTCGAGCTGGGCGACATTTCGGATTGGCAACCGGCGCAAACGCCTGACCTGGTGTACAGCAACGCCACCCTGCAATGGGTGCCTGACCACGAGGCGCTGCTGCCGCGCCTGTTCTCCTTGCTGGCGCCCGGCGGCGTGCTGGCCATCCAGATGCCCGACAACCGCGAAGAACCTTCGCACCGAGCGATGCTCGAAGTGGCGCGGCGCGCGCCTTTCGCCGATGCCATCGGGGACCCGGAGCAATTGCGCACGCCGCTGCGTTCCGTGGGCGCCTATTACGACCTGCTCGCGCGTGAGGCGGAAGAGGTCGATGTATGGCACACCATCTACCAGCACCGCATGGCCTCGCCTGCGGCCATCGTCGAGTGGGTCAGCAGCACGGGCCTGAAGCCGTTCATCGAAAAGCTGGGCGACGCACAGCGCGCCGACTACCTAGCGCAATACCAGGACTGCATCGAGCGCGACTATCCGGTGCGCGCGGACGGCAAGCATCTGCTGGCTTTCCCGCGCCTTTTCATCGTGGCGAGACGCAGGTCATGAGCGCTGTCATCCATCCCCGCGAGACATTGCTTGGCGCCCAGGCCGGCGGCGTGGTGCTGCCGGTGTGCGACCACTACAGCGGCGTCGAAGCGCGGATGCGCAAGAGCCTGCTGCTGCAAGCCGAGATGATCGAGGAGTTCGGTGCCTGCGTGTTCGACGTCACGCTCGATTGCGAGGACGGCGCACCCGTGGGCGGCGAGGCCGATCACGCCGCGCTGGTGGTGGCGCTTGCATCGATCGCCAGCGAGAAAGCCCGCGTGGCAGTGCGCGTGCATCCAGTCGACCATCCGGCTTTCGAGCAGGACATCGCCACGATCGCGGCCAAGGCGGGAAAGAAGCTGCGCCACATCATGTTGCCCAAAGTGGAGAGCGTCTCCGACATCGAGCGCGCTTGTACGGCCATCGATGCGGCAGGCGCAGCGCACCTGCCGCTCCACGCGCTCATCGAGTCGCCCGCTGCCGTGCACCGCGCCTTCGATATTGCCGCGCATCCGCGCGTGCAGTCGCTTAGCTTCGGGCTGATGGACTTTGTCTCCGCACACGGCGGTGCCATTCCCTCGTATGGAATGGGCATCGAAGGCCAGTTCACGCACCCGCTGGTGGTGCGCGCCAAGATCGAGATATCGTCGGCCTGCCACGCCAATGGCAAGGTGCCCTCGCACGGCGTCGTGACCGAATTCAAGGACGCCAGGGCCCTGGGCCGGGCGGCGCAGCGTGCCGCGAACGAGCTGGGCTATACGCGGATGTGGAGCATCCACCCTGATCAGATCCGTCCTATCCTCGAGGCCTTCGCGCCCGCGGCGGATGAGCTCGAGAAGGCCGCGCAGATCATCATCGAGGCCGCAAAGGCCCAATGGGCGCCGATCAGTTTCGGCGGCAAGCTGGAGGACCGGGCGAGCTACCGCTACTACTGGCAGGTGCTGGAGAGAGGGCACCAGACTGGAAGGAAGCTGCCACACGAAGTACGGGGCTGGTTCACGGCCCCGAGTGCATGACCACCGGAGACAAATCTTGAAAACCCTCCTCACCACCATCATCGTCGCGGCAATGCCCGCGCTGGCATTCGCGCAGACCGCGCCCGCTTCGAAGCCAGCCGCCAAGGCATCGGCCGCGAAGACCAGTGGCTCCAAACTTGCGCCGTCCGCGCGCAAGGCGGTCGAAGAAGCCACACCCATCGACGACGACCCCAACATCGTGCTCAGCGATGCCGACCTCGCCGTCGCGAAGAAGGTCTTCGTAGGCAGCATCCCCTGCGAACTGGGCGCCAGCGTCAAGCTCGCGCCGATGAAGCGCGAAGGCATGTTCATGGTGACGACCGGCAAGTATCGATTCCGCATGCACCCGGTGGAAAGCCGCACCGGCGCGATCCGGCTGGAAGACCCCCAGCGCGGCGCCATGTGGCTGCAACTGGGCAACAAGTCGATGCTCATGAGTCAAAAACTTGGCCAGCGCCTGGCCGACGAGTGCCAGAGCCCGGAGCAGATCACCTATGCAGAATCGCTGAAGGGCAAGCCGCCCATCAACATCCTGGAGCCCGAGCAGGCGCCGCAGCCCGGCCCCGAGCCGACCACCAACAAGAGCACGGGGACCAAGTAGGTACCCGCCCCCAATGACCTGAACGGAGAGAGAACCATGTTGCAAGCCTATGTTGACCACGTCGCCGAACGCGCGGCCCTTGGCATCCCGCCGCTGCCGCTATCGGCCAAGCAGACCGGCGAGCTGATCGAGCTGCTGAAGAATCCGTCCACCGGCGAGGCGGAATTCCTCGTGAACCTGATCTCGAACCGCGTGCCCGCCGGCGTGGACGATGCGGCCAAGGTCAAGGCGAGCTACCTGGCCGCTGTAGCCCACGGTACCGAGAAGTGCCTGGTCATCAGCCGCGAGAAGGCGACTCAACTCCTGGGCACCATGCTGGGTGGCTACAACATCGGTCCGCTGATCGACCTGCTGGATGACGCTGAAGTGGGCGGTGTCGCGGCCGAAGGCCTGAAGAAGACGCTGCTGATGTTCGACCAGTTCCACGACGTCAAGGAAAAGGCCGACAGGGGCAACGCCCATGCAAAGGCCGTGATCCAGAGCTGGGCCGACGCGCAGTGGTTCACATCGCGCCCCGAAGTGCCGCAAAGCATCAAGGTCACGATCTTCAAGGTGGCCGGTGAAATCAACACCGACGACCTCTCTCCTGCGCCCGACGCATGGAGCCGACCCGACATCCCGCTGCACGCGCTGGCCATGCACAAGAACCCGCGCCCCGGCATCACGCCCGAGGAAGAAGGCAAGCGCGGCCCGGTCAGGTTCATCGAGGAGCTGCGCGCGCGCGGCAACCTCGTCGCCTATGTCGGTGACGTGGTGGGCACTGGTTCGTCGCGCAAGTCGGCAACCAACAGCGTGCTGTGGTTCACCGGCGAAGACATACCGTTCGTGCCGAACAAGCGGTTCGGTGGCGTTTGCCTGGGCAGCAAGATCGCTCCGATCTTCTACAACACGATGGAAGACGCCGGCGCCCTGCCGATCGAGCTCGACGTGAGCAAGATGGAGATGGGCGATACCGTCGAACTGCGTCCCTACGAAGGCAAGGCGCTGAAGAACGGCGAGGTGATCGCGCAGTTCAAGGTCAAGAGCGACGTGCTGTTCGACGAAGTGCGCGCCGGTGGCCGCATTCCTCTAATCGTCGGCCGCGGCCTCACGGCCAAGGCGCGCGAGGCCCTGGGCCTGCCGCCTTCGACGCTGTTCCGCCTGCCGGTCGCGCCGATCGACACCAAGAAGGGCTTCACGCTCGCGCAGAAGATGGTCGGCCGCGCCTGTGGATTGCCGGAAGGCCAGGGTGTGCGCCCCGGCACCTATTGCGAACCGAAGATGACATCGGTGGGCTCGCAAGACACCACCGGCCCGATGACGCGCGACGAGCTGAAAGACCTCGCCTGCCTCGGCTTCTCGGCCGACCTGGTGATGCAGTCGTTCTGCCATACCGCAGCCTACCCAAAGCCGGTCGACGTGAAGATGCACCACGAGCTGCCCGAGTTCATCTCCACGCGCGGCGGTGTTTCGTTGCGCCCGGGCGATGGCGTGATCCACTCGTGGCTCAACCGCCTCCTGCTGCCCGACACCGTGGGCACCGGTGGCGACTCCCACACGCGCTTCCCGATCGGGATTTCGTTTCCGGCAGGCTCGGGCCTCGTGGCCTTTGCCGCCGCCACCGGCGTGATGCCGCTGGACATGCCCGAGTCGGTACTGGTGCGCTTCAAGGGCGAGATGCAGCCGGGTGTCACGCTGCGTGACCTGGTGAACGCCATTCCGCTTTACGCCATCAAGCAGGGCCTGCTCACGGTGGAGAAGAAGGGCAAGAAAAACATCTTCTCCGGCCGCGTGCTCGAGATCGAGGGCCTGCCCCAGCTCAAGGTGGAACAGGCGTTCGAGCTGTCCGATGCGTCGGCCGAGCGCTCCGCCGCCGGCTGCACCGTGCACCTGGGCAAGGAGCCGATCATCGAATACGTCAACAGCAACATCACGCTGATGCGCTGGATGATCTCGCAAGGCTATGCCGACGGCCGCACGCTGGCTCGCCGGATCGCCGCGCAGGAGGCGTGGCTGAAAAATCCGCAACTGCTCGAGCGCGATGCCGACGCGGAATTCGCGGCCGTGATCGAGATCGACCTGGCCGACGTGCACGAAC
>JBKJOM010000072.1:0-7242 GCA_046595775.1 Ramlibacter sp. | reverse complement strand
AGATTCCGGTCGGCAAGACCCTCGTGTACGAGTTCGTGGCCAAGCGCCCCGGCACGTTCATGTATCACCCGCACGCCGACGAGATGACGCAGATGGCGATGGGCATGATGGGTTTCTGGGTGACGCACCCCAAGGAGCGCCACGCGCTGATCGACCCGGTGGACCGGGACTTCGTGTTCCTGCTGAACGCCTACGACATCGACCCCGGTGCCTACACGCCCAAGATCATGACGATGCTGGACTTCAACCTGTGGACGTTCAACAGTCGCATCTTTCCCGGCATCGACTCGCTGAACGTGCGCAAGGGCGACCGGGTGCGCATCCGCGTGGGCAACCTCACCATGACGAACCACCCGATCCACCTGCATGGCCACGAGTTCCAGGTGACGGGAACCGACGGCGGTCCCACGCCGAAGTCAGCGCGCTGGCCCGAGGTGACCACCGACGTGGCAGTGGGCCAGATGCGGCAGGTGGAGTTCATCGCGGACGAGGAGGGCGACTGGGCTTTCCACTGCCACAAGAGCCATCACACCATGAATGCGATGGGACACGGCGTGCCGACCATGATCGGCGTCGACCACCGCGACGTCGCCCGCCAGATCACCAACCTGGTTCCCGACTACATGGTGATGGGCGAGCGGGGCATGGCCGACATGACGGAAATGCAGATGCCCCTGCCGGACAACACGGCGCAGATGATGACAGGGCAAGGGCCTTTTGGCTCTCTGGGCATGGGCGGCATGTTCACCACGATGAAAGTTCGGCGTGACCAGAAGCCCGGCGACTACCAGGACCCGGGCTGGTTCAAGCATCCTGCGGGCTCGGTCGCGTACGAGTTCACCGGGCAATTGCCTGCGCCCGCGCGCAGCCAGGCCGCAGGTCCCAGGGGCCGGGCAGCACCGCAGGTCGAAGTGCAGATCCGCAAACCCAATGGCCACAGCGGCCACTGAAATGAAGGAGCAACCCATGTACAGCAAGTATCTGATGTTCGCGGCACTCGCACTGGCTTTTGCATTGCCTGCACCGGCGCATGAGGGCCGCCAGGCCGGCAAGCAGGCCGGGCCCGTGCGCAAGGAGCAGAAGCCCTGGGGGATCGCCGCCGAATCGGCAGCCGCAACGCGAACGGTGGCCATCACCATGAGCGATGCGATGCGCTTCACGCCCGACCGCATCGAAGTCAGGCAAGGCGAGATCGTGAAGTTCGTCGTGAAGAACGGCGGAAAGTTGCTGCACGAATTGGTGATCGGCACGAAGAAGGACCTCGACGAACACGCTGCATTGATGATGAAATTTCCGGACATGGAGCATGACGAGCCTTACATGGCCCACGTCGCCGCCGGGAAGACGCGCGATCTCGTCTGGAACTTCAACCGGCCCGGCGAATTCGACTTCGCGTGCCTGATTGCCGGCCACTACCAGGCCGGCATGGCCGGAAAAATCAAGGTTACCCCGCGTTAGATCAACCCCACGCAAAGGAAAAGCAAATGAAATCCCTCCAGTCCGCCATCATCGTGGCAGCAGCCTTGGCGTTCAGCGTGGGCGCACAAGCGCAAGTGGCCCCCATCGCCGCCGCGTCCGGCGCAAAGGCCGTCATTCCCGGCGAATTCACGAATGGCGAGATTCGCAAGGTCGACAAGGCCGGCAAGAAGGTCACGCTCAAGCACGAGGAGATCAAGAACCTGGGCATGCCACCGATGGCGATGGTGTTCGAGACGAAGGACGCTTCGGTGTTTGACAAGTTCAAGGCCGGCGACAAGGTGCGGTTCAAGGCCATCTGGGAAGCGGGGAAGTACATCCTCGTGGACATCCAGCCGGCCAGATAGCAAGCGCGACGACACCGCAGGGCGGCGCCGTCGACGATGACACGTTCAAAGGAAACGGCGCAATACCATGCAAGGCCTCCACAAAGATCACACGGGTCACGTCCCGGTGCCGCCGCCGACAACCGGAACTGTCTTCACCTGCCCCATGCATCCGCAGATCCGGCAGGACCAGCCCGGCCTTTGCCCGATCTGCGGCATGACGCTTGAACCGCTCATGCCCAGCCTCGATGACGACGAGAACCCGGAGCTGAAGGACTTCACTCGCCGCTTCTGGTGGACGCTGCCGCTCACTGCAGTCGTGACGCTGCTGGCGATGGTGGGCCACCGGCTGGGTTGGTTCGGCATGGCCACGCAAAGCTGGGTCGAGCTGGTGCTCACCTTGCCGATCGTGGCCTGGGCGGGCTGGCCGTTCTTCGAGCGCGGCTGGCAGTCCCTGGTCAACCGCAGCCCCAACATGTGGACGCTGATCGCGCTGGGCACCGGTGCGGCATTCATCTACAGCGTGGCCGCGACTGTCGTCCCCGGCATCTTTCCGGCGGAGTTCGCATCGATGGGGCGCGTGTCCGTCTACTTCGAGGCGGCTGCGGTCATCATCTCGCTGACCCTCCTGGGGCAGATGCTGGAGCTCAAGGCGCGCTCGCAGACCTCGGCCGCGATCAAGTCCCTGTTGCGGCTGGCCCCGAAGACAGCGCGGCGGGTCAACGCCGATGGCACCGAGGAAGACGTGCCTTTGGCGCACGTCCACGTTGGCGACATGTTGCGCGTGCGGCCCGGGGAGAAAGTGCCGGTCGACGGCATCGTCGCCGAAGGCGGCAGCGCGGTGGACGAGTCCATGCTCACCGGCGAGCCGATGCCGGTTTCCAAGCGGGTGGGCGATCCGGTGATCGGGGCCACGCTGAACACGACCGGTGCGCTCGTCGTGCGCGCCGAGCGGGTGGGCTCGCAGACGATGTTGGCGAGCATCGTGCAGATGGTGATGCAGGCCCAGCGGTCCCGCGCCCCGATGCAGCGCATGGCCGACCTGGTGGCAGGCTATTTCGTCGTCAGCGTCGTGGCCATCGCACTCCTGACTTTCCTGGCCTGGGGCTGGGTGGGGCCCGAGCCGAGCTGGGTCTATGGCCTGGTTAACGCCGTTGCCGTGCTGATCATCGCGTGCCCCTGCGCGTTGGGGCTGGCCACGCCCATGTCGATCATGGTCGCAACCGGCAAGGCCGCCACGCAAGGTGTGCTGTTTCGCGATGCGGCCGCGATCGAGAATCTCCGCAAGGTGGACACGCTGATCGTCGACAAGACCGGCACGTTGACGGAAGGCAAACCCCGCTTTGATCGGGTGCTGGCGGCCTCAGGCTTTGCCGAAGACGAGGTGTTGCGACTCGCCGCCAGCCTTGACCAGGGTAGCGAACATCCGCTGGCGCATGCGATCGTTGATGCGGCTCGCGAGCGGGGGCTGGTGCTGGAGAAAGCGCAAGGCTTTGAGTCCGGCACCGGCATCGGCGTTCGCGGCGCCGTGGGTGGCAAGGCGATTGCGCTGGGCAACACGGCGCTGATGACGCAGCTTGGCGTCGCGACCGACGCGCTCGCAGCGCAGGCCGAAGCGCTCCGCGCGGAAGGTGCGAGCGTGATGTACCTGGCGGTCGACGGCCGGCCAGCAGGCTTGCTGGCCGTGTCCGACCCGGTCAAGGCCAGCACCGCCGAGGCGCTGGCCACGCTCAAGGCATCGGGCATGCGGGTGATCATGGCCACCGGCGACGGCTTGACCACCGCGAAGGCCGTCGCGGCCCGGCTGGGAATCGACGAAGTCCATGGCGAGGTCAAGCCCGCCGACAAGCTGGCATTGGTGGACAGGTTGCAGCGCGAAGGCCACATCGTGGCGATGGCGGGCGACGGCATCAACGATGCTCCGGCACTGGCCAAGGCCGACGTCGGCGTGGCCATGGGCACGGGAACCGATGTCGCCATGAACAGTGCCCAGGTGACGCTCGTCAAGGGCGACTTGCGCGGCATCGCCCAGGCCCGCGTCATCTCCAACGAGACCATCGCCAACATGAAGCAGAACCTGGGCTTTGCCTTCGTCTACAACGCCTTGGGCGTGCCGCTGGCGGCGGGCGTGTTGTACCCGCTCACCGGCTGGTTGTTGTCGCCCATGATCGCGGCGTTGGCGATGAGCCTGAGTTCGGTGTCGGTGATTTTCAATGCGCTGCGGCTGAGGAGAACGGTTCGGGGCCACCGCTGAGCCACGCGATACCGGGTCTCAAGCAGGTGGGGATGACGTAGGTCAAGTCGGGGCTGCGCATGGGTGCCTAGAATGAATTTCTGTCTCCCTTTGAACCAGGACTGTCCAATGAAGAACGCTCGACTCTTTCCCCTTGCACTCATCGCCGCCGTGATCGGCACTGCCGGCTGGGCGGCGCAGCCTGATGAGCACGCGGGCCATCATCCGCCCGGATCCGCAGGCGCTGCTGCGACGAAACCAAGCGCTGCCAAGCCTGCAGCCGGCATGGCGCGAATGGATACGCAAATCGCGGCGATGAAGGCAATGCACGAAAAAATGATGGTCGCCGCGACGCCGGAGGAGCGCGGCAAGCTGATGGCCGAGCACATGAAGACCATGCAGGAGGGCATGTCGATGATGAACGACTCGTCGCACCAGCACATGGGCGACATGAAGGCAGGCAATGGCTCCATGGCAGCACGCCAGGCCATGATGGAGAAACACATGGCCATGATGGGAGCGGCGATGGCGATGATGGGCGACCGCCTGCCCCCGCCGGCAAAGTAGGGGCGGCAGCCATGAACCCTGTTCGCGCCAGCCCGGGGGCCGTGACCCCGGTTCAAGGCGCGAAGGCGTCCGGCTTCTGGCGTACACGCTACGCCCTCGGGTTTCTGATGCTGGGCGCCATCGCAGCCTACCTGCTACTGAGCGAACACCGCGCTCACTTCGTCGGCGCGTTGCCCTTGCTCTTGCTGCTGGCCTGCCCGCTGATGCATGTATTCATGCACGGCGGTCACGGTGGCCACGGCGGCCATGGGCGCAATGACTGACAGTCGCGGCCGTTTCATCTTCGTTTCGTGACAACCCGACAGGCAGAGGGCACGCCCCATGGATCCAGACACTTCCGGCTACGGCCTCTGGGCACTGGTTGTCCTCAATTCCGCCGTCTTTCTGATGTTCGCCTTCAGCTTCTTCAAGCCGCAGACCGCGCGCGACTGGCGCACTTTCAGCGCATTTGCCGCCTTCGTCGTCGCGTTGTTCGTCGAGATGTACGGTTTTCCCTTGAGCATCTATCTCATGGCCGGCTGGCTGCAGACAAAGTATCCGGGCCTGGATTTGCTCTCCCACAATTCGGGTCATCTCTGGTCCACGCTGCTCGGCGCAAAAGGCGACCCCCACGCCAGCCCGCTGCACATCGCCAGCTATGTGTTTCTGGGGGGCGGCTTCTATCTGTTGTCCAGCGCGTGGACTGTCCTGTATCACGCACAGCGCCACAACGAGCTGGCGACTGCCGGTGCCTATTCAAGAATCCGTCATCCGCAATACGTGGCTTTTGTGCTCATCATGCTGGGCTTCCTGCTGCAGTGGCCGACGCTGCTGACGCTGGCCATGTTCCCCGTGCTGCTGCTGATGTATGGCAGGTTGGCGCTCACGGAAGAGGCGCAGATGCTGACGCAATTCGGCGCTGATTTCCAGGCGTACGCAGCGCGGACACCGCGCTTTTTTCCCTCGTGGCAATCCGCGAAGGCTCGCGATGCAAGCGCATGACCTAGCGTTGCGCTGATGAGCGCAACCAACTTCATGTTGCAATCCGACTTCCGCTGGGCGCTGCTGGCTCCAGCGGTGCTGTGGCTTGTGGGTTTGGGGTGTTACCTTCGCGAAGGTTCCTAGTCCGCCGGGGCCGCCGCATCAACAGGTACACCGCCGGCACCACGAACATCGACAACAGCGGAGCAGTGATCATGCCGCCCACCATCGGCGCGGCGATGCGCTGCATCACTTCCGATCCGGTGCCCGTGCCCCACATGATGGGGAAGAGACCTGCCAGAATCACAGCCACAGTCATGGCTTTCGGACGCACGCGAAGCACGGCGCCTTCGCGGATCGCATCGAGCAGGCTCGCCTCATCGGTCTTGCCTTGAGCGATACGCTCTTCCCACGCTTGCTTGAGGTACAGCAGCATGATCACACCGAACTCCGCCGAGACCCCCGCCAGTGCGATGAAGCCCACCGCGCCAGCGACCGAAAGGTTGTAGTCGAGCAGGTACAGCAGCCAGATGCCGCCCACCAGCGCGAACGGCAGCGTCGCCATGATGAGGAATGCCTCGTCGAAGCGATTGAAGGTCAGGTACAGCAGCACGAAGATGATCAGGAGCGTGAAGGGCACGACCACCTTCAACTTGGCGGTCGCGCGCTCCAGGAACTCGAACTGTCCGGACCACGAGATCGAATAGCCCGGTGGCAGCTTCACCTTGTCGGCGACGGCCTTCTGCATGTCCAGCACGGCGGAACGCAAATCGCGCCCGCGAATGTCGACATAGACCCATCCCGATAGCCGCGCGTTTTCGCTGCGGAGCATGGGCGGGCCGTCGTTGATGCGCACATCGGCCACGTCGGAGAGCAGGAGGCGCGACCCGGTGGGGCTCACGATCGGCAGGGCGCGCAGCTTCTCGAGGGAATCGCGGACCTCGCGCGGATAGCGCACGTTGATCGGGAAGCGCTGCAAGCCTTCCACGGTCTCGCCGATGTTCTCGCCGCCCACGGCCGACGCGATGACCGACTGCACGTCGGCGATGTTCATGCCGAAGCGCGCCGCCGCTTCACGGCGGATGTTCACGTCGACGTAGCGCCCCCCGGTCAGGCGTTCGGCGAGGGCGCTGCTCACGCCCGGCACATCCTTGAGCACCTTCTCGATGTCGGTCGTGGCCTTGTCGATCTCGGCCAGGTCGGTGCCCGCCACTTTCACGCCGACCGGGCTCTTGATCCCGGTGGCGAGCATGTCGATGCGGTTTCGGATCGGTGGCACCCAGATGTTGGACAGGCCCGGCACCTTGACGATCCGGTCGAGCTCGTCCACCAGCTTGTCGGCGGTCATACCGGCGCGCCATTGATCGCGCGGCTTGAACTGGATCGTGGTTTCGAACATTTCCAGGGGCGCCGGATCGGTCGCGGTTTCCGCGCGCCCGGCCTTGCCGTAGACCGACAGCACCTCGGGCACGGTCTTGATCAGGCGGTCGGTCTGCTGCAGCAGTTCGGCAGCCTTGCCGGCTGACAGGCCGGGCAGCGCCGACGGCATGTACAGCAGGTCGCCTTCGTCCAGCCGCGGCATGAACTCGGCGCCGATGTGCTGCAACGGCCACAGACTGGCGA
The DNA here is from genome assembly GCA_046595775.1 of Ramlibacter sp. Lineage (GTDB taxonomy): Bacteria > Pseudomonadota > Gammaproteobacteria > Burkholderiales > Burkholderiaceae_C > Ramlibacter. The sequence goes on along the minus strand of JBKJOM010000072.1, from coordinate 57 downwards.
CCAGGATCACGCCGGCGACTGCCAGCGTGATCTTGGGTGCGCGCAGCACCACTTCCA
>JBKJOM010000160.1:0-9513 GCA_046595775.1 Ramlibacter sp. | reverse complement strand
TGTGCAGTTCGAGCCCGGCGCCATGCGCGGCCAGTCCACCGTGAAGCCGATAGCCGGCAGCGAATTCGAACTTGCCGCCGACGCGGTCGTCGTGGCCATCGGGCACGATGCCGAGCTGTCCGCGCTGTCGCAACGCCTGGGCGCAGCGGGCGGATTGCTCACCGTCGGCGACCGCCAGAAAACATCCGTCGATGGCGTCTGGGCGGGCGGCGACGTGTCCAGCGTGGCGCGGTACGTGACGGAAGCGATCGGCATGGGCAAGCGCGCGGCCCTGGACATCGACCGTGTGCTGCGCGGCGTGCCAGCTGAAGCGGCCGATCAGGAACAGCCGATCGGCATGGCCGGCATCGCAACCTGGTACCACCCCAAGCATGCGCGCGCGCCCGCGTTGCTGCGCCCCGTCGGTGAACGCATCGCGACCGGGCTGGAAGTGCAGCTGGGCCTGGCGCTGGAGCAGGCGCTGGAAGAAGCCGGCCGTTGCTTTTCCTGCGGCGAGTGCACTCATTGCGACAACTGCTTCCACTATTGCCCGGACCTTGCGATCCGGCGTGTCGACGGCGGCTACGAGGTGCTCACCGATTACTGCAAGGGCTGCGGCATCTGCGTGAAGGAATGCCCGACGGGCTCGATGACCCTGCGGGAGGAAACCAAATGACAGCCGCCCACCAAAAACCGATGCTGCTCACCGGCAACCATGCCGTGGCCTGGGCCGCGCGGCTGGCGCGACCGCAGGTGGTGCCGGTGTACCCCATCACGCCGCAGACGCCGATCCTGGAGCTGATCACCGACTTCCACGCACAAGGCAACTTCGACGCCGAGATCCTGACGCCCGAGTCCGAGCATTCGGTGCTGGCCGCGTGCATCCCGGCGTCGCTCGCCGGTGCGCGCGTGTTCACCGCCACCGCGTCGCAGGGCTTGTTGCTGATGCACGAGCTGCTGCACTACGCCGCAGGCGCGCGGGCGCCCATCGTCATGGCCAACGTGAACCGCACGGTCGCTTCGCCCTGGGCCTTCTGGCCGGACCAGACCGACAGCCTCGCGCAGCGCGACACCGGCTGGGTTCAGTTCTACACCGAGAGCGCGCAGGAGTCGCTGGACACCGTGTTGCACGGTTTCCGCATCGCAGAGCAGGTGCTGCTGCCGGTGATGGTGAACCACGACGCCTTCTATGTCTCGCACGCGCTGGAACCGGTGCAGGTGCCGGCGCAGGAAGTGGTCGACGGCTACCTGCCGCCCTACCAACCCGTCAACCGGCTCGACACGGAACTGGGCTCGTCCTGGGGCAACGTTGTGTCCGCGGAAATGTTCTGCCGCCATCGGCAGGCGCTGGAAGAAGGCATGGCGCACGCACTCATTGCCGCGCAGGAAGCCGACCGTGAGTGGGGTGCCCTCACCGGCCGCTCCCACGGCATCGTGGAGCGCTACCGCTGCGACGGCGCCCGCATCGTCATCGTCACCATGGGCAGCATGTGCGGCACCGCGCGCGAAGCGGTGGACGCGATGCGCGACGCCGGTGAAGCCGTGGGCCTGCTCAAGGTCCGCCTGTTCCGGCCGCTGCCGGTGCAGGCACTGCGCGTCGCGCTGGAAGGTGTGCCGGACGTCGTCGTGCTGGACCGCAATCACTCGCCGGGCCTGGGCGGCATCCTGCACCAGGAGCTGCGGGGGGCGCTCTATGGCGTCCAGGCACCCCCGCGTATGCACGGCATCCTGGCCGGCGTCGGCGGCGTGAACGTGTCGCCCGATGCCATCGCGCAGCTGGTGCATTCGGCGCTCGCCACACCGCCGCAACCCCAATCCGAATGGGCAAGGTGAACCGCATGGAAACGTTGGAACTGAACCAGAAGCCGATGCTTTGCTCGGGCCATGCGGCCTGCCCCGGCTGCGTTGAAGCGCTGTCGGTGCGGCATGTGCTGGCCACCATCGGACCCGATGCGATGGCGGTGATTCCGCCGTCGTGCATGGCCATCATCTCGGGGCCGCAGCCGTACAGCTCACTGCACATCCCGGTGTATCAGCCGACGCTGGAAGCCAGCGCGGCCGCCGCGTCCGGATTGCGCCGAGCGCTCGATTCGCAAGGCAAACACGACACGCACGTCATCGTGCTGGCCGGCGACGGCGGCACTTATGACATCGGTTTCCAATGCCTGTCGTCGGCGGCCGAGCGCAACGAGAACATCCTGTACTTCTGCCTGGACAACGAAGGCTACATGAACACCGGCGCGCAGAAGTCTTCGTCCACGCCGCACTACGCGCGCACCGGCTCCACGCCCGAAGGCAAGCTGACGCGCAAGAAGAACCTGACGGAGATCATGGCCGCGCACCAGGTGCCGTACGCGGCCACCGCCAGCGTCGGCTTCCTGCCCGACCTGGTCCGCAAGGTGGAGAAGGCCAAGGCCATGCGGGGCTTTCGCATCATCACGCTGCTGGTGCCGTGCATCGACGGCTGGGGCCTGCCGGACGACGGCGGCTTGCAGGCCGCCCGCTATGCGGTCGAGTGCGGCGCATTCCCGTTGTACGAAGTGGAGGATGGCGAGCGCTACACGATCAACCGCGAGCGCGGCGACCGGCCCGTGTCGGACTACCTCGCCTTGCAGCGCAGGTACAAGGACATCGATTCGATCAACATCGCGATCCTGCAGGACGAGGTGGATGAAGGGTGGCGCAGGTTGCGCAAGCAAGTGGCGATGGGTATGGATGCTTAGGGTGGGCACTCGTGCCGCCTGCGAAGTGCTGCGTTGATTGCCGGTGGGCAACGGTGCCCACGCTACGCCCTCTGATGCGTGTTCAGCCGAGCCGCTGCCGCCCCACCAGCTGCAGCATCGTCGCCAGCGTGATCGAGCTGAACGTCGCCTTCGCGATCTCGTCGATCTCCGACAGCACGACGTCCAGCGCCAGGTCCACCGGCGTGGCGGTTTGGCGGTCGCGGCGCTGCGCCCCCGGCGGCGAGAAATCCTCGAAGAGCTGGATCACGTCCATCAACGTCAGGCGCCGTGCATTGGCCGTGAAGCGGTAGCCGCCGCCGACGCCGCGTACCGATTCGACAATGCCGGCGCGGGCCAGCTCGGCGAGTACCTTGGCCAGGTGGTGCGGCGAGACGTCATACTTCTGTGCGATCTCGGCGGCGGGGATGTGACGTGCGGGGTCGGACGCGAATTCGATCACGCTGTATAGCGCGAGCGTGGTGTTCACCTGCAGCCTCATCGCGCTGCCGCGGATTTGGCGCCGCTGCCGTTGGGCAGGGTTTCCTGCAGGTCCAGCTCCAGCGGGATCAGCGGCGCGGCCATCATGCCCTGGCTGCGGAAGAACGAGAGGATGAGCGCGTTGTCCCGGGCCAGCAGCGTGCGCAGCTTGCGCACGCCGGCGCGCCTGAGTTTCGTGCTCAACGCCACCATCAGCTGGCTCGCCACTCCCGACTGGCGCATCTTCGGGTCGACATCGATCGCGAAGACCCAGCCGCACGGCGGCGAGCCGAACTCCCAGTCGCGCACTTCGCCGATCAGGAAGCCCACCACGCGACTCTCCATTTCGGCCACCAGGAACCAGCGCTGCTCGCCGCGCGCCGCAATGCCGTAGCGGCGGAAGACGCGCTGCCAGTAGCTGCGCTTTTCCAGGCCGGTGACGGTGGCGTCAATCTCGATCACCGGGTCCAGGTCGGCGCGCCGCGCCGAGCGCACGACCACGCTGCGGCGAGCGCACGCCGGACTAAGGGTTTGGGAGGGCGAGGCCAAAAGAGGAGGTTGCGCTAGATCAAGGTCAATACCCGCATTCCGGTACCAGAATGAGTCAACTGACCGGAATTCTATGACAGGTCGGCTTCCAGGCACTTACACCAGGAGACATTTCGATGAGACACCCCCCCGGGCACACGCCCACCCGACACCTTGCCATCGCGGTCATGGCGCTCGCCGGCTTCATTTTCACCCCGGCCGCAACGGCGCAGGAAGTCGTGCGCATCGGCACCTTCCTGTCCGTCACCGGACCGGCGTCGTTCTTGGGAGACCCCGAGCTCAAGACGCTGGAAATGTACGTCGACAAGATCAACGCGGAAGGCGGTGTGCTCGGCCGCAAGCTCCTGCTGGTGTCGTACGACGACAGCGGCGACGCCGAGAAGGCTCGCACCTTCGCCAAGCGCCTGATCGAGCAGGACAAGGTCGACGTGCTGGTCGGCGGCTCGACCACCGGCACCACCATGGCGGCCGTGCCGCTGGCCGAGGCCGCGGGCACGCCGTTTATCTCCCTCGCCGGTGCGGTCGTCATCGTCGAGCCGGTCAAGAAGTGGATCTTCAAGACCCCGCACACCGACCGCATGGCATGCGAGAAAGTCTTTGTGGACATGCAGGCGCGCAAGGTCTCGCGCGCGGCGCTGATCTCGGGCAGCGGCGGCTTCGACAAGTCGATGCGCGCCGAATGCCTGAAGGTCGCGTCGAAGTACGCGATCGAGATCGTGGGCGACGAAACCTATGGCGCGACGGACACCGACGTCACCGCCCAGCTCACCAAGATCAAGGGCGGCAACGCGCAGGCCGTGCTCAACGCCGGTTTCGGCCAGGGCCCGGCCATCGTCACGCGCAACTATCGCCAGGTCGGCCTCGCGCTGCCGCTGTACCAGTCGCATGGCGTGGCATCGCGCGAATACATCAAGCTCTCCGGCGCGGCGGCCGAAGGCGTGCGGCTGCCGGCCGCGGCGCTGCTGGTGTCCGAGCTGCTGGCCGCGGGGGACTCGCAAAAACCTGTCGTCACCGCGTACCGCAAGGGCTACGAAGACAAGTTCAAGGCCGACGTCTCCGCCTTCGGCGGCCATGCCTACGACGGCCTGATGCTGGCGGTCAATGCGATCAAGGCCGCAGGTTCGACCGACAAGGCCAAGGTGCGCGATGCGCTGGAGGCGACGAAGTCGTACGTGGGCACCGGCGGCGTGGTCAACATGTCCGCCAGCGATCACATGGGTCTGGATCTGAGCGCCTTCCGGATGCTCGAGGTCAAGGACGGCAACTGGACGCTGGTGAAGTGACCTGACCCCACCTCCCAGAGGACCCAGATCATGAGCGGTGCCTGGCTCCAGTTCATTGCGAGCGGCCTCACGGCAGGCGCCATCTATGCGCTGGTGGCGCTGGGCTTTTCCATCATCTTCAACGCCAGCACCGCGATCAACTTCGCGCAGGGCGAGTTCGTGATGATCGGCGGCATGAGCGCGGCTACGCTCTGGGCCTCTGGCGTGCCGCTGGCGCTTGCGCTGCCCGCCGCCATCGGCGCGGCCGTGCTGGTGGCGCTCGTCGTGGAAAAGGTGGCGATCGAGCCGGCGCGCCATGCCGGCACGGTGACGCTGATCATCATCACGATCGGCGTCTCGCTGTTCCTGCGCGGTGTCGCCCAGGTGGTCTGGGGCAAGGGTGTGCACCGCCTGCCGGCCTTCTCGAGCGAGGCGCCAATCTCCTTCATGGGCGCCACCATCCTGCCGCAAAGCCTCTGGGTTCTGGGCGGCGCGGCGGTGGCGGTGGCGGCCTTGAGCGCTTTCTACGGGCGCACGCTGATGGGCAAGGCGATGTTGGCCACCTCGTACAACCGGCTGGCCGCGCAGCTGGTGGGCATCAACACCCGCGGCGTGCTGTTCGCCAGCTTCGGGCTGGCCGCGGCGCTGGGTGCGCTGGGTGGCGTGCTGATCGCGCCCATCGCCTTCACCTCCTACGACGCCGGGATCATGCTGGGCCTCAAGGGCTTCGCGGCGGCGATGCTGGGCGGCCTGGGCAGCTTTGCCGGCGCCGTCATCGGCGGATTGCTGCTGGGCCTGTTGGAGGGGCTGGGGGCCGGTTTCGTTTCGTCGGCCTACAAGGACGCGATTGCTTTCGTCGTCATCCTGGCCGTGTTGTTCTTCATGCCCGGAGGCATCCTTGGCGCACGCAACAGCGACCGTGTCTGAAACCGGCGGCGCCCGCCGCTGGGCCGCGCGTCCGCGCAGCGGCGGCACACTGGCGCTCGCGGTGGTCATCGCGCTGGCGCCGCTGGTCCTGGCCAACAACTACGCCTACGACGTGGCGACGCAGGTGGCGCTCAACGCCATCGTGTGCGTGGGCCTGAACCTGCTGATCGGCTATGCGGGGCAGATCAGCCTCGGCCACGCCGGCTTCTTCGCGCTCGGCGGCTACGGCAGCGCCATCCTGGCCACGCGCTACGACGTGCCCGTGTGGGTCTCGCTGCCCTTGGCTTGCGCCCTGGTGGGCCTGCTGGCGTTCGTCGTCGGTCATCCCACCTTGCGCCTGAAGGGCCACACGCTCGCGATGGCCACACTGGGCCTGGGCATCATCATTTCCATCGTGCTGTCGACCGAGGACCGCTGGACCGGGGGCCCGGACGGCATGACCGTGCCACCGCTCGTGCTGTTCGGCTGGGTGGTGAAGGGCGAGCGCACCTGGTACTGGCTGGCTGGCGCCGCGCTGCTGCTGGCCGTGTGGCTGGCGATCAACCTGATCGAGTCGCCCAGCGGGCGGGCGCTGCGCGCCCTGCATGGCTCCGAGGTGGCTTCCGAAACGCTGGGCATCCGCAGCGCGCACTACAAGCTGCAGGTGTTCGTGGTGTCCGCCGTGTTCGCCGCGCTGGCGGGCGCGCTCACCGCGCACTACACGGGCTTCATCACGCCGGCCAAGGCCTCGTTCATGCACTCGATCGAACTGGTGATCATGGTCGTGTTCGGCGGCATGGCCTCGATCTTCGGCGCCGTGGTCGGCGCGGCCGTGCTCACGGTGCTGCCGCAACTGCTCACCGTGCTGCAGGACTACGAGATGATGGTGTTCGGCGCGGTGCTGGTCGGCACCATGGTGTTCTTTCCGCAGGGCATCGTGCCCACGCTGGCCCACTGGTGGGCGAGGAGATGGGGATGAGCGCCGGCAGCCCCCCGATTCTCGATGTCCGCAACCTTTCCAAGGCGTTTGGCGGCGTGCATGCGATCGATGGCCTGGAGATGCAGGTGCGGCGCGGCGCGGTGCATTCGATCATCGGGCCCAACGGCGCGGGCAAGACCAGCCTGATCAACATGCTGAGCGGCGTGTACCGGCCCGACACCGGCAGCATCCGCCTGGCCGGCCGCGAGCTGTCCGGCGAACCGGTGCACGCATTCGCCGCCGCCGGCATCGGCCGCACGTTCCAGAACCTGCAGGTGTTCTTCAACATGACGGCGCTCGAAAACGTGATGACCGGCCGCCACCTGCGTGACCGCTGCTCGCTGTTCTCGGCCATGTTGCACACGCGCGCCCTGGTGCGGGCGGAAGCGGCATGCCGGGACGCGGCGCGGGCGCTGCTGCGGCAGGTGGGCCTGGCCGGCTACGAGGACACGGCGTCCGGCGCCATGCCTTATGGCGCCCTGAAGCGCCTGGAAATCGCGCGTGCGCTCGGCGCGGAGCCAACGCTACTGCTGCTGGACGAACCCGCCGCGGGCCTGAACGCGACGGAGGCTCGCGAGATCGACGTGCTGATCAAGCGGCTCGCCGCCGAGGGCACGACCGTGATCCTGGTGGAACACAACATGCGCCTGGTCATGGAGGTGTCGGATCATGTGTTCGTGCTCGACCATGGCCGCAAGCTCGCCGAGGGCACGCCGGCCGAAGTGGCGAGCGACCCGCGTGTGATCGAGGCCTACCTGGGCACCGGCGCAGCCAACGACCCAGTCGCCGAGCCCACGCTGGAGACGCAAGATGCTCGAGGTTGACCGCCTCGACAGCCGCTACGGCCGCATCCCTGCGCTGTCGGGGGTCAGCCTGAAGGTGGCTGCGGGCGAACTGGTGGCCCTGGTCGGCGCCAACGGCGCGGGCAAGACCACTTTGCTGCGCACCATCTCCGGCGTGCAGCCGTCGTGGGGCGGAACCATCCGCTTCGACGGCGCCGACCTCGCACCCATGCATGCGCAAAAGCGCGTCAAGCTCGGCATCGTGCAGGTGCCCGAGGGCCGGCAGGTCTTCGCGCCGATGACGGTGGAAGACAACCTGCGCCTGGGCGCGTTCGCTCGCGGTGCGCGCGATGGGCTGGCGCGCATCTTCTCGATCTTCCCCGTGCTCGAAAGCAAGCGCCGTGAACTCGCGGGCAACCTCTCGGGCGGCCAGCAGCAGATGCTGGCGATCGGCCGCGCACTGATGGCGCAGCCGCGCCTGTTGCTGCTCGACGAGCCGAGCATGGGCCTGGCGCCGCGGCTGGTGGCCGAAATCTTCACACGCATCGCCGCGCTGAAAAAACTGGGCACCACCATCCTGTTGGTGGACCAGAACGCACGCGCCGCGCTCGGCATCGCCGACCGCGGCTATGTGATGGAGACCGGCCGCATCGTGCTGGCCGGTTCGGCCAGCGAATTGCTGCACGACCCGCAAGTGCAGCAGGCCTACCTCGGCGGTTGAGGCAACCCAAGGACGACGATGAAACCTACCCTGCAACCCGGCCTGAAACACACCGCCAGATTCGAGGTCACGCGCGACCGCACCATCGACTTCATGGGCGAGAAGGCCCGCGTCTATGCGACGCCGATGCTGGTGCGGGACGTCGAGATCGTCTGCCGCGAACTCTTGCTGGCGCACCTCGACGCGGGCGAGGATTCGGTGGGCACACGCATCGAGCTGGATCACCTGGCCGCTACGCTGCAGGGCATGGCGGTGGAGCTGGACATCGAGCTGGTCGAGCTCAAGGGTCGCGCCGCGACGTTCAAGGTGGAAGGGCGCGACAGCCTCGACGCGATCTGCCGGGCGACGCACCAGCGCTACATCGTGGACATCGCGCAGACCGAGAAGAGGCTCGCCGCCAAGGCCGCGAAGGCAGGTCTGGCATGAAACAGGCGGCCGTCACGAAGCGCGTGCCGACTTACTGCTACCAGTGCGTGGCCGGCCCGGACCTGCTCACCGTCAAGGTGCAGGACGGCGTGGCGACCGAGGTCGAACCGAATTTCTGCGCGGCGGCTGTCCACCCGGGCGGCGGCAAGGTCTGCGTGAAGGCCTACGGCCTGGTGCAGAAGACGTACAACCCCCATCGCGTGCTCACTCCGATGAAGCGCACCAACCCGAAGAAGGGGCGGGACGAAGACCCGGGGTTCGTGCCGATCTCGTGGGACGAAGCGATGACGCTGATCACGGACAAGCTCAAGGCCGTGCGCGAGAGCGGTTTCACCGACGAATCCGGCTACCCGCGCGTGGCCGCCAGCTTCGGCGGCGGTGGCACGCCGCAGTCCTACATGGGCACCTTCCCGGCATTCCTGGGCGCCTGGGGCCCGGTGGACATGGGCTTCGGCTCGGGGCAGGGCGTCAAGTGCTACCACTCCGAACACCTGTACGGCGAGTTCTGGCACCGCGCCTTCATCGTCGCGCCCGACACGCCGCTGTGCAACTACCTGATCTCCTGCGGCGCCAACGTCGAGGCTTCCGGCGGCGTGGTGGGCGTCTGGCGGCATGCCAAGGCGCGCGTGCGCGGCATGAAGCGGGTGCAGGTCGAGCCGCACCTGTCGGTCACCGGCGCGTGTTCTGCGCAATGGGTGCCGATCAAGCC
>JBKJOM010000086.1:0-3566 GCA_046595775.1 Ramlibacter sp. | reverse complement strand
GTTGTTTGCGGCCAGCGAATCGGCGGTGACGAAGATGCCGAGGTTGCGCTTGATCAGGCGGCGCTCGTCATCGGTCAGGCCGTTCGGATCTTTCCAAGTGGCGATGTCGCGCGACATGTTCACTTCGTTGGGCATCCAGTGGTTGGCGCAACTGGAGAGGTACTTCTCCCAGGTCCACTTGTACTTGAATGGCACCAACTGGTTGAGGTCGGTCTGCCCGTTGATGATGCGCTTCTCGGCCGCATCAACACGCAGCGCGGCGGTGCCGGTAGCGGGCTTGATCAGCGCACTCGCGGCATGCCTGGCTGCAGCAGCGGCGGCCATGGCAGGCGCCAACGCCGAGGCGGGCACGGCCACTTCAAGTTGGGTGATCAGCTTGGCGATCGGGGCCGGCTTGAATGCCGTTGCGCCTGTTGCCGGAGGTGCCGTTGGCACCACCTCCGCAAGGGCCCGGACGGGCAGCGCGGAGGTGTTCGAGTGAGTCGTCGACGGGGCTTTGACTTCGTCTTCCCAGACCAGCATGTGTGTATGTCCTATGGCTCTGAATTATCAGAGTGTTGTGTTCAAACACCAAGCACTTCTTGACATGCAGGCGGTCATCTTGTGGTGACCTTGCATCGTGCAAACAGTGCCGGTGTGGTGATGACGAGACCGGGCCCACGGCCCAGGCTCATTGGCAGGCTTCGCAGTCGGGGTTGTCGATCGAACAGAACTTGATGTCGCTGGCCGGAGTCGCGTCGATTGCGGATTGGGAAAATGCTGCCTCGGCATCCATCGCCGACAGGCCGCCCGAGGCCGCGCCACCGCTCGACACAGCATTCATCGCGCCGGCCGTCACGGTGGACTTCTCGGCGTGCGTGGCACCCATCGTGCGCAGGTAGTAGGTGGTCTTGAGGCCCCGCAGCCAGGCCAGCTTGTAGATGTCGACGAGCTTCTTGCCCGAGGCGCCGGCCAGGTAGATGTTCAGGCTCTGGGCCTGGTCGATCCACTTCTGGCGGCGTGATGCGGCTTCCACCAACCACTGCGCGTCCACCTCGAAGGCGGTGGCGTACAGCGCCTTGATGTCCTCGGGCACACGGTCGATGCGGCGCAGGCTGCCGTCGAAGTGCTTCAAGTCCATCACCATCACGTCGTCCCACAGGCCCAGGCGCTTCAGGTCACGCACCAGGTACTCGTTGACGATGGTGAACTCGCCTGACAGGTTGCTCTTGACCGACAGGTTGCCGAAGCAGGGCTCGATCGAGGCGTCCACGCCGATGATGTTGCTGATGGTGGCGGTGGGTGCGATGGCCACGCAGTTGCTGTTGCGCATGCCGTGGGCGGCAATGCGGCTGCGCAGTGCGGCCCAGTCCATCGTCACCGAGCGGTCCACTTCGACGTAACCGCCGCGGGCCTCGGCCAGCAGGTCGAGCGAGTCGATCGGCAGGATGCCGCGGTCCCACAGGCTGCCGCGGTAGGTGGCGTAGCGGCCACGCTCCTCGGCCAGCTCGGTGCTGGCCCAGTAGGCGTGGTAGCAGATGGCCTCCATCGAGCGGTCGGCAAACTCCACTGCCTCGGCCGAGGCGTAGGGCACGCGCAGCTCGTACAGCGCGTCCTGGAAGCCCATCAGCCCCAGGCCCACCGGGCGGTGGCGCAGGTTGCTGTCGCGCGCCTTCTTGACCGCGTAGTAGTTGATGTCGATGACGTTGTCGAGCATGCGCATCGCCGTGGCGATGGTCTTCTTCAGCTTGACCTGGTCAACCTGGCCGCCAGCCAAGTGCTGGGCCAGGTTGATCGAGCCGAGGTTGCAGACCGCGATCTCGGTGTCGCTGGTATTCAGCGTGATCTCGGTGCACAGGTTGGACGAGTGCACCACGCCGACATGCTGCTGCGGGCTGCGCACGTTGCAGGCGTCCTTGAAGGTCACCCAGGGATGGCCGGTCTCGAACAGCATGGTCAGCATCTTGCGCCACAGGTCTTTGGCGGGCAGGCGGCGGTGCAGCTTGAGCTCGCCGCGGTCGGCCTTCTCCTCGTAGGCCACGTAGGCCTTTTCGAAGTCGGCGCCAAACTTGTCGTGCAGGTCGGGGCAGTTGCTGGGCGAAAACAGCGTCCATTGCCCACCTTCGAGCACCCGGCGCATGAACAGGTCGGGGATCCAGTTGGCGGTGTTCATGTCGTGCGTGCGCCGACGGTCGTCACCGGTGTTCTTGCGCAGATCGAGGAATTCCTCGATGTCGAGGTGCCAGGTTTCGAGGTAGGCGCAGATCGCGCCTTTACGCTTGCCGCCTTGGTTGACCGCGACGGCGACGTCGTTGGCGACCTTCATGAACGGAATCACGCCCTGGGATTTGCCGTTGGTGCCCTTGATGTGCGCACCGAGCGCACGCACCGGGGTCCAGTCGTTGCCCAGGCCGCCGGAGAACTTCGAGAGCAGCGCGTCGTCGCGCAGAGCTTTGAAGATATCGCCGAGATCGTCCTGGATGGTCGAGAGGAAGCAGGACGACAACTGCGGGCTGGTGCAGCCGCTGTTGAACAACGTCGGGGTCGACGAGACGAAGCGGAAGGTCGAGAGCTGTTCATAGAAGCTGATGGCGACGGCTTCGCGATCGGTCTCGCGCACGGCCAGACCCATGGCGACGCGCATCCAGAACGCCTGCGGCAGTTCGATGCGACGGCCCTGGATGTGCAGGAAATAGCGGTCGGCAAGGATCTGCAGACCGAGGAATTCGAACTGGTTATCGCGATCAAGTTGGCAGGCCTTGGCGACGCGCGCGAGATCGTAATTGCCAAGCTCACGGTCGAGCAGGCCAGCTTCGATGCCGCGCTGGATGTAGGCCTTGAAGTACTCTTCCCAGCCTTCAGCGAGTTCGGCCTGGGTGGTCGGACGACCAAGGGCCTGTTCACGCACGGTGTCGAGCAGCAGGCGCGCGGCAGCGAAGGTGTAGTTGGGCTCTTCTTCCAGGCGCATGCGCGCGGCCATCACCGGTGCTTGCACCAGTTCGGCGTAGGGCACGCCGTCATAGAGACTGGCGAGGGTGTCTTTTTCCAGCAGCTCGGCGCTGACGCCGGTCAAGCCGGTGCAGGCTTCGGTGATGACGCAGCGCAGGCGATCGAAGTCGAGCAGACGCTTGGCGCCATCGCTGAAGGTCACGGAGATCGCGGGGACCTCGACGACGACTTTCTTGGCGATGGTCTGGGTCGAGCGTGCTTGACGGCGGGACTCGCGGTAGAGCACGAAGCGGCGCGCGGCTTCATGTTGGCTAGCGCGCATCAGTGAGAGCTCGGCCTGGTCTTGGATCTCTTCGACGTCGAAGTTGCCGCCTTCGGGACGACGGGCGGTGAGCTGTTCGCAAATCTGACGCGCGAGCAGCGCGGTCAGATCGCGGCTGCGCGCCGACAACACGTCGCCGCCTTCGGCAGCGAGCAAGGCCTTGGCCACCGCGCGACCGATGCGCTCAGGATTAAACGGACGCAGATCGCCATCGCGGCTGCGCACGCGGTGGTGAGCGAACAGCGCCGGGTCGAGATCAGACAGCGGTTGTTGGGTGGCGGGGACGGCGGCGGTTTGGGCGGTCATGGCGGGCGGT
>JBKJOM010000123.1:0-7658 GCA_046595775.1 Ramlibacter sp. | reverse complement strand
CGCCCCAGCGTGGTCTTGCCGCAGCCGCTCTCGCCCACCAGGGCCAGGGTTTCTCCGGGCGTGATGGCCAGACTCACGTCCGACACCGCCTGGAGCACCGGCGAGGCGCCGCGCTGCAGCCATGACTTGCGCTTCATCGCAAAGTGCACGGCAAGCTGGTCGACCTCGAGCAGCGGCGCTGCTACAGATTCAGCATGAATGGCCGGATCGCAAGGCGACACTTGATTCATTCGTTCGCCCTGAAGCACGCGACATCATGGCCGGGAGCCACCGGCTCCAGCGGTGGCGCCTGCTCGCGGCAGCGGGCGATCACCCGCGGGCAGCGATCGGCAAAGCGGCAACCGGGCGCCGCCACTGCGAGGTTGGGCATACCCCCTTGGATCACCGGCAGGCGAGCTTGGCGCCGCTGCAGATTCGGCAGGGTCTGGATCAGGCCCTGGGTATAGGGATGGCGCGCCTGGTCAAACAAGGTGTGTGCCGGAGCCCGCTCGACGATGCGTCCGGCGTACATCACGATGATGTCGTCGGCCAGCTCTGAGACCACGCCCAGGTTGTGGCTGATGAACTGGATCGCCATGCCGATGCGATCCTGCAGCTCCAGCATCAGCTCCAGAATCTGCGCCTGGATGGTCACGTCCAGCGCCGTGGTGGGCTCGTCGGCAATCAGCAGGCTGGGTTTGCAGGCCAGGGCCATGGCGATCATGGCGCGCTGGCGCATGCCGCCCGAGAGCTGGTGGGGGTACGCGGCGGCGCGGATGCGGGCCGAAGGGATCCCCACTTCGTGCAGCATCTCCACGGCGCGCTCGTGCGCCGCCTTGGTGTCCAGGCTCTGGTGCAGCACCAGGGTCTCGCCGATCTGCTCGCCGATCGGCAACACCGGGTTCAGCGCTGTCATCGGTTCCTGAAAGATCATGGCGATGCGGTCGCCACGCACCTTGCGCCATTGCTTTTCAGTCTGGGCCATCAGGTCGCGCCCAAGAAAGTGTGCAGCGCCCGAGACCTGGCTGTTGCCCGGCAGCAGCCCCATCAGCGCCAGAGCCGTCGTGGACTTGCCGCAGCCGCTCTCGCCGACCAGGCCCAGCGTCTTGCCGCTCTCAATTCTGTAGCTGATGGCATCAACCGCGCACAACATGCCCTGGTCGGTGCTGAAGGCGACCGACAGGGCTTCGACGTGCAGCAGCGTGCCGCCTGCTACAACGCCATTTGGCGCTGTAGCGCCAGCCAGCAACGCAGCCGCCGGCTCCGGCTCCGGTGAAAGCATCACGCCGACGGACACCTCAACGCACGCCCCAGGTCTCGACCGCGGCCGGTCCTTCGGGCAACTGACCGGGCTTCAGGATGCCAGTCAGCCATTTGGGTACCACGTAGACGTCGGTGCGAAAGAACAGCGGCAACACCGGCAGCTCGTCCGTGTAGATCTTCTGCATCTCGGCCCAGAGCGGCTTGCGCTTGGCCGGATCGAGCTCGCGCTGTACATCGCCGATCAGCTTGTCCATGGCGGGATGGTTGAACTGCGAGTAATTGGCGCCGCCAAAGTTGTTCTCCGCGGTCGGAATGGCCGAGATGCCCAGCGTGTTGGTGGGCGGCTCCTCCGGCGCCGAGCTCCAGGCCAGTTCGGCCAGGCCGGTGAACTGCTGCTTCTTCAGCGTTTCGCCAAAGTAGGTGCGGGCCGGCACGTTCTTGATAACCACCTCAACGCCGATCTGTTTCCACTGGTTCTGCAACACCTGCTGGATCAGCTCGCGCAGCTTGTTGCCGGCCGTGGTCATGTATTCCAGCGACATGCGTTGCCCGGCAGGGTTGACGCGAACGCCGTCGGCACCAGGTTTGAAGCCGGCCTGGTCCAGCAGGGCCTTGGCCTTGCCCTGGTCGAAGGGGTACTTCAGCACTTTGGCGTCATAGCCCGGGTCCAGCGGATTGACCCAGCTGTGCGCTACCGGAAATTTGCCGCCCACCAGTTGCTTGACCAGCGTCTCGCGGTCGATGCCGTACAACAGCGCCTGGCGCACCCGCTTGTCTTTGAGCACCGGGTTGTTGCGATTGGTGTCGATGTGTTCGTAGACCAGCGCCAGCGGAAACTCGAAGTTGTACCTGGCCTGCATGCCAGGGTCGTCGGCCAGGGCCAGACCCTGGTCCATCGACAGGCCCAGTACGCCGGAAATGAAATCCACATCGCCGGAGCGCAAGTTGGCTTCGAGCGTGGCGGTGTTCTCGATGGTCTTGACCGTGATGCGCTTGAAGTAGGGCTTGGGGCCCCACCAGTGCGGGTTCGGCTCATACACGAGGAACGCGCCGGATTGGATCTGCGTCAGGCGGTACGGTCCGTTCCACAGCCCCGGCGTGGTTGGGGCGCGGCTGTAATTGGTATTCTTGTTGTAGTCGGCCGGATTGGTCAGCGCCTTGACCACCGGCTCTTCGAGGTGCGAGGGCAGCACCGGGAAATTGAACAGGTCGGCAAAGTCATACTCCGCCTTGTTCATGTGCAGCACGAAGTTTTTGGAGTCGATCACCTCCACCCGAGTGATTTTCTGAAACAGGTCGGGGCGGGCGAAGCCGCTCTCCACCTTGCTGCCGACTGTCCAGGTAAACACCACGTCCTTCGAGGTGAGCGGCGTGCCATCGCCCCACTTGGCCTGCGGGTGCAGCGTGAATTTCACGGCCATGCCGCGCTTGCCGCCGCCCAGATCAACGATCTTGGCCCGGCCATTGGCGATGGTAGGCAGTTCGGTGCACAGGTAGCACTGCAACTGCCGGTTGTCGTTGTAGGCGGAGATCTTGCGGTAGCCGAACAACGTCGCGTAGTTCTTGGCCACGGTCGGGTCGATGCCCGGATGCAGGCTGGGCGGGTACTGCGACATGCCGATCGCCAGGGTGTCTTTGGCAGCTTGGGCCGGTGCCAGCAAGGGCAACATCAGCGCCGCTGCAGCCAGGATGCGGGTCAGGGGTTTTTCCAAGTCCACTTCTCCTCAAGTTGTGCGCAGTATGAAGCAGGGATTGGAAATCCAACCGCGTGAGCCGAAGTTTCACAGCAAAAGTCAGCTCACGGGACGGCTGACCCGGGGTCACAGATGCATCGCAAAGCGTTGATCGAGCCCTACTTCGGATGCAGGCTGATGTTGTCTACGCCGGCGCTCACGCCCTGTTCGTTGGTCCCCGTTCCGCGGCCCTTGAACTGGAACTTCTGGGCGCTCCCGACAGTGACCGCGGTGAGCATGCCGCGCGCTTGCGCTTGCCAGACGGCCTTTTCGATGGTGGCCGTGCAGCTCACCGTGCCTTCGGTACCGATCGTGCCGTTGCCGCTACACGTCATCTCCCCGCTCTTCGGGTGCCAGATCGCATTGCCGCCGCCGACGAACCTGCCCTTGAACGTCCAGTTGCGCGGCGACCCGCTAACGGTTCCCTCGAAGTCCGCACCGGTCACCGACCAGTTGTAATTCATCCGCCAGATTCCGCTCATGTCGTAAGAGCCCTCGTGCACCGGCCGCATCGTGCTCGGTGCGGCGGGCGGCAGCCGGGCGGTCAGCGTGCATTGCTGCATGCGCATGCCCAGCGCCACACCCACGCCGCCGGCTGGCCACATCCCACCCAGGACCGTGTTTCTCGACTGCGCGATCTGCGCTCCGCATGTTTCCGCCTCCAGCGTCTGAATCGTTCTCAGCGCCTGCGCGGCAGGCTCCAGATAGCAGGTGTTGGAACGCAATGCATTCGCGAGCAGTTGTGCACTCGCGTCATACACCTGCTTTTTCTGGGCGACCGCCTGGTCCCACTGCAGCAGGGTTTGGCAGGTCTGGCCGAACACGGCCAAGCGCTGCCCGCGCCCCACGTCCTCTGCCTGCAGTCGTTCGAGCGCGCGTCGGTTATCCTCGTACTCCTGCATAAGGGGGCCGGAAGCGATCAAGCGCCAGCTGGTGCCATGCTGCAGGAGCATGTCGCGCTCGATACACACCATGTTCTTCTGCGCCTCACGGCCGGCCGCTCGGCCGGCGCTGAAGGCCTGCAAGGCGGCCTGGGCGCCGCGTTTCAACTGTGCATCCGTGTCGGCGAGCGAACACGATTGCAGGTTGGCCGATGCTGCCTCGAATGCGTTTTGCGCCAGCAGGTCGTTGGGTGTGAGTGCGTCCAGCAGCCGCTGCATGCCGCCGCCGCGTGCGTTCTTCGCTGCAATGAAAACCGGGTTTTCCTCGATCTCCTTCTTCCAGTCCTTGTTGATGCTGCGAAGCAGCTTGTTCTGTTCCTCTCGCGACAGCAGATCTGGACTCAGGCCCTTCTGCAGATCCTCGTACCTCTCCTTGGCCTCGAACAGCACATCGAACGCGCCTTGCAGGGCGTCCCGGTGATCGGCAGTCACTGGAAGATTCTGGGCCACGCCGGTAACGATGCACTTCACGCCGTCGGTGCCGATCTTGCCAACCATGTACGCCACATAGCACGCAGCCTGGGCAGGCGCGGGCCCCATCGCTGGACACACACTCGCCATTTTGTCGCGTGTGCTCAGCAGGTACTCCTGGTAGCCCTTGTTGCCCGACCATTCCTTGATGCACGCTTCCCCGGCGGCTTTCAGCACGTTCAGCGTGGCTGCGGCCGCTTCCTCGAGCGGGCGTTTCGGCGAACATTCCCAAGGCCCCACCGGCTCCGTCGGTCGCCATTGGGCTGCCGGGTTCACGTCACAGGTCAGTGCGGCAAATCCGGTGGCAGGAACCACGAAGGCCAGCGTCACGAACAGGAACTTCCACGTAACCATGTTCACCTCCGCCTGGAATGAATTAGCCTTTATAGCGCTTCGGTATGCGGCGCACAATCCGCTGCGAGCAGGTGCGTTCGCCACTCGCCCACAAGTAACGGTCACCCAACGCAGCTAAGCCGCCCCGCTCCCTCCCAATCCTCCAGGCAACGCTCCGGCCGCCACGCGTACAACCATTCAAGCGCGTCATAAAAGCGTTCTGGCGTACGTCCCTTCCACAGGCTGTTGCGCACCAGGCGCTCCACGCCGGCGGCATGGTAGATGCGGCCCATCTCGCGCACCGACAGTACAACCCGCGCGGTGCGGGGGATGCGCGCTGCCTCGTAGGCCTTGAAGGCGCCCGGCAGATCGAAGCCGGTGGCGCGCAGGGCCTCGCCCAGCGTTACGGCGTCTTCCATCGCCATGCACGCACCTTGCGCGAGGTATTGCATCATCGGATGCGCCGCGTCGCCCAGCAGCGTGGCCCTGCCCTGGCTCCAGTGATCGACCGGGTCGCGGTCGGCAGTGCTCCAGCGCCGCCATGACGATGGCAGGTCCAGCAGTTGCCTCGGCCGCGCATGCACGCCTTCAAAATACGATATCACCTCCTCGCGGCTGCCGTCCTTGACCCCCCACTCTTCATGCTCGCGACTGTGAAACGTGACGACAAGGTTGTACTGTTCGCCACCGCGCAATGGGTAGTGCACCAGGTGGCAGTCAGGGCCACCCCAGACGACCGGCGCGTTGATCCGAAGGTCCTGGGGCATGTCCGCCACGGGAACGACTGCGCGGTAGACCACGTGGCCGGAAACACGCGCGTTGTCGCCGAGGATGCGATCGCGAACGACCGACTTCACTCCATCGCAACCCACCAGTCCATCGGCTTCGAAGCGCCGGCCATCGGCAGTGGTGACGGCGACGCGCTTGTCGCCGAGGTCGACGGCAACGACTTTGGCGGAGGTATGGAAACGGATGAGCGGGTGCTTCTGCACCTCTTCGTAAATCGCGTTGTGCAAGTCCGCGCGATGGCTCACGGCGTAGGGATTGCCAAAGCGCGCGCGGAACGCCGCGCCCAGCGGCACGCGCGCCACTTCACGGCAGTCCACCGCATCCATCAGGAACAGGTCATCCGTGAACACGGCCTTGCGCCTGATGTTCTCCCCCACGCCCAAGGCGTCCAGGGCCGCGAAAGCATTGGGGCCCAGTTGCAGCCCGGCACCGATCTCCCCGATCGCAGCGCTTTGCTCGAGCAGGTCGACGGTCAGGCCCAGACGTGCGAGTGCGAGGGCGGCGGACAGGCCACCAACGCCGGCACCAATCAGGATCAGGGAAGGCAGAGAACTCATGGGCAATCCGGGCGAAGAATGCACGCCACTTGGCCTCGTAGTGTCTTCAATTCTTTGAAGCTCGGTTCAGATGCGAATCCGGCCGGCTGTTTTGGGCGCGGCCCGGTTACTGCTTGAGGATCTTTCCAAGCGCGGACATCTTCCCGGGGCGCTCCCCGAGCGAAGCCAGCGTTTCGAGTTCTGAGTTCGCCAGCTTCTGGTCACCGCTGCGCGCATACGCCACGGCAAGGTAGCGGCGGACCTCGGTGAACCCCGGTGCGATGGCGCGTGCCCGCAACAAGGGCGTGATCGCCCGACCCGGCTCGCCGTCCTGCAAGTATCTGAGGCCCAGGCCGGTCCAGTAGTAGGGGTCGCTGGCACGGCGTGCATCGAGCTGCGCCGCGAAATCCCGGGCCTCTGCCAAGCGGCCCTGGTCGACCAGCAACTGGTGCAGGGCACGAAGCGGCAGGTCCGAAGTGGGTGCGCGTTGCAGCGCGACTCGCAGCACCTGCTCTGCCTCGGCCATTCGGCCCGCCGAGCTGTACAGCACCGCCAGGTTGCCGTAAGCGGCTGCATAGCCGGGGTCTGAGGCCAACGCAGCGCGAAAGTGCGCATAGGCCAGGACAGGCTGGTCCTGCGCGAGGTGTTCGACCGCGATGTTGTTGTAGTAGCGAGCCAGGATCGCCCCTTCGGTCAGGGCGCGGCCGCGACGGCCCGGCGAGAGGTCGGGATCGAAATCAATGACGACATCCCGCGATTCCGCAGCTTCAATGTTGCCGTGATAGGCCCGGGGGAAGTACACATTGACGTGCTCGTTGAGCACATCGAACCGGCCCACGCGGTCGAACGTCATGGGCGACTGGACTTCCTGCATATCGCCCTGCAGGCCCAATGCGCGCGCTGTCGCGTAGGTGAGGACCGTGAGCGACAGGCAGTCTCCCTGCCTGCGCTCCCAGGTTTCCGATGCCGTCGTCGAATGCCCGGCCGCATAACCAAAGCTGTGCTTGTCAGGACCGAAGATCATCGACACAAGTTGCTGCATGCGCACCGTGGAACCCGTCGAGTTCGCGCTGTAGGCAGCCAGCTTTCGCATCACGTCCGGCGGCAGGCGGAACAACTCCTCCTTGTCGACCCTGACCAGCGATGGGCTGTAATCGAAGGATTGATCCAGCCAGGGTACCGGCGCAGCGCCCGGGTCGGTGGGCGGCGTTGCGCATCCCAGCAGGCCTGTCAAAAGGACGCCGGAAGCGAGAATTCTGCGAAACATGAGACCTCCTGCGAAACCAGCCTGCCGCGGCAAGCCCAGAATGGCAGCGTACGACGACTGAAGCGAACTTTCAATCCGAGATGAACCTTCCCTGGCTCGAACCCGGTGACCCCTTCCCCGACCCCGCCCGCGCGTGGGACGAATCGCAACCCGCGCCGGGCCTCCTGGCGGCGGGCGGCTCCCTCGATACCGACAGCCTGCATCGCGCGTACTGCCACGGCATCTTTCCGTGGTTCAGCGAAGGCCAGCCGATCCTCTGGTGGAGCACGAACCCGCGCATGGTGCTGGAGACGGCGAGCTTCCATCTCCACCGATCCCTCCGCAAGACCATCTGGCACCTGCTCAC
>JBKJOM010000118.1:0-7076 GCA_046595775.1 Ramlibacter sp. | reverse complement strand
CGCTGCAAAGTGCCATCTTCAACAGCGCCAACTTCTCCAGTATCGCGACCGACGCCAAGGGCGTCATCCAGATCTTCAACGTCGGCGCCGAGCGCATGCTCGGCTACACGGCCGCCGAAGTGATGAACAAGATCACCCCGGCCGACATTTCCGACCCGCAGGAAGTTATCGCCCGCGCCAAGGCCCTGAGCGTCGAGCTCGGCACGCCGATCACCCCCGGCTTCGAAGCCTTGGTGTTCAAAGCCTCGCGCGGGATCGAAGACATTTACGAGCTCACCTACTTCCGTAAGGATGGCAGCCGGTTCCCGGCGGTGGTCTCGGTCACGGCGCTGCGCGACGCCGAGGACGCGATCATCGGCTACCTCCTGATCGGTACCGACAACACGGCGCGCAAGCAGGCGGAAGAGGCGCTGTTGAAGGCCGGCGCGCTGCAGAACGCGATTTTCAACAGCGCCAACTTCTCCAGCATCGCGACCGACGCGAAAGGCGTCATCCAGATTTTCAACGTCGGCGCCGAGCGCATGTTGGGTTACACGGCCGCCGAAGTGATGAACAAGATCACCCCGGCCGACATTTCCGACCCGCAGGAAGTGATCGCGCGCGCCAAGGCGCTCAGCGCCGAACTCGGAACCCCGATCACGCCAGGCTTCGAGGCGCTGGTGTTCAAGGCCTCGCGCGGCATCGAGGACATCTACGAGCTGACCTACTTCCGCAAGGACGGCAGCCGGTTTCCCGCGGTGGTTTCGGTGACGGCCCTGCGCGATGCGCAGGACGCGATCATCGGCTACCTCCTGATCGGCACCGACAACACGGCGCGCAAACTGGTCGAAGCCGAGCAGAAGAAGCTGGACCAGCGGCTGCGGGACCAGCAGTTCTACACGCGTTCCCTGATCGAATCGAACATCGACGCGCTGATGACCACCGACCCCGCCGGCATCATCACCGACGTCAACAAGCAGATGGAGGCGCTCACCGGCTGCACGCGCGACGAGCTGATCGGCGCGCCCTTCAAGAATTACTTCACCGATCCGGAACGGGCCGAGGCGGCCATCAAGCTGGTCCTCAGCGAAAAGAAGGTCACCAACTACGAGCTCACTGCGCGGGCCCGGGACGGCAAGGAAACCGTGGTCTCCTACAACGTGACCACCATCTACGACCGAGGCCGCACCTTGCAGGGCGTATTTGCCGCGGCACGCGATGTGACGGAGCGCAAGCGCTTTGAGGAGGAGTTGAAGCAGGCCAAGGCCGCGGCCGAGAGCGCGAGTCGGACCAAGTCGGATTTCCTGGCGAGCATGAGCCATGAAATCCGCACGCCGATGAACGCGATCATGGGCATGGCGGATTTGCTCGCGAAGACCTCCCTCACCCCGGAGCAGAACAAGTATGTGCAGGTCTTTCGCCGCTCGGGCGACAACCTGCTCAACCTCATCAACGACATCCTCGATCTGTCGAAGGTCGAAGCCTCGCAGCTCGAGTTGGAGCGAACCGGGTTTTCGTTGAGGGACCTGCTGGAGAAGGTGACGGAGATGGTGGCCGTGCGTGCCCGTGAAAAAGGCCTGGCCCTGGTGTGCGAGATTGCCCCGCAAGTTCCGGGCGACCTGATCGGCGACCCGACAAGACTGCAGCAGGTGTTGCTTAACTTGCTGGGCAACGCCATCAAGTTCACGGAGTCCGGGGAAGTGTCCCTGCGCGTGATGGCCGATGGGGATCGCGCGGTCCCCAATGCATTGCGGTTCACGGTCTCGGACACCGGCATCGGCATTCCGGGCGACAAACTGGACCAGATCTTCGAGCGATTCACGCAGGCCGACTCCTCCACCACCCGCAGGTTCGGGGGCTCGGGGCTGGGGCTGACGATTTCGAAGCGCCTGGTGGAGCTCATGGGCGGGCGCATCTGGGTCGAAAGCCGGGTCGGCGCGGGCAGCATGTTTTCGTTCGCCGCGCCGTTCGAGATCTGGACGGAGGCCACGCAGCGAGCGGCCGTGTCGGACGACACGGGCCGCGAACTTCCGTTGCCAGCGCTGCAGATTCTTCTGGTCGAGGACTCCGAAGACAACCGCACGATCACGATCGCCTTCCTGCAGGACACGCCGTACAAAATCGACATCGCCGAAAACGGTGCCATCGCCTATGAAAAATTCACGTCCGGACACTATGACCTGGTCCTGATGGACCGGCAAATGCCCGTCATGGATGGCTTGACCGCGACGCGTGCGATCAGAGGGTGGGAACAAGCAAATCAGCGGCCGCTCACGCCGATCATCGCCCTCACTGCCGCGGCCTTGAAGGGGGATCGGGAAAAATGCATGGCGGCGGGCTGTACTGCGTTTTTGACCAAACCGATCAGGCAAGAGGTGCTGCTCCAGGCAATCAAGGACCACTCCGTGGTCGCGCCCCCGTCATCGAGAGAGGAGGGCAGCCCAAAGGACCCGGTCCTGGTGCGTGCGAATCCAAAATTCGCAGACCTGATCCCCGGTTTCCTGCACAACCGCAGGCAGGATGTCATTGCAATGCTGCACGCCCTGGACGGTGGTGACCATGAGACCGTCAAGGTCCTGGGCCACGGCATGAAGGGCGCTGGCGGCAGCTATGGTTTCCAGGCCATTACCGACATCGGCGCAGCCCTTGAGTTGGCGGCCGAGCGGGCCGACACAGGCGCGTCGCGCAAATGGGTGGAAGAACTGTCCCGGTACCTCGATCGCGTCAGGATGGTCACTGACTAGCCGGTGCCACGTTCACAGGAACCGGGTTCTCGCGAGGCAGGCGCGGACGCGCGCACTGAGTTGCGGGATCGAAAACGGTTTGGTCACATAGTCCGACACCCCCGCTTCAAAGGCGGCCCGGGTGCTGGGCTCATCGGTCATGGCGGTGAGCATCAGTACCGCCAGTGACTGTGTCGCGGGATTGGCGCGCAGCGCTTTCATGACCGCCAGGCCGTCCATGCCGACCATCTTGTAATCCAGCACCAGCAGGTCCGGCATGTGTTCGGCAATCATCTGCAACGCCTGCGGGCCGCTGGTGGCCCTGCCGACCGTGTAGAGATCGTCTTCCAGCGCGCGGGCGATCACCGCCAGCGTGTCCGGATGGTCATCCACCACCAGGATGTGAAAGTGGCGCTGCGCGACGGAAGCCTGGAACGGGGCCGTCGAGACAAAAGGCTTCAACGCGGCATCGGCCTCCAGGACGATTTCGCAGCCCTCGTACGCACAGAAGACGTCGAGTCCCGTCCCGAGCTGCAAGGCCAGGATGCGAGCCTTGCGCTCGATATCCGCGACGAATCGGTCATCATGACCCGGATCGTGGTGGGTCAGCGCGACCTGCCGTACGCCGGCCGCCGAGGCAATTTGCACCACGTATTCATACGTGCTGTGTCCCCAGGTTTTCTTGGAGGGGTACTCCTCCGGCGTGTATTGGGCGTCATGGATGATGAGGTCGGCGTCGGCCATGAATTTGGCGTGACGGCGGTCGCCATCGTGCAGGATGGACTCGATGTGGCCCGGCTGCGCCCCGGCGCGCCAGAGCGCATCGGAAAACGGCTCGTGGTCCACCAGGTACACCACCACCACCCCATCGGCTTCCACCCGGTAGCCCAGCGTCATGGCCGGGTGATTGAGGAATTGCGCCGCAACCCGCACGCCACTGATGGAGTGAATCCCCTCGGTCAGGTCGTGATAGCTGATCGCGGCCGGGAGCTGGTTCAACTCTACGGGGAAATAGGTGAACTCCATCTGGCCTGCCAGCACTTCATGCAACGAGCCGCGGCTGCCTTCGGGGCCATAGATCGCGATCGAGTTTCCCTTGAGGAAGGCCGGGATGAAGAACGGAAAGCCCTGGATGTGATCCCAATGCGTGTGGCCAACCAGGATGTTCGAATGAATGGGTCCTTTGCCTTGTGCAATCAACTCGGCGGCCAGCCGGTGCACGCCTGTACCGCAGTCAAAAATCAGCAGGTCGCCGTTGGCGGTCGTCAGCTCCACGCAGGAAGTATTGCCGCCGAAGTGGTTGGTGCCCGGTCCCGGCGTGGCGATGGACCCCCGAGTTCCCCAGAATCGTACTTTCATGGGCTTAGGCTACGCGTCATTGGGCTGGGCATCAACTGGTTTCTCCGCGGGCATGGCGCGGACCGACCCGTGACGCCGACTTACTCGATGTTTTGCACCTGTTCGCGCATCTGCTCGATGAGGACTTTCATGTCCACCGACACGCGCGTCATTTCCAGCGCCGCCGACTTGGAGCCCAGCGTGTTGGCTTCCCGATGCAACTCCTGGATGAGGAAGTCCAGCCGCTTGCCGATCTCGCCGCCCTTCTTGATCAGGCGCTCGATCTCCTCGATGTGCGAGGCCAGGCGCGTGAGTTCCTCCGCCACGTCGATCCGGATCGCGAAGGCCGTGGCCTCCGACAGGGCGCGGTCCTGGGCAGCCTCGGGCAGTGCCGCGCCTTCGGCCAGCGCCATCGCTTCTTTCCAGCGATCGAGGAAGCGGTTGCGCTGCTGCTCCACCAGTTGCGGGATCATGGGCTTGGCTTGCCGGGCGAGCTCCCGCAACTGCGTCAGGTGGCCCAGCAGCATTTGCGCCAGGCGCTCGCCTTCGCGCTCGCGTGCCGCCATCAATTCGTCGAGGGTCTTCTTGGCGAACGCGGGCATGATTTCGGACCAATCGACCTCTGCCCCGCCTTCGGACGCGCACATCCGGACCACATCGGCCACGCTCAATGGCCTGGCATCGGGTAACCAGGCGCGCACATTGTCCTGCAGCGTGTCCAGACGCTGCAACATGCGCGCGGTGGGCTCGCGCAAGCTTTCGCCGGCCGCGGACTCCAGGGCGGCGCGCACTTCCACCTTGCCGCGCTTGAGCTGGCTGGCGATCAGCTCACGCAGGTGCGGCTCGAACTGGCGCAATTCCTCGGAGAGCCGGAAGGACAAATCGAGGAAGCGGCTGTTGACGGAACGGATCTCGAGGCCGAGGCGGCTGCCGGGGGCCTTGCTGTCGGTGCCTGCGCCTCCTGGAGCCACGCTGTGCTGCGCGCTGGCGTAGCCGGTCATGCTGTAAACTGCCATTGGCACTCTCTAGGGGCTGTACGTTGCGGGATTGCGAGAATAACCGGGTTAAGCTGTTGACCCTACATTCTTAACTTATGTCAAAGGTCAAACCCGCCCCGCTGCCGCCCGATACCGTCATTGGCGGCTATCGCGTGGTTCGCAAGCTCTCTTCGGGCGGATTCGGCGTGGTTTACCTCGCTGTCGACAACGAGGGCCAGCAAGTCGCCGTCAAGGAGTACCTGCCCGCATCGCTGGCCGGCCGCGCGCCCGGCGAGCTGTTGCCGCAGGTGCAGCCCGAAAAACTGTCGCTCTATCGCCTCGGCCTGAAGAGTTTTTTCGAGGAAGGTCGATCGCTCGCGCAGATTTCACACGCGTCCGTGGTGAGCGTGCTGAACTTCTTCCGCGAAAACGAGACCGTTTACATGGTGATGAACTACCTGGAGGGCGCGACCCTGCAGGATTTCATCATCACCGCGCGCGAGCTCAAGAAGCAGAAAGTGTTCCGCGAGTCCACCATCCGGTCGCTGTTCGACGAGATCCTGCGCGGCCTGCGCATCGTGCACCAGCACAAGATGTTGCACCTGGACATCAAGCCGGCCAACATCTTCATCACCGATGACAACAAGGCCGTGATGATCGACTTCGGCGCGGCGCGCGAAGTGCTGTCCAAGGAAGGCAACTTCATCCGACCGATGTACACGCCCGGCTTCGCGGCGCCCGAGATGTACCGCCGCGATTCGTCGATGGGCCCGTGGACCGACATCTACGCTATCGGCGCCTGCATCTATGCCTGCATGCAGGGCTATCCGCCCAACGATGCGCCGCAGCGCCTTGAGAAAGACCGCCTCGCGCTGGCCCTGTCGCGCCTGCGCGGCGTGTACTCGGACAACCTGATCGAGGTGGTCGAGTGGTGCATGTCGCTCGACCCGCTGTCGCGCCCGCAGTCCGTGTTCGCGCTGCAGAAGGA
This sequence comes from Ramlibacter sp., assembly GCA_046595775.1. GTDB lineage: Bacteria > Pseudomonadota > Gammaproteobacteria > Burkholderiales > Burkholderiaceae_C > Ramlibacter. The sequence continues at coordinate 1,071 of JBKJOM010000118.1, read as the reverse complement.
GCTTTCCCGCGAGGGCGAGCGACGCTATACCAAACTGTCGGTGGGCGAGAAGATGCGGCTGCAGTTCGACAACATGGTGTCCGATACCAAGAAGAACGTGCGCAAGGCCACGGGCTTTGGCGGCGTCAAGGCAAAGTAAGGGACAGCCGCCATGTCGATGAAATTCTCCGTCTTCCAGATCAGCCGCAGGGGCGGACGCGAGAAGAACGAGGACCGCATGGGCTACTGCTACACGCGGGAGTCGGGCCTGTTCGTGCTGGCCGACGGCATGGGCGGCCACCCGGAAGGAGAAGTCGCGGCGCAGCTGGCGCTGCAGACAATCTCGGCGCTGTACCAGAAGGAAGCGCGGCCCCAGGTCAGCGACGTGACCGAGTTCCTCTCGCTCGCGCTGATGGCCGCGCACCACCAGATCATTCGCTACGCCAGCGAGAAGGGCATGCTGGATACGCCGCGCACAACGCTGGTCGCCGCCATCCTGCAGGGTTCATCCGCCACCTGGGTGCACTGCGGCGATTCGCGCCTGTACGTCGTGCGCAATGGCGAAATGTTCACCCGCACCCGCGACCACTCCTACCTGGAGCAGCAAAGCAAGGGCGTGATCCGCATGGACAGGATGAGCAACCGCAACATCCTCTTCACCTGCCTGGGCTCGCCGACCAAACCGGTCTTCGACATTACCGGCCCCGTCACGCTGCAGCAGGGCGACAAGATCCTGCTCTGCTCCGACGGCCTGTGGGGCACTGTGTCCGACGAATTGATCGTGCAGCACCTGGCTGCCAAGGCCGTGGCCGACGCTGTGCCCGACCTGGTCGAACTGGGACTGCGCAACGGAGGCGATCACAGTGACAACGTCACTGTGATCGCGCTGGAGTGGGAGACGGAGGACGCCGTCGAGTCCACGCACGGCGTGTCCACCGACAGCATCAGCGACGGCGTGTTCGCCTCCACCATCCAGGCCGGTGTGCTCGACACCATGGTCGATGACCTGGACGACGCCGCCATCGAGCGCTCGATCGCCGAGATCAACGAGGCCATTCGGCGCTCTGCCGCTCGCAAGACCTGAAACCCGGT
>JBKJOM010000109.1:0-3033 GCA_046595775.1 Ramlibacter sp. | reverse complement strand
CCACGGCAAGACCACGACCACCAGCCTGGTGACAAGCGTGCTGGCCGAAGCGGGGTTGGACCCCACCTTCGTGATCGGCGGCCGCCTCAACAGCGCCGGCGCCAACGCCAAGCTGGGAAGTGGCGACTACATCGTTGTCGAGGCCGATGAGTCGGATGCGTCCTTCCTGAACCTGATGCCGGTGATGGCGGTGGTGACCAATATCGACGCCGACCACATGGAAACGTACGGGCACGACTTCACGAAGTTGCAAGGGGCCTTCCTCGACTTCCTGCATCGCATGCCTTTCTATGGCACGGCGATCCTGTGCATCGACGATCCGGCCGTGCGTGCGATCTGGGTGGACGTGCAGTGCCCAGTGACCAGCTACGGCGTGAGCCAAGACGCGCAGGTGCGCGCGGTGAACATCCGCGCCGACGGCACGCAGATGAAGTTCACCGCACAGCGGCGCAACGGAGTGACGCTGCCTGACCTGGACATCACGCTCAACCTTGTGGGACACCACAACGTGCTCAATGCACTGTCGGCCATCGCGGTGGCTGTGGAACTGAACGTTCCCGATGCCGCTGTGAAGAAGGCTCTGGCCGAGTTCAAGGGCGTAGGCCGGCGCTTCCAGAGCTATGGCGAAGTGCCGGTACGCGCGGGCGCGGGCACGTTCACTCTGATCGAGGACTACGGCCACCACCCCGTGGAACTCGCGGCAACGCTGTCCGCAGCGCGCGGCGCATTCCCCGGCCGGCGCCTGGTGCTGGCCTTCCAGCCGCACCGGTACACGCGCACGCGAGACTGCTTCGAGGACTTCGTCAAGGTGCTGGGCCAGGCCGATGCGGTGTTGCTGGCTGAGGTGTATTCGGCCGGCGAAGCACCCATCGTCGCGGCCGATGGCCGCTCGCTGGCCCGCGCCGTGCGCGTGGCCGGAAAGGTCGAGCCGGTGTTCATCGACGACATCGCGGCGATGCCTGAAGCGATCTTGGAGATGGCGCAGGCCGGCGACGTCGTGATGTGCATGGGCGCCGGCTCGATCGGCAGCGTTCCTTCGAAGCTGGTGGACGCTGGGGGAGTTGCATGAAAGCCGAACTCCCGTACGCAGAAGACGCAAAAGTGACGCAGAAGGCGCAAAAAAGAGAAATCAAAGACTCTTTCTTTGGACTCTTCTGCGACTTCTGCGTGACTTTTGCGTCTTCTGCGTACGGGTGTCCGTATTCGTGGATCAAGAAATGAGCAGTGGAAACAATTTCGGCAAAGTCGCCGTCCTCATGGGCGGCAGGTCGGCGGAGCGCGAGGTGTCGCTCATGTCGGGCAGCGGCGTGCTCAAGGCATTGCAATCCAAGGGCGTGGACGCCCACGCTTTCGACCCGGCTGAGCGGGACCTGTCGGAGCTCAAGCGCAAAGGCTTCGTGCGTTGCTTCATCGCGTTGCACGGCCGCTTCGGCGAGGACGGTACGGTGCAGGGCGCGCTTGAGCTCCTCGGCATCCCCTACACAGGCTCAGGCGTGATGGCTTCCAGCATCTCGATCGACAAGGTGATGACCAAGCGCGTGTGGCTGGCCGAAGGCATACCCACGCCGAAGTACACGCTGCTGCATCGCGGCTTGTACACGCGCGAGCAGGTTCGCGCCGTGCCCGACGACCTGCAGCTGCCGCTGATCGTGAAGCCGGCGCGCGAGGGCTCATCGATCGGCGTGGTGAAAGTGGAGGGCTATTCACAGATGGCCGGCGCGGTGGAAGCCGCAGCGGCGCTGGACGCCGACGTGCTGTGTGAGCAGTTCATCGCCGGCGACGAGGTGACTTGTCCCGTACTGGGGACGGGACCGACGGCACATGCGCTGCCGGTGATCCGCATCGTCGCACCCGATGGCAACTACGACTACCAGAACAAGTACTTCACCGACGACACCAAGTACCTGGTGCCGAGCGGGCTGCCCGAAGGCGAAGAGCAGGCGATCCAGGAATTGGTGGTCAAGGCCTACCGTGTCCTCGGCTGTCGCGGCTGGGGCCGTATCGACGTGATGATCGATGCCGCCACGCGCAAGCCTTACCTGCTGGAAATCAACACATCGCCCGGCATGACCGGCCACTCGCTGTTGCCAATGTCGGCGCGTGCGGCGGGCATCAGTTATGAAGACCTGTGCGTGCAGCTGCTGGCAATGGCAGCACTGGACCAGGAGGCGGCCGCGTGATGAACCCGTCCATGCCCGTGCCGTTCGACGTCAAGCTGATGAACATGGCCGCCACGGCCTTGTATTCGGGTTGCGTCGTGCTGCTGCTGGCGGCGGGCGCGTGGTGGGCGGTGCGCCATCCGGTGTTTGCGATCGCGGGCATCACGGTGCAGGGCGAAGTGACGCACAACAGCGCGCCGACGCTGCGGGCCAACGTGGCGCCGCGGTTGGCGGGAAATTTCTTCACTGTGAACCTGGCGGCAGCGCGGCAGGCGTTCGAGGGCGTTCCGTGGGTGCGGCAGGCGATCGTGCGGCGCGAATTTCCGAACAAGTTACGCGTGCAACTTCAGGAACACCACGCCGTGGCGCTGTGGGGTGGCGAAGACGAGTCAAAACTGATCAACAACTTCGGCGAAGTGTTCGAGGCCAACGTAGGCGACGTGGAACAGGAAGACTTGCCGCGGCTGGCGGGGCCGGACGGCCAGTCGTCGCAGGTGCTGGCGATGTACCAGGCGGTCAAGCCGATCTTCGAGCCCCTGGACCTGGCGGTGCAGCAGTTGACGTTGACGCCGCGCGGCAATTGGCAGGCCGAACTGGACAACGGCGGTGCGCTGGAGTTGGGGCGGGGTACGACGGATGAAGTGGCGGTGCGCACGCGGCGCTTCGTGCAGACATTGACGCAGGTGACTTCGCGCTACAGCCGCCGTCCCGACGCGCTGGTGTCGGCAGACCTGCGGCACGCCGACGGCTACGCAGTGCGGTTGAGGGGCGTGGGCACTACAAGTGCCGATGCGACGAAGAAATGACGGGGCACTAGGGCAAAGAACATGGCAAAAGAATACAAGGAACTGGTCGTCGGCCTGGACATCGGCAC
>JBKJOM010000096.1:0-9135 GCA_046595775.1 Ramlibacter sp. | reverse complement strand
TTCTTTTCCACGATCTGGGTGCACGTGAGCAGCCGCAGCCACAGGCGCAGGGCCTCGGGGTGTTCGCTGTGCGCGCGGGCTTCCATGTCCATCGGAAATCCTTGTGGTTTTCTGCCTAAATAGTTTAGGCCTAAACAAACCCCTGTCAACACCGATTTCCCGCGTTGCGCCGGCGCGGCGCACAATCAAGCTATCCGTTCAACCTGGCAGTCACGCATGCTCTACAAGTTCAAGTCGAAAGCCTCCGGCGACCTCATCATGCTCGAGCCCAACGGCCGTCGCGTGCTGGAGATTGTCGGCAAGGGTGCCGGGCCTACGGGCATCATCCTGCCGGCCGAAATGGCCGCCGCCATCCAGGCGCTGGAAGCCGCAATCGCGCAGGAAGAAGCCGATCACAAGCCCGAGTCCGACGACCAGACGCCCCATGGCAAGGGCGAAGGCATCTCGCTGCGTCAACGCGCCGTGCCGTTCCTGGACATGCTTCGCCGCTGCCAGGCGGAAGACCAGGAAATCGTCTGGGGGGTATAGGGAGCATCAGGATCCCCCTCCCCCCCGAAGGGGAGCGGGGGCAGATCTTTGTCGCTGGACGCGGCCGCTAGTCAACCTTCGCGCCGGAGTCCTTCACCACCTTTGCCCACTTGCGGTGTTCGGCGTCGATGTGTTTCGCGAATTCAGCGGGGGTGTTGCCGCTGGGGATAGCGCCTTGCGCCAGCATCTTTTCCTTGATCGCTGCCGTGCCGAGCGACTTGGCCACTTCCTGCTGGATGCGATTGACGATGTCGGCCGGCGTGCCCGCCGGCGCGAGCAGGCCAAACCATGAGGTCGCATCGAAGCCCTTGAGGCCCGCCGCTTCGTCCATCGTGGGCACATCGGGCAACGCGGCAGACCGCTGCGCGCTGGTGACGGCCAGTGCCTTGAGCTTGCCGGCCTTGATCTGCGGCATGGACGAGGGCAGGTTGTCGAACATCACGTCCATGGTGCCGCCGATCATGTCAAGCAGCGCCGGCCCGGAGCCGCGATAAGGAAAGTGCACGAGGAAAGTGCCGGTCATGCTCTTGAACAGCTCGCCCGCCAGATGAATCGACGTGCCGTTGCCGCTGGAGGCCATGTTCAGCTTGCCCGGGTTCGCCTTCGCGTACTTGATGAAGTCGCGGACGTTGTTGATGCCGAGCGCGCGCGCCTTCTCGGTCTGCATCTCCATCACGTTGGGCACCCCCGCGACCATGGTGATCGGTGAAAAGTCCTTGATCGGGTCGTAGGGCAGCTTCTCGTAAAGCGCGCGGTTGATGCCATGCGTGCCCACGGTGCCCATGAGCAAGGTGTAGCCGTCGGCCGCTGACTTGGCGACGATTTCCGCGCCGACGTTGCCGCCCGCGCCCGCGCGGTTGTCGACGATGAACTGCTGGCCGAAAGCCCTGGAGAGCTCAGGTGCTATTGCACGCGCGAGGAGGTCCGTGGTGCCGCCGGCCGCGAAGGGCACGACGATGCGCACCGGCTTGTTGGGCCAGGCGGACTGTGCGAAAGCGGGCGCTGCGGCTGCGGCTGCGGCGCCGAGTGCCAGCGCGAAATCGCGCCGTGAAATTCCGGTCTGCTTCGTCATTGCCTGTCTCCTGTGTTCTCGCGTTCGGCTGATCTTGCCAGCAATCGGAACCCCCCGGCCCATGGCCAACCCCTAAACAAAAAAGCCGCCTGTTGCCAGGCGGCTGGAACAACGACAGGTCTGTTTTTCGCTCGGTTCTTCGATCAGTCGGCGTAGACGCCGGCGGCCTTGATGATGGGGCTCCACTTGGCGATTTCGCTGGCCACGAACTTCTTGTGTTCAGCCGGCTCGACGCGCTTGTCGGCGACGACCACGGCGCCCAGGCCTTCCTGCTTCTTGATGAACTCGGGGTCCTTCACGGCAACCTTGAGCGCATCGTTGAGCTTCTTCTGCACGTCGGTCGGCGTGCCCTTGGGCGCGTACAGGCCGTGCCAGATGGTCACGTTGAAGTTCTTCAGGCCTTCTTCGTTCAGCGTGGGCAGGTCCTTCAACGCCGGGGTCGGCAGGCGCTTGGGCGTCGTCACGCCGAAGGCCTTTACCTTCTTGGCCTCGATCTGGCTGGTGGTATTGGTGGTCTGGTCGCACATCAGGTCGATCTGGCCGCCGATCAGGTCGGTCATCGCGGGGCCTGTCCCCTTGTACGGAACCGGTGTCATGTCGACTTTCATCGCCGACTGGAACAACAGGCCGCACAGGTGCGACGCACTGCCCACGCCGGCGTTGCCCAGGTTGATCTTGCCCTTGTTGGCATTGATCCACTTGGAAAGCGCGGTGAAATTGCCCGCCTCGAGCGTGGGGCGGCCAATGAGCGTCATGGGCACGTCGTTGATGATGCCCAGGTACTCGAAGTCCGAATCGACCTTGAACGGAATATTGCGGACCAATGTGGGCATGGTCGCCATGCCGATATGGTGCAGCAGCAGCGTATAGCCGTCGGGGTTGGCCTTGGCGACCTTGTTGGCGCCGATCGAGCCACCGGCACCCGCTGCGTTGTCGACCACGATGCTGATGCCGCCCATCGGCTTGCGCATGGCTTCGGCCAGGTCGCGCGCGACGCGGTCGGTGGGGCCTCCGGCTGCAAAGGGGACGACGATCGTGATGACCTTGTCCTTGGCCGGATAGGCGGTCTGGGCACCCACTGCGGCGGCGCCCAGGAGGACCAGGGCCGTGAGGGTCTTGAGCATTTTCATGAGGCGGGCTCCTTGATTGATGCAGCCATGGTAGGGGCGCGCAAGGGCCGCGCTATCGCGGGAATTACGTACCTTCGCCCCGGGGAAAGCCCGCAACTTGCCCATCCTTGACGCAGCGCAAACCCGGCGGCTTTACTTGTAGCTGCGCGCGTCCTCGATGACCTTGCCGTCGTTAGGCAGGCTGCCCGGCTGAAGCAGCTGGACGTCGCCGCGCAGCTTGGTGACCTCGCGGATGGCGTCGCCAATGCGCGTGTGCAGGTCGTCCGGTGCTGAGTTGGCCTCGACCTTCAGCGTCATCACGTCATTGGCCATTTCTCCGCTGACCACCAGCCGCGCCTTGACCACTTCGGGAAAGCGCCGCGCGATGTCGGCCACCTGGGCCGGGTGCACGAACATGCCGCGAATCTTGGTGGTCTGGTCGGCCCGGCCCATCCAGCCCTTGATGCGGGTGTTGGTGCGGCCCGTCGGGCAGGTGCCCGGCAACAGCGCGGAAAGATCGCCTGTGCCGAAACGGATGAGCGGGTAGTCGGGGTTGAGCGTGGTCACGACCAGCTCGCCCACCTCGCCTTCGGCCACCGGGTCGCCGGTGCCCGGCCGCACGATCTCGACGATTACACCTTCGTCCAGAACCAGTCCTTCGCGCGACTCGGTTTCATAAGCGATGAGGCCCAGGTCGGCGGTGGCGTAACTCTGGTAGACGGCGAGCCGACGCTCGGCGAACCAGTCGCGCAAGGTGGGCGGCAGCGCCTCGCCGCCGGTCATGGCTTTCTTCATGCTCGAGATGTCGGTGCCGGCCTCGGTCGCTTTTTCCACCAGGATGCGCAGGAAGCTGGGTGTGCCGGTATAGCCATCGGGCTTGAGCTCGGCAATGGCTTGCAACTGCTGCTCGGTCTGGCCCACGCCGGCAGGGAATACCGTGCAGCCCACCGCAAAGGCGCCCGACTCCATGATGAAGGCGCCCGGGGTCATGTGGTAGCTGAAGGCGTTGTGCACCAGGTCCCCGGCGCGAAAGCCCGCAGCAAAGAGGCCGCGGCCGCAGCGCCAGTAGTCGCCGGCGGTGCCTTCCGGTTCGTAGATCGGACCGGGCGACGCATAGGCGCGGCGCATGTGCGGTCCGCGCACGATCGCGGAGAAGCCGCCGAAGGGATCGCTTGCGCACAGCGCGCGCTGGCGCTCCAGCAATTCATGTTTGCGCATGACCGGCAGCCTCGCCAACGCGGCCCGTGAATTGATGCCCGGGGCATCGACACCGCGCAGCGACTCGGCGAAGGCCGATGTGGCCTGCTGTGCATGCGTCACCTGCCGGGCCAGCGCGGCCATCTGCTGTGCCTCACGCTGTGCGGGTGCGAGGGTTTCCAGCTTGTCAAAATACTCCGACATCAAACTTCCTCGGTTTGTACGGGGGCCACCGCGGAACCGACTTTGCCGGGCCGCTGGTGGCGCCCCCATGAGGGGGAGGCGCCGCAGGCGCTTCGGGGGTGGGTCATGCCAGCCAGCGCTTGCGGCGCTTGTAGCTCTTGACTTCGCGGAAGCTCTTGCGCTCCGTGCCGCCCACGCCGAGGTAGAACTCTTTCACGTCCTCGTTGGTCGCGAGTTCCGCCGCCGGCCCGTCCATCACCACGCGGCCGCTCTCCATGATGTAGCCGTAGTCGGCGTACTTCAGCGCCATGTTGGTGTTCTGCTCGGCCAGCAGGAACGTCACCCGCTCCTTGGTGTTGAGGTCCTTCACGATCTCGAACACCTCCTGCACGATCTGCGGGGCCAGGCCCATCGACGGCTCGTCCAGCAGCACCATGCTCGGGTTGGCCATCAGCGCGCGGCCGATGGCGCACATCTGCTGCTCGCCTCCTGAGGTGTAGGCCGCCTGCGACTTGCTGCGCAGCTTCAGGCGCGGGAAGTAGGCGTAGACCTTCTCCAGGTTAGCCGCAACCTCGCCCTTGTTCCTGCGCGTGTAGGCGCCAGTCAGCAGGTTCTCGTCGATGGTGAGGTGCGCGAAACAGTGGCGACCCTCCATCACTTGCACCACGCCCCGCTCTACCAGGTCGGCGGGCGTGAGGTTCTCGATGCGCTCACCGCGCAGCTCGATCGAGCCCTTGGTCACCGCGCCGCGCTCGCCCTTGAGCAGGTTCGACACAGCGCGCAAGGTGGTCGTCTTGCCCGCGCCGTTGCCGCCCAGCAATGCCACGATGCCGCCTTCGTGCACCTGCATCGAAACGCCCTTGAGCACCAGGATGACGTGGTTGTAGATGACCTCGATGCCGTTGACGTTCAGAACGATCTTCTTGTCCATGCGCTTCTTCGGTTGTTGCCCCTTCCCCCTCCGGGGGAAGGCTGGGATGGGGGCACGGGGGGAGCCGGCCAGTGCCGCATGCGCCCACCCCAACCCTCCCCTGGCGGGGGAGGGAGCAGGAATCAAATCAAGACTGGCAATCCGCGCCGGTGCGCGGTGTGAGCTTCTTGTCCTGCGCGTACTTCGCGGCCGAGTTCTTGACCAGGGGGCGGATGACCTGTTCGTCGGCTTGCAGCCAATCGGAACTCCAGACGAACTTGCCGCCATCCCACGTGTGGACGCGAGCCCATGCCGAACCCATGTGGTCCACACAGTTGGTCGAGACGGGACGCATCACGTTCTTGAAGCCGAGCGTATCGAGCTTCGCCTGCGTGAGGTTCAGGTTCTCGTAGCCCCAGCGGGCCTGCTCACCCGTCATGACCTTGCCCTTGCCGAAGCGTTCCTGCGCGGCGCGGACACCCTCGACCGCCAGGACCGCGCCAACGACGCCACGCATGTACAGCACGGAACCCACTTCTTCCTTGGGTCCGGTGCCCTGGCCCTTGGCATGCACCTTCTCGAGGATTTCCTTGACGACCGCAGACTGCATCTCGGCGCCGTGCTGCATCATCACCGCGCTGTAGCCCTTCGCGCCGGCGCCGATGTCCTTGAGGTCCGGCTCGGCGCCCGACCACCAAGTGCCGAACATCTTCTCGCGGGGATAACCCACCGCCTGCGCTTCCTTGAGGGCCGTGGGTGTCATCACGCCCCAGGTCTGCATGATCACGTAGTCGGGTTGCTGCTGGCGCACCTGAAGCCAGGTCGCCTTCTGCTCCACGCCGGGCGCGGCGACCGGCAACAATTGCAGGGTGAAGCCGTACTGCGCGGCGCGCTCCTGCAGGATGGGCAGCAACTCCTTGCCGAAGGGGCTGTCGTGGTAGACCACGCCGATCTTCTTGCCCTTGAGCTTGTCCATGCCGCCAGCTTGCTTGCCGATGTGCTGCACCACGGTATCGCCGGCCACCCAGTAGTGCCCGATCAGCGGGAAATTCCACTTGAAAACGCTGCCGTCCGCCGAGTCGCTGCGGCCGTAGCCCGAAGTGATCATCGGGATCTTGTCGTTGGGGATTTTCTCGGTCAGGGCGAAGGTGATCCCGGTGGACAGGGGCTGGAACACCGTGGCGCCGCCATGCTTGCCCTTCAGGCGCTCGTAGCACTCGACACCCCGTGCCGTGTCGTAGGCGGTTTCGCATTCCTCGATCACTGTCTGCACGCCGTTGATTCCGCCGCGGGCATTGACCAGCTTCATGTAGTCGTTGTGGCCGTTGGCCCAAGGCGTCGCGTTCGGCGCGACCGGCCCGGTACGGCCAGTGAGGACCGGGAAGAACTGTTCCTTGGCCTGGGCGTGGACGCCGGCGGCAAGGAAGGGGGAGGCGCCGAGCGCCATGGCCAGTACGAGGGTTCTAACTTTCATGCTTGTCTCCTTTTGAAATAACAGCAAGGGGTCAGTGAGGGAAGGGCCAAAGACGCAACTTCTGCTTGCCGGTGCTCCACAGCTTGGCCAGGCCATGCGGCTCGACGATGAGGAACCACACGATCAGTGCGCCGAAAACCATCAGCTCGGCATGCGAGATGCCGGCGGTCGAGATTTCGATTCCGACCAGGCTCCCGGCCAGCGGCAGGGCCTGGTTCAGGATGATAGGGAGCGTCACGATGAACGCCGCGCCGAAGAAGCTGCCCATGATGGAGCCCAGGCCCCCGATGATGACCATGAACAGCAGCTTGAAGGACTGGTCGACGGAAAACGCCGCCGGCTCCCACGAGCCCAGGTAGATGAAAGCCCACAACGCGCCCGCCATGCCGACAATGAACGAGCTCACGGCGAAGGCGGTGAGCTTGGCGTAGATCGGCCGAATGCCGATCACCGCGGCCGCCACGTCCACGTCGCGGATGGCCATCCATTCGCGCCCCACGGCGCTTCGCACCATGTTCTTGGCCAGCAGGGCGACGATCGCCAGCAAGGTGAGGCAGAAGAGGTACTTGGCCGTCGGGCTCTCCAGCGAGAAGCCGAACACCTGCAGATTGGAGACGGACACGCCGCCCGAGGAAGAGTCGTTGGTCAGCCACTTGATGCGAAGGAACATCCAGTCGGCGAAGAACTGGGCTGCCAGCGTGGCGACGGCCAGGTAGAGGCCCTTGACGCGAAGGCTGGGCAGGCCGAACAGGATGCCGAATGCGGTGGCACACAAGCCGCCCAGGATGAGAGCAGGCAGCAGCGGCATGTCGGGGACGCGAACAAAGAAGTTGTAGGCGCCGTAGGCGCCCACCGCCATGAACGCGCCCGATCCCAGGGAGATCTGGCCGCAATAGCCCACCAGGATGTTCACGCCCACCGCCGCCATGGAGAAGATCAGGAAGGGAATCAGGATGGCCCGCACCGAATAGTCGCTGACGAAAGCAGGCACCACCGTGTAGGCGGCCAGCAGCATGAGCGCGACGGCGATGCGGTCCTGCGCGATCGGGAAGATCTGCTGGTCGGATCGGTAACTGGTCTTGAACTGGCCGTTTTCGCGGTAAATCATGTTTGCTCTTTCAGACCCGATCGATGATCTTCTCGCCGAAGAGGCCCTGCGGCCGCACCAGCAGCACGGCCACTGCCAGCGCGTAAGCGAACCAGATCTCAATGCCGCCGCCGACGTAAGGGCCGAGGTACACCTCGGAGACTTTCTCGCCGACGCCGATGATGAGTCCGCCCAGGATGGCCCCGGGCACCGATGTCAGTCCGCCCAGAATCACCACCGGAAGCGCTCGCAGGGCCACGGTGGACAGCGAGAACTGTACGCCCAGCTTGCTGCCCCAGATCATTCCCGCCACCAGCGCCACCACGCCCGCCACGCACCAGACAATGACCCACATGCGGTTCAGGGCGATGCCGATGGATTGCGCCGCCTGGTGATCGTCGGCAACCGCGCGCAAGGCCCGGCCGGTGGACGTTTTCTGGAAGAAGAGGCTCAGCAGGCTCACCATGACCGCCGCGATCAGGGCGGCCATCAGGTCCTCCTTGTTGATCAACAGGCCGCCCTTGAACACGGACTCGAGCACCATCACCGGATCCTTGGGCATCCCGATGTCGATGTTGTAGCTGCTGCTGCCGAACACCGACTGGCCCAGCCCTTCGAGGAAGTACGTGATGCCCAGGGTGGCCATCAGCAGCGTGGCGCCCTCCTGGTTGACGAGGTGGCGCAGGACCAGGTATTCGATGAGCCATGCCACGATGAACATCACCATGCCAGCCGCCAGGAAGGCCAGCACGTTGGCGAGCAGCTTGTTGTCGAAGCCCAACCATTGCGGCAACCAGCCGGCGAAGCGCGCCATCGCCAGCGCGGCGAACAGCACCATGGCCCCCTGCGCGAAGTTAAAGACCCCTGAGGCCTTGAAGATCAGCACGAACCCCAGCGCCACGAGCGAATAGAGCATGCCGGCCATCAGGCCGCCCAACAGTGTTTCGAGGAAAAAGCCCATGGTGCGTGCTACTCCGCCGTGCCCAGGTAGGCCTTGATGACCTCCGGGTTGTTGCGTACTTCGCCGGGCGTTCCGTCGCCGATCTTCTTGCCGTAGTCGAGCACGACAACGCGATCGCTGATGTCCATGACCACGCCCATGTCGTGCTCGATCAGGACCACGGTGGTGCCGAACTCGTCGTTCACGTCCAGCACGAAGCGGCACATGTCCTGCTTCTCTTCTACGTTCATTCCCGCCATCGGCTCGTCCAGCAGCAGCATCTGCGGCTCCATCGCCAGCGCCCGTCCGAGGTCCACGCGCTTTTGCAAACCGTAGGGCAATTGACCCACCGGCGTCTTGCGGAAGGCCTGGATTTCCAGGAAGTCGATGATGTGCTCGACGAACTCGCGGTGCCGGATCTCCTCGCGCTCGGCCGGGCCGATCCGCAGCGCCTGCATGAAGAGGTTGCTTTTGATCCGCAGGTTGCGCCCGGTCATGATGTTGTCCAGCACGCTCATGCCCTTGAACAGCGCCAGGTTCTAGAAGGTACGTGCCACGCCCATCACCGCCACCTGGTGGCTGTTCATGTGCTTGAAGGTCTGGCCGCGAAAGGTGATGCTGCCCTGCTGCGGTTG
>JBKJOM010000058.1:0-5380 GCA_046595775.1 Ramlibacter sp. | reverse complement strand
CTCAAGTCCACTTGCGGCTCCGGCGGCACAGCGAAAGACGGCGTGATCGAAATCCAGGGCGACCACTGCGACAAGGTGATGGCGCAGCTTTTGGCGCAGGGTCACAACGTCAAGCGCGCTGGCGGCTAACGTCCGCCTCACTTCGGGGTGTTACCGTGCGGCACCCATCCCCAGGAGCCTCCCATGCCGCGCCCCATCCTCGACGAAGCCTCCATCCATCCCGCCATCCGCACCAAGGTCGCAGGCTGGAACCACTCGATCGTCGATGAAGTGCAAGCCGCAGTGCGCGCCAACGACGTGGTCGTCGTGGGCATGGGCATCAACCCGTTCCCGGCCAAGGCGCGCAAGGCGCTCGACGCGATGGGGCAGCCGTACAAGTACCTGGGCTACGGCAACTACCTCGGCGAGTGGCGGCCGCGCAGCGCGCTGAAGATGTGGGCCGGCTGGCCCACGTTCCCGATGGTGTTCGTCAAGGGCACGCTGGTGGGCGGGTATGACGACTTGCGCAAGTTGATCGAAAGCGGGGAGTTGAAGGCGATGCTGGCGAAGTGACAATTGCCCCGCTCGACTCCGGTTCGTGGAGCTTCGATATCGGCTTTGCCCTTGAACTGTTGACAGGGCAATTGGCGCCCAAAGGCATTAAATAACCCAAGCGTTTAGGTTCATGCTACCATGCCCACAGTTCACCGATTCGACGGCCTGCGCGTAGTGATCTATCCCAACGACCACCGTCCGGCGCACGTGCATGTGATGGGCAAGGGCTGCGAGGCGGTGTTCAAATTGAACGCACCCGAGGGGCCGCCTGAACTGCGAGAAAACTACGGGTTCGTCGCAAGCGAGCTGGCGGCGATCAAGCGCGAGTTGGCCCATCACTGGAAGGGGCTGTATGCCCAATGGAGAGCGATTCATGGCGAGTGATCAAGGAACTGTGAAGGCGGCGAAAGTCCGGGCAGCTGCGCGCCTGGCCAGCAGTCCCACGGCGGTGGCTGCACGTTATGACAGGCGCGTCGGGCGCATCGTCGTCGAATTGAGCAGCGGGCTGGAGATCGCCTTCAAGCCCCACGACGCTCAGGGCCTGGAAACCGCGAGGCCGGCACAGTTGGCGGGCATCGAAATATCGCCCTCGGGGCTGGGCTTGCATTTTCCGGCGCTTGATGCGGACCTGTACTTGCCCGCTTTGCTGGAGGGCTTTCTGGGCTCGCGCAAATGGATGGCGTCTGCGATGGGCAAGGCCGGCGGGCAAGCGGCGACCAAGGAGAAGGCGGCTGCCGCGCGTGCGAATGGCCGCCTGGGTGGTAGGCCGCGAAAGCCTCGGCAGCTGGAAACAGCCTGAGGCGGATACGAACGCATGCTGCGTCGTCGGCTGCAGTCAGCGCAGCGCCATACGTTCCAATGGCGGGCCAAGCTCATGGCAGTGCGTGAAGGATGCGGAGATGACGCGCGCGCACTGACGGTGGCCCGCGCCGTGCCCCCTACCACCGTTCACCCCGGTACTTCAACCCAGACCACGCTGCCATCCTCCAGCAGCGCAGCCACGCCTGCCCGGCCGTTTCGTTCCAGGCTTCGCATGGCCATGACGACCCCATCGAGCTTCACGTCGCGCGACACGAGTTGCCGCGCATTCATGTCGAAGAAGCGCAGGCTTCGGCGATCTTGTGCAGGTGTGACCCAGGTGGCTGCCATCCAGACGGAAATATCCAGGTCACGATGGCCGTTGATGTGGTTGGCCACGTCGACAGCGGCAACTTCACTGGAGAGGGTCTTGCCGTCCGCAATGTATCGATGCAGCACGCCCCCGATGTGCGGCGTGTGAACAGCCATCAGGCGCACGCCATCGGTCGTCGGTGCCATCCACCGCTGGGGCCGACCCAAGGGTGAGCCGAGTGCGGACAGTTCCAGCTGGGGGCTGCTTCCTGATGCCGCCACGACCGCCAGCTGGGCACCTTGCGGGCCGGAGCGCACGGTGAGGAGAGCGCGTCCGCCACGCCAGGCAATCGGGCGGGGCGCAATGTCTTCGAACACGAAAGGACTTGGCAAGTCCAGCCGCGACAGCGGTCGCAGATCGTGCCGATCAAGGACCACGAGCGAAGTCGCCTCGATGTTGTCGCCAAGCGCGCCATGGTGATAGCGGGAGGTGTCGGGCCCGGCAAGGACGGCAACTTGACCGTCGCCATCGCCGGCCGTGCCCTGCGGATCCCACTGCACCGGCTGCGCGTCGGGCAGCACCACTGTGTTGCTGCGCGCGCTTTCCTTCCATCCGCCAGCGCCTTCCTCGAGCCGGACGACGCGATGCCCGCCTTGTGCCGCAGTAATTGCAATGACCGCCAGCGGCAGCACCAACAGGCCGGCGTCAGTGGCCAATGGCAGGCGTGCCTCATTTTTCACACGGCCTGATTCCATGACCCACAGTCCGCCCCTGGCGGCACCGCGCCCGACGACGCGCCCGTGCCCCAGGGCTAGCGGCGTTGCGGGGTCCAGGCCCGCACCGACGCGCTGCCAGGTTGCGCCACGCAGTCGCCAGAGTTCGCCAAGGGCCGACAACGCAAGCAGTGAGCCGTCTCCTTCCACCCGCAGCTGCGCCATGCGTTGAGGTGCGCGCAGCGAGGCAATGCTGCCGGCGGTTGTCGCGGCGGACCCAGCGCGCGAAGGCAGTGCGGTGCTCCATGCAACGGTCAAGCCCGAGAGCAGCGCGCGGCGCCTGTCGAGCCGGACGCTTTGCGATCCCGGATCGGCTGTGTTTGCCGCAGCTGTGGGGAGGTGCTTCATGCATCCATTCTCACTCGTCGAGAGCCAGCGCGTGCGACGTTACGATTCACCCCCATGACCTCCGACTCCTCCCCCAACGCCGCCGTTTCGTCGCTGTTGGGCGACGCAGTGCGCCGTGTCCTGCAAGGCGATGCGCTCGAGCCCTTTTGATCTCGATGCGGTCAACGCCGATATGGATGCTTTGCGCCCGGGGCCGCAGCGCGTAGCGATCGAAGCGTCTCAATCCTGGCGTGCAACCTGCGCCACCACGCCGCGCCACAGGGCCCACCGCTCCGCCCCCAACCTCGTCCCGCTCGCATCACCGACGGCGTCCTTGCCCACGGCCAGGTGCACCATCACAAGCTTGCGCGCAGGGTCGACGAAGATCGCCTGCCCATACACACCCAGCAGCGCAAACTGGCGCGTGTCCGAGGGCGCCAGCCAGGTCTGGAAGCCATAGCCCAAGGCGCGGCTGCCGCGAATCTCCATCTGGCCCGGCCGAAACTGCGGTGGCTGGCGCGCGGCATCGGTCATGTCCAGGATGTACTCGCGCGGCACCACCTGGCGGCCCTGCGCCTGGCCGTCGTTCATCATCAGCAGGCCCAGGCGCGCGTAGTCGCGTGCGGTGGCGTTGAAGCCGCCTTGCGCCAGCTCGTTGCCGTCGCTCGCATAGGTGAGGAAGGTGGCTCGCGCCTCGGCGCCCATCGGCTGCCAGATCTTCTCGGCGATGTAGTCGCACATGCTGCGCCGCGTGGCAGCGCGCAGCACCAATCCGAGCACCTCGGTGTGCGGGCCGGCGTAGCTGAAGCGCTGGCCCGGCTCGGCCGCCCGCTCGGTGATGCTGCGCACCGCTGCCAGCACGCCTTCGCGGCGTGCCAGCGCCGTGTAGCGGGCGCGGTCGTCGTTGGGCGAGTAGTCCTCGACGTATCGCATGCCCGAAGCCATGCGCAGCAGGTCGACGATGCGCGTGCCGCCCAACAGCGTGCCCTTGAGGTCGGTCGCATAGCTGTCTGCCGTGTCGGTGATCGAGCGAATGCTGCCTTCTTCCAGCGCCTTGCCAACGGCCAGCGCCACCAGCGTCTTCCCCATCGAGTTCGAGAGCATGCGCATGTCGGCCGTGCGCGCGTAGTTGTAGCGCTCGGCAACGATTTCGCCGTCTTTCAGCACCAGCACCGCGGTGGCGCGCTGGTGCTCCACGTAGTCGTCCAGCGAGTAAGCACGGCCCTGGAATCGGTAGGTGATCGCGTGTGGGGCTCCAGCGGTTTTCAGGGCAAGTGGTGTGGGCGAGGGCGCAAGGCTGCAGTGCGGCAGGATCGTGTCCATGCCGCTGAAGGAGCCGACGATGTAGCGTTGCTGGTGCGTCTGCGTGGGGATGGGGGGGAGGGGATAGTTGGATTCGCGGCCAAGCAGCAACTCGTCCGGTGCCCCAGAGGCGAAGCCGCTGGCGAGCGCGAGGAGGGTGGCGAGCGTCAAGCGAAGGTGCATGTGGTTCCTAACCGTTCTCGGCCATCAAGTTTTAACGGACATCCTAGGCCGCTGGAATCCGTTTCAAAACCTCAATCCGCCTTGAGCGTATCGCCACATAGCCGCCTTCTGCCAGGTCGTGCAGGATTCTGCTCACCATGTCGCGCGACGCACCAACGCGTTCGGCCATTTCCTGCTGCGTCATGCGCTCGGTCAGTATGCCTACACCGCACTGGCCTGGCGTCAGGATGTTGAGCAGCGCAACAGTTCTTCCGTAAACGTCCAGCAAGGCCAGACGCTTTACGTTCTCCACGGCGATGCGCGTGCGGTGAATCAGTTTGGCTATCAGTTGAAGCGCGAAGTCGGGGTTGGCGGCAACGTAGCGGCGCATCATGTCGCGCGTAATTAGGGAGCACGTGGTTGGTTCAAGCGCAATGACCGACGCGGAACGCAAGCCGTGATCCAGCGCCATTTCACCGATGGTCTCGCCTGGTCCGTGGGTGTCGAGGATGACTTCCTTGCCGTCGCGATTGCTCGAGAAGACTTTTACGCGGCCGGAGAGTATGACGAACATGGTGTCACCGCGCTCGCCCTCGCGGATGATCATGCCGTCTTTGGGGAAGGTGGTGATACGGCCCTGTTCGGCGACGGCGCGCAAGAGCGACTCGCGAATCGCGGCAAACCGGGCCGTTGACGGCGCTAGCCCTGGCATTTTTTCCGCAGCCGATAAAGCCGCGCCGCGCCATAACCCTTTGCCAGGGGTTCAGTGCCCACAAGATCGCAGCGAAATCCCGCATCGGGCCGGGACGCGAGCACCGCCGCGAAGGGTTCCGTGACCAGCACCTGCCCCGGCACCACGATCGGCTCGACGCGGGCAGCGCGCGTGACGTGCGTGCCGTAATGGGCGAGCTTGTCGGTCACCGGGTCGATGGCGGTGAAGACCGGCCCTGCGTGCAGCGCCACGCGCACATGCGTGTCGGCGGGCAGGCCCATTGCCAGCCAGTCGATGGCACCGACGGAATCAGAGAGCGCGAGCGCAAATTGGGCTGCGCCCTCTGGCGCGGCAAAGACGGCGTAGAGCCCGTCACCGCGGGAGCTGATTTCCAATGGGGTGACGCCGATCTCAGCCAGTGTTTTCGGTACCAGCCCGAGAAAGGTCGTGAAGAAGGTG
>JBKJOM010000236.1:0-14688 GCA_046595775.1 Ramlibacter sp. | reverse complement strand
GGTCTCGGCCTTGACCGCCGGTTTCGGTGCCACAGCAGCAGCAGCTACGACCACCGGAGCGGAGGCGGGCGCCGCAGTGACCGGGGCCGCCGGCGCTGGAGCAGCGGGGGCACTGGCGGGCGAGGCTGCGGCGATCGCCGGGGCGCTTGCAGCTGTCGCCGTGAGCGGCGCGGATGCGGGCACGGGAGCGGCAACTGCGGCGGGCGGAGCGACGACAGCGGGCGGGGCCACAACAGGCGGCGCCACAACAGGCGGCGCCGATGCGGGCTTCACGGCGACCATTGCCGGTGCGGAGGCCGGCTTGGCGGCGGAAGCCGCAGCCATCATCGGAGCGGGAGCTGGCACAGGCGCCGTGACGGCTGGCGTAACGGGCTTCGGGGCCGATGCAGCAGCCATCGGCGCCGGGGCAGGGACCGGCGTGCCGGGCTTCGCGAGGGCAGCAGGCGTTCCGATAGGCACGGCCATGCCGGGCTTCGAGGCACTAGCTCCGGCCGGCGACGCGGCACCGGGCGTACCCAGCTTGCCGAGGTCGGCGATGTTCTTGTTGATTTCGGCAACGCGCGTGGCCGAATCCTTTGCCGCGCGGTCGCGGGCGATCTTGTCTTCGACGGCTTTGCCGGCAGCAGCGCCCTTGGACAGCGTCAGCTTGTCGGGCGTGGCGGCACCGGGCCGCTTTTCCTCGACCTTTGCGGTGATCTTGCCGGTGACCTGCCGGTCCGACGGGGTCACCCGGGCCGTGGGAACGCCTTCAGCGAGACGGCGGCGAAATTCATTGAAGTCGCGGCTTTGCGCGACCAGCGTCTGCCGAGCTTCGTCGGTGGGCACCATCGCAGCCTGTTCGGCGTTCGGCACTTGGATGATGGCGCCGGCTCGCAGTCGGTTCACGTTGCCGCTGGCGAATGCATCTGGATTAGCGCGCAAAATGGCTACCAGCATCTGGTCGAGCGAGACGTTGCCGGGTTTGTTGGCGGCCGCAATCTTGCCGGCGGTGTCGCCACCCTGAACAGTGACCTGCTTGCCGTCACCCGAGGGCGTAGGTGCTGCCGAGGGCGCGCGTGCCGAAGTGCTGGGAGCGGCGGCCGCGGCAGCGGGGGCGGCCGGGGCACGGGTCGAAGCAGCAGGAGTAGGAGCGGCCGGCGCGGCGCGGCCGGGCGTCGCACCGGGCACCACTCCCGCGGCGAGGGGGGCTTGTCCCTGGCGCATGCTCGGCGGGTCGAACAGCATCGTGTAATCGCGCACGACACGGCCGGAGGACCAGGTGGTTTCGAGGATCAGGTCGACGAAGGGATCGTTGACCGGGCGCACTGTTGTGAGCCGAAGGAAGTGGCGGCCATCGGCACGGCGCGCGAGTTCGATCTTCAGGCCCGACAGTGCGGCGTTGTATTCGATGCCCGCAGCCTTGAAGGCATCGGGCGTGGCAACGTTGGTGCGTAGCGACCCAATCTCTTCCGCGGTAATTTCGGGAATGTCGATCTCGGCACGCAGCGGTTCACCCAGGGATGACTGGACGGTGACACGACCGAGAGCCAGTGCGTTGGCATCGACCGCGGAAACACCCAGCAGTACCGCCGTGGCGATTGCCAGGGCAGTGGAGCGCCATTGCGGCTTAGCCATCGGTTTATGCATCGGTTTATGCGCCCCCAAAGCTCGGTCTGCAGGCAGTCTTTTTCTCATCATGCGAACAAACGCCTCGACGCTGAATTTGCTAAAAGGACCATAACATCAATGTCTTAGGCTGACAAGCTGAGACAAGTTTTTAACTTCCGGTGCGATCGCGCATCATGGTTACCACTAGAGCCTTGTTGTGATGCGACAACGGCCTGCAACCGGAGTTGGCAGGCCGTGGCACGCAGCGGAGCAGGGCGGATTATGCGTCAAGAAGGATGCGCAACATGCGGCGCAATGGTTCGGCTGCGCCCCAGAGCAACTGGTCGCCGATCGTATAGGCGCCAAGGTACTCGGGACCCATCGCCATCTTGCGCAGCCGGCCCACCGGGATCGTCAACGTCCCGGTCACTGCAGCAGGCGTGAGGTCCTGCAGGGTCGCCTCGCGATTGTTGGGAACCACCTTCACCCAAGCGTTGTCGCCCGCGATCATTGCCTCGATGTCCGCGAGGGGCACGTCTTTCTTCAGCTTGAAGGTCAGGGCCTGGCTGTGGCAGCGCATTGCGCCCACGCGAACACAGTAGCCGTCGACGGGCACGGCGGGGACCGTGAAGCCCTCACCCTGTCCGAGGATCTTGTTGGTCTCGGCGCCGGCCTTCCACTCTTCCTTGCTGACGCCGTTGCCCAGGTCCTTGTCGATCCAGGGGATCAGCGAGCCGGCCAGCGGCACGCCGAAGTTCTCGGTCTCGCTTGCCGACATGGACTGCTGGCGCGCCAGCACCCTGCGGTCGATCTCGAGGATGGCGGATTTCGGGTCGTCCAGCAGCGCGCGCACTTCGGTGTTGATGCTGCCGAACTGCGTGAGCAGCTCGCGCATGTGTTGCGCACCGCCGCCCGAGGCGGCCTGGTAGGTCATGCTCGACATCCATTCGACGAGGCCCGCCTTGTAGAGCGCACCCACGCCCATCAACATGCAGCTGACCGTGCAGTTGCCGCCGATCCAGTTCTTGCCGCCCTTGGCCAGCGCGTTCCTGATGACGGGCAGGTTGACGGGGTCGAGGATGATGACCGCGTCGTCCTTCATGCGCAGCGAAGAGGCCGCGTCGATCCAGTGGCCGTTCCAGCCCGCGGCGCGCAGCTTGGGGAAAACTTCGTTGGTGTAGTCGCCACCCTGGGCGGTGATGACGAGGTCGCACTTCTTCAGCGCTTCTATGTCGAAGGCGTTCTTCAGCGTGGTCTCGTTCTTCGCCTGGGCTGGGGCCTTGCCGCCGGCGTTGGAAGTCGAGAAGAACACCGGCTCGATCAGTGCGAAGTCGCCTTCGGCCTGCATCCGGTCCATGAGGACCGAGCCGACCATGCCGCGCCAGCCGACCAGACCGACCAGCGGGTGTTGTGCCTTGAATGTCATTTCATCGCCCTTTTCAGTTTGGATTCCTGTGTTCCCCGGCTCGTCTGCCGGGAAGGGGCGTGACGAACCGGAGCTGCTAGCCCTTGGTAATCGTCTTGGTGGTGATCGCGGCCACGACGGCGTCGCCCATCTGGGCGGTGCCGACCTTCGTGGTGCCAGCCGAATGGATGTCCGCTGTACGCAGGCCCTGGACGAGCACATGCTTCACCGCGGATTCGATCCGGTCGGCGGCTTGCGGCTGGTTGAGGGAGTAACGGAGCATCATGGCGACAGACAATATTGTAGCCAAAGGATTGGCGATCCCCTGGCCTGCAATGTCCGGTGCGCTGCCGTGGCTGGGCTCGTACAGGCCCTGGTCGTTGGAATTGAGCGACGCTGAGGGCAACATGCCGATCGAGCCGGTGAGCATCGCGGCCTCGTCCGAGAGGATGTCGCCGAACATGTTGCCAGTGACCACCACATCGAAGAACTTCGGCTGCTTGACCAGTTGCATGGCCGCGTTGTCCACGTACATGTGGTCCAGCTTGACGTCCTCGTACTGCTTGCCGATTTCGGTGACCACGTCTTTCCACAACTGGAAGGTCTCGAGAACGTTGGACTTGTCGACGCTGGTCACGTGCTTGCCGCGCTTGCGCGCCGCCTGGAAGGCGACGTGGGCGATGCGCTCGATCTCCGGGCGCGAGTAGCGCATCGTGTCGAATGCTTCCTCGGCGCCGGGGAAGTGGCCGTCCGGGGCGCTGCGCCGCCCGCGGGGCTGGCCGAAGTAGATGTCGCCGGTGAGTTCGCGAATGATGAGGATGTCCAGGCCCGATACCAGCTCGGGCTTCAGGCTGGAAGCCGACACCAGTTCGTCGTAGCAGATCGCCGGACGGAAGTTGGCGAACAGCCCCAGGTGCTTGCGCAAGCCCAGCACGGCCTGCTCGGGTCGCAGGGGCCGGTCCAGCTTGTCGTACTTCCAGTCGCCGACGGCACCGAACAGCACTGCGTCGGCTTCGCTGGCAAGCTTGAGCGTGGACTCGGGCAGTGGATGGCCATGTGCCTCGTAGGCCGCGCCGCCCACCAGGGCGTTCTCCATCTCGAAATTCAGGTCCAGGACGTTGAGCACCTTGACGGCCTCGGCGACGATTTCGGTCCCGATGCCATCACCGGGCAGGACTGCGATCTTCATGTCAGGGGACTTTCTGGGGTGTCGGGGACTCGCCGGTCAGGACGCTGCGCATCCTTTCAAGCAGGGCTGGGTTCTTCACCGTACGGCCGCTCACCAGGTAGGCGAAGTTGTCGGCGACGGTCTCTTCGGGATGGAAGACGTAGTTGGTGTTGCCACCCAGGCGTTCGAGGTATTGCGCGGACTCTTCGGCAGGCATCCACACCAAAGCGCCGTTGTTACGCACCGGCCGGCTCGGCGTGCCCGGCGGCGCGGGCTCCACAGCCAGGAGGCGCACCTGCAGCACGCGGAAGAATGTTTCTCCCGGCTTCAAGTCAGTGCGACTGGCCACCAGCACGGGCATGACGAATACCGCGCCGCCTTCGCCAGTGAGGCGCATCGCATGGCGATGGTGGGGCGCGTCCGGGTTGGCGAGCCGCACTTGTGCCCATTCGCGCGGCCACTCGAGATCGCCGGCTTCGGCGAAGCCCACCAGTTCATACAGTCGCGTTGCCAGTTGCGGGTTGCGTCGGCTGTAGATGTGAAAGAGTTCGTGTGCCATCAGCTCACGGTCGTCGCCGTAGCGGCCCGTGCGCACGCTGGTAGGCATGAAGACGGCGTCGGCACGGGTGTAGGGCGCCCCGCCCGAGTCGGAACCATCGGTGCACACGATGGTCACCGTGGCGGGCAACCGCACACGAAGGGATTCAAGCTGGGCGCCGATAGCAGCTACCGCTGCGGTCCAGCGCTGGGTCTCGGCCGCTGAGCAATCGTGGCCGGCGCGTGCCAACCCTTTCTTGAACTCCGGCAGCGATACCGGACCCTTCGTGCCCAGAGTCGCGGACCTCTGGAACGGCCCCGCCGTCGCCATCCAGTCATCGTCGGCGGCCAGCGCCGCGCGCGACTGGGCCTCGCTTGCGAAATGAAAGCTGCTGCCAGCCGCATTGAAGTCCTGCGCGTGTGCCAGGCCGGCGGCTAGGCACAGCGCGGCCGGGCGGATCAGTGTGGCGAGCTTCAAGATGCGAGCGTGTGGGCGAGCCAGGGCTTGGTGGCCAGGCGCTCGGCTTCGAAAGCCTTGATCTTGTCGGACTGGCGCAGCGTGAGGCCAATGTCGTCGAAGCCGTTGAGCAGGCAGTACTTGCGAAAGCCCTGCACCTCGAAAGGCAACGCGTCGCCATTCGGTGTGAGCACAACCTGCTGGTCCAGATCGATGGTGAGCTCGTAGCCCGGGAAGGCATGGAGTTCGTCGAACAGGCGCGAGACCTGTGCTTCAGGCAGCACGATCGGCAGCAGGCCGTTCTTGAAGCAGTTGTTGAAGAAGATGTCGGCGTAACTTGGCGCGATGATCGCGCGGAAACCATACTGGTCCAGCGCCCACGGCGCGTGCTCGCGCGATGAGCCGCAGCCGAAGTTCTTGCGCGCGAGCAGCACCGACGCGCCCTTGTAGCGCGGCTGGTTCAGCACGAAGTCCGGGTTGGGCTTGCGCGAAGTGGGGTCCTGCCCGGGGTAGCCCGGATCGAGGTAACGCCATTCGTCGAACAGGTTGATGCCGAAGCCGGTCTTGCGGATCGATTTGAGGAACTGCTTGGGAATGATCGCGTCGGTATCGACGTTCTCGCGGTCCATGGGCGCCGCGAGGCCCTTGTGCACGTTGAATTTCTGCATTAACGATCCTTGAATACGGACTTCCTTATGCAGAAGGCGCAGAAGTTGCGCAGAAAACGCAAAAGGGTTCAAAACCAATTTAAGTTTCTCTTCTGCGACTTCTGCGACTTCTGCGACTTCTGCGACTTCTGCGAGACTTTTGCGTCTTCTGCGTACGGGTGTCCGGCTGTTATCTAGCGGTCAGGTGAACTGGCGAATGTCGACGAAATGGCCGTGCACCGCGGCGGCAGCGGCCATCGCAGGGCTGACCAGGTGCGTGCGGCCGCCGGCACCTTGGCGGCCTTCGAAATTGCGGTTGCTGGTGGAGGCGCAGCGCTCGCCCGGCTCCAGCCGGTCAGCGTTCATGGCCAGGCACATCGAGCAGCCCGGTTCGCGCCATTCGAAACCCGCTGCCTTGAAGATCTCGTGCAGGCCTTCGCGCTCCGCCTGTTCTTTCACGAGGCCCGAGCCTGGCACGACCATCGCCACCAAGATGTTCTTCGCGACTTTTTGTCCGAGCTTCTTGACCACGGCCGCAGCCTCACGCATATCCTCGATACGGCTGTTCGTGCATGAGCCAATGAACACCTTGTCGACGAAGATGTCGCTCATCGGCTTGCCCGGTTCAAGACCCATGTAGGCCAGCGCACGTTCGATGGCACCGCGCTTGTTGGCGTCCTTCTCCTTGTCGGGATCGGGCACTCGGCCATCGATGCCGGTCACCATCTCGGGGGAAGTGCCCCAGGTCACCTGCGGAATGATCTGCTTGGCGTCGAGCTCGACGACGGTGTCGAACTTCGCATCCGCATCGGTGTGCAGCGTCTTCCAGTAAGCGACAGCCTGTTCCCATTCGACGCCGGTCGGCGCCAGGGGGCGACCCCGCACGTATTCAACGGTTTTCTCGTCTACGCCGACCAGGCCCGCGCGCGCGCCGGCTTCGATCGCCATGTTGCACACCGTCATGCGGCCTTCCATCGACAGCGCGCGGATCGCGGAGCCGCCGAACTCGATGGTGTAGCCCGTGCCGCCCGCAGTACCGATGCGGCCGATGATCGCCAGCACGATGTCCTTGGCCGTGATGCCTGGAGCCACACGACCCTCGACCTTCACCAACATGTTCTTCGCCTTGCGGGCCAGCAGGGTCTGCGTGGCCATCACATGTTCGACCTCGCTGGTGCCGATGCCGTGGGCCAGGGCGCCGAAAGCGCCATGCGTCGAGGTGTGCGAGTCGCCGCAGACCACGGTCATGCCGGGCAGCGTCGCGCCTTGTTCGGGGCCAATCACATGCACTATCCCCTGGCGCTTGGACAGGAACGGGAAGTACGCGGCCGAGCCGAACTCACTGATGTTCTTGTCCAGCGTCGTGACCTGTTCCTTGCTCACCGGGTCGTCGATGCCGTCGTAGCCGCGCTCCCACCCGGTGGTCGGCGTGTTGTGGTCGGCAGTGGCAACAATGGAGCTGACGCGCCAGACCCTGCGGCCGGCCTCGCGCAGGCCCTCGAAAGCCTGCGGGCTGGTCACTTCGTGCACCAGGTGGCGGTCGATGTAGAGGATGGCCGTGCCGTCCTCCTCGGTGTGGACGACATGCTCGTCCCAGATCTTGTCGTAGAGGGTGTGTCCCATGGGCTGCTTCCGTTGGGCCTGATTTTATTCCGTGCAACAAAAAGCCCGCCGAAGCGGGCCTTGTCTTTGTGCTGGAGGTGCTTAACGCGCCGCCAGCGGTTTGACGTCCCGCTTGGCCGAGCCGGTAAATAGCTGCCGCGGACGGCCGATCTTGTATTCGGGGTCACCGATCATCTCGTTGAGCTGTGCAATCCAGCCCACGGTGCGGGCCAGCGCGAAGATCGCCGTGAACAGCGACACCGGGATACCGATGGCGCGCTGGACGATGCCGGAGTAGAAGTCGACGTTCGGGTAGAGCTTGCGCGAGACGAAGTATTCGTCTTCCAGTGCCACCTTCTCCAGCGCCATGGCCAGCTTGAACAGCGGGTCGTCGTGCAGGCCCAGCGCGTCCAGCACTTCGTGGCAGGTCTCGCGCATGAGCTTGGCGCGCGGGTCGTAGTTCTTGTACACGCGGTGGCCAAAGCCCATCAGCTTGACGTTGGAGTTCTTGTCCTTCACCTTGGCCACGAACTCGCCGATCTTGGCAACGCCGCCCATGCGCTGGATGTCTTCCAGCATGTTCAGCGCCGCTTCGTTGGCGCCGCCATGGGCCGGGCCCCAAAGGCAAGCCACGCCGGCCGCGATGGCGGCGAAGGGGTTGGTGCCCGAGGAGCCGCACAGGCGCACCGTGGAAGTCGACGCGTTCTGCTCGTGGTCGGCGTGCAGGATGAAGATGCGGTCCATCGCACGCACCAGCACTTCGTTTGGCTCATAGTCCTCGCACGGCGTCGCGAACATCATGTGCATGAAGTTGCCCGTGTAGGACATCGAGTTCTTGGGGTACATGTACGGTTGCCCGGCGGCGTACTTGTAGGCCATCGCCACCAGCGTGGGCATCTTGGCGATCAGGCGGATCGCGGCAATTTCGCGGTGCTGCGGGTTGTTGATGTCCGTGCTGTCGTGATAGAAGGCCGACAGGGCGCCGACCAGCCCGGTCATCACCGCCATCGGGTGTGCGTCACGGCGAAAGCCCCGCAGGAAGAACTGCATCTGCTCGTTGACCATCGTGTGCATGGTCACGGTGCGGTTGAAGTCCTGCTTCTGCTGCGTGTTCGGCAGCTCGCCGTACAGCAACAGGTGGCAGGTTTCCAGGAAGTCGCACTGCGTCGCGAGCTGCTCGATCGGATAGCCGCGGTACAGCAGTTCGCCCTTGTCGCCATCGATGTAGGTGATCGCCGACTGGCAGGCTGCGGTGGAAAGGAAGCCGGGATCGTAAGTGAACATTCCCGTCTGCGCGTACAACTTTCGGATGTCGATCACTTCCGGGCCGATGGTGCCCTGGTAGACGGGCAGTTCGACGCTGGGGCTGCCGTTGGAGAACGACAGGGTGGCTTTGGTGTCGGCGAGTTTCATATCGGTCTTCCTAGAGTTTCTTGACCCAAATCGGGCGATGCGGCCTTTCGGCTTCGCAGCATCGCCAATACCTCTCTGACTTCAGTGGTTGCCAGCTCGCCTTCGGGTTCCTTGCGCACCAGCAGCAAGTCCAGCAAGTCGTTGTCCGCCAGGTCCATCAATTCGTTCAGCGCCTGCGCGTGCCTCAAGGTCAGGCCATCGGCATGGTTCTCGAAAAAACGCTCGATGAACAAGTCATTCTCCAGCAAACCCCGCCGGCAGCGCCATCGGAGTTTGCTCAATCCACGCTCGTCCAGCAGTTCTTCCTTCATTCTTTAGCGAAGCTCAAACAGAGCGACGCACCATCAATTCCTTGATCTTGCCGATCGCCTTGGTCGGGTTCAGGTTCTTCGGGCACACGTCGACGCAATTCATGATCGTGTGGCAGCGAAAGAGGCGGTACGGGTCTTCCAGGTTGTCAAGGCGCTCGCTGGTGGCTTCGTCGCGGCTGTCGGCGATAAAGCGGTAAGCCTGCAGCAGGCCGGCGGGGCCTACGAACTTGTCCGGGTTCCACCAGAAGCTCGGGCAGCTGGTCGAGCAGCTCGCGCACAGGATGCACTCGTACAGGCCGTCGAGCTCTTCGCGCTCCACGGGCGACTGCAGGCGCTCCTTCTCGGGCGGGATGTTGTCGTTGACCAGGTAGGGCTTGATCGAGTGATACTGCTTGAAGAAGTCGGTCATGTCCACGATCAGGTCGCGGATGACGGGCAGGCCCGGCAGGGGCTTCAGGACGATCGGGTCCTTGAGCGTGAGCATGTTGGTCAGGCACGCCAGGCCGTTCTTGCCGTTGATGTTCATTGCGTCCGAGCCGCACACGCCTTCGCGGCAGGAGCGGCGAAACGAGATCGTCGGGTCCTGCGCCTTGAGTTTCATCAAGGCGTCCAGCAGCATCCGCTCGCTGCCGTCGAGCTCGACCTCGACGGTCTGCATGTACGGCTTCGCATCCTTTTCAGGGTCGTAGCGGTAGATCTGGAAAGTGCGTTTTTGCATGGCTGTCCTGTGTCTAATTTACGCGTTGTTCCGGTACGTACTAGAACGTACGGACCTTGGGCGGGACGGATTCGACCGTGAGGGGCTTCAGCTGCACCGGCTTGTAGCTGAGGCGGTTGCCTTCCTTCCACCATAGCGAGTGCTTCATCCAGTTGGCGTCGTCGCGGCCCATTGGCGCGACCGGGTCGTCCACCGGGCGCTCGTAGTCGCTCACCGTGTGGGCGCCGCGGCACTCCTTGCGGGCCGCGGCCGAGACGATCGTGGCTTGCGCGCATTCGATCAGGTTTTCCACTTCGAGCGCCTCGATGCGCGCGGTGTTGAACACCTTCGACTTGTCCTTGAGCGCCAGGTTGGCCACGCGCTCGCGGATGGCCGCGATCTGCCTGACGCCTTCGTCCATCTTCGCCTGCGTGCGGAACACGCTGGCATGCGTCTGCATGCTCGCGCGCAGGTCGTTGGCCACATCCTGGGCGTACTCGCCGGAATTGGTGGTCTCCAGCCGGTTCAGGCGCTCGAGCGTCTGGTCGGCAGCATGAGCGGGCAGCGGCTTGTGCGAACCGTGGCGTCCCGCGAAGTCGACGATGTGGTCGCCCGCCGCGCGGCCGAACACCAGCAGGTCGAGCAGCGAGTTCGTGCCCAGGCGATTGGCGCCATGCACGCTGACGCAGGAGCATTCGCCCACCGCGTAGAGGCCGTTGACGACCTGGCTGTGGACATCGCCGTTTTGCACCACGACCTGGCCGTGGATGTTGGTCGGCACGCCTCCCATCTGGTAATGGATGGTCGGCACCACAGGGATCGGCTCCTTCGTGATGTCGACGTTGGCGAAGTTCACGCCGATCTCGTACACCGAGGGCAGGCGCTTGTGGATCGTTTCGGCGCCGAGGTGGTCGAGTTTGAGCAGCACGTAGTCCTTGTTGGGACCACAGCCTCGGCCTTCCTTGATTTCCTGGTCCATCGACCGCGACACGAAATCGCGCGGAGCCAGGTCTTTCAAGGTCGGCGCATAGCGCTCCATGAAGCGTTCGCCGTTGCTGTTGAGCAGGATCGCGCCTTCGCCGCGGCAGCCTTCGGTCAGCAGCACGCCCGCGCCGGCCACGCCGGTGGGGTGGAACTGCCAAAACTCCATGTCTTCCAGCGGGATGCCGGCGCGCGCTGCCATACCCAGGCCGTCCCCGGTGTTGATGAAGGCATTGGTGGAGGCGGCGAAGATGCGGCCCGCGCCGCCGGTGGCCAGCAGCGTGGTCTTGGCTTCGAGGATGTGCAGGTCGCCCGTTTCCATTTCCAGCGCCGTCACGCCGACCACATCACCATCGGCGTCGCGGATCAGGTCGAGTGCCATCCACTCGACGAAGAAACTGGTCTTGGCCTTGACGTTCTGCTGGTACAACGTGTGCAGCATCGCGTGGCCTGTGCGGTCAGCGGCGGCGCAGGCGCGCTGCACCGGTTTCTCGCCATAGTTGGCGGTGTGGCCGCCGAAGGGACGCTGGTAAATCGTGCCGTCGGGGTTGCGGTCGAAAGGCATGCCCATGTGTTCGAGGTCGTACACAACCTTGGGCGCCTCGCGACACATGAACTCGATCGCGTCCTGGTCGCCGAGCCAGTCGCTTCCCTTGACGGTGTCGTAGAAGTGGTAGTGCCAGTTGTCTTCGGACATGTTGCCCAGCGACGCACCGATCCCGCCTTGCGCGGCGACGGTGTGCGAGCGCGTGGGGAACACTTTCGAGAGCACCGCGACGTTCAGGCCGGCACGGGCCAGCTGCAGCGAGGCGCGCATGCCGGAGCCGCCGGCCCCCACGATGACGACGTCGAACTTGCGGCGGGTGATGTTCTTGTTGGTATAGGTCATTGGGGTCAGACTCTCCACAGCACCTGGATCGCCCATCCGGCGCAACCCACGAGGTAGACGATGGTCAGGATCTCGAGCATGAGGCGCATGCCGACGGGCTGGACGTAGTCCATCCAGATGTCGCGCATGCCGACCCACACGTGGTACAGCAAGCCGACGATGGTGGCGAAAGTGAGCATCTTCATGCCCTGGCCCGAGAAGAGGCCGGCCCACTTGTCGTAGCCGATCGGGCCGCTCGTGAGAAGGAGGCGGGCCAGCACGACGGCGGTGAAAACCGCCATCAGGGCTGCGGTGACGCGTTGCGCGAGCCAGTCGCGTGCCGTAGTGGGCGCCGACAACCGTGCGGCGCGATCCGTAATTGACTGCCATTGTTCTTGTCTCCGTCGGGTTCAGTAAAGGCCGAACAGCTTGGCGCCAAGCACGATCGTCAGGAACATGCTGGCGACGATCGTGAACTGGGCCGAGGTCGCGCCGAATTTCTTGGTGACTGCAGCGTGGTGGGTGTCCATCCACAGAAAGCGCAGGCCGCAAATGAAGTGGTGAAGGTACGACCAGATGAGCGCCAGCGCCACCAGCTTGATCACAAACCCGGGAACGAAGCCCAGGCCCATGTTGAAGGCGGACTTGAACTTGGCGAACGAATACTCGGAGGAGATGGAGGTGTCGAACATCCAGATGATGAACGGCATCAGCAGGAACATCAGCAAGCCGCTGATGCGGTGCATGCCCGAGGCGATCGAAGCAATGGGCCAGCGGTAGCCGGGCAGGTCGCTGAAGGCATTGAGGTTGCGGAATTCTCTGCGCTTCACGGGCGTCTCGGTCATGGGCGTTGCTTTCGGGTGGATGGCATGCGCTCGGCGGGATTTCGGCGTTCGGACAACCGAAAATTCTATTGCATCGCAGCAGGCTTACGCCCAGCCTTCACGATTGGCCCCGTGCGCCGCGATTTGCGAGCACTCCGAACCACCCGGGCTGACGCAAGAATCTTTAGCGCTCCGCTGTGCTGTTAGTATTTATGCCTTACGGGGGCGCGACGTGGCGGAGCCAAAAAAGAACCTTTACGAGATGCTGCGGTTGGCACCGCTGGCGCGTCGCCGTGCTGGCGGGCAGTTTCGACTCGCCCAACCTCGTTTCGCACATCGCGCCGGGCACCTATGGCGTGATCGACGTGGCGCTGCCAGATCGCTTTTCAGTCGTCCCGCCGAAAGCGTCCCCCTCCTTGGACGCGCCGCGCTGAATCAACTCAGTTCGTTGCGGTAGTGGTGCGTGTCGGTGCGATACAGGCCGCGGCGCAGTTCCATCGGCGTGTCGTTGTAGGTGTAGGCAACCCGCTCGACGCTCAGGAGCGGCATTCCCTGCTCCACTTTCAATAGCAAAGCGGCCTGGTCGTCGGCCGCCACGGCGCGGATCTTTTCTTCGGCGCGCACCATTTGCACGCCGAAATCGGCCTCGTACATCGCATAAGTCGGCCCCTGGTACCCCGCCATCTGTTCCGCGTTGAGGCCCTTGAAGGCCACGCCGGGTAACCAGAGGTCCTCGACGATGGTGGCCACGCCGCCGAACGCGAGCACCCGCCGCATCTGCACAACGGGGTCGCCGGTGCGCAGTTGCAGGGCGCGGGCGACCTCGGCGGAAGCGCGTACCCGCTTGCACTCGACCACGGTGCGTTGCGCCGGGCCTTCGGAGTCGAGGTCCCCGGTGTCGGGCATCAGCTTGAGGAAGCGGTACTGGACGTGCTGCTCAGAGTGCGTCGCGACAAAGGTGCCTTTGCCCTGACGCCGCACGACGAGGTTTTCCGCGGCGAGTTCGTCGATGGCCTTGCGCACGGTGCCCTGGCTCACGCGAAAGCGCGCGGCCAGGTCCATCTCGCTGGGGATCGCCTCGCCGGGCTTCCATTCGCCGGCCTGCAGGCTTTGCAGGATCAGCCCCTTGATTTGCTGGTACAGGGGGCTGAACGCAGGCGTGGCTTGCGACGGGGAGTCGCTCGCGGCGTCGGTAGCGGAGGCGGGCGTGGAGGCCATCAGGTCCTGCTTGAATTCGAGCGAATCATATCTTATATAAGATACAAGACAAATTGACGGGCTAGGGTTTTCGAGAGTAAACTCGCCGGCTGTCCAGCACCTGGTTTTCGCGCGGGCACGCCACGCGCCCGCGACACCCGTTTCGCAACCTTCCTTCGGAGAAATCCCATGAGCAAGAAGCCCGTCCGCGTTGCCGTTACCGGCGCTGCAGGCCAAATCGGTTATGCCCTCCTTTTCCGCATCGCCTCCGGCGAAATGCTCGGCAAGGACCAGCCCGTCATCCTCCAGCTGCTTGAAGTGCCGGCCGAAGGCCCGCAAAAAGCGCTCAAGGGCGTGATGATGGAACTGGAAGACTGCGCCTTCCCGCTGCTCGCCGGAATGGAAGCGCATGGCGACCCGATGACCGCCTTCAAGGACACCGACTACGCGCTGCTGGTCGGCTCGATGCCCCGCAAGGCCGGCATGGAACGCGCCGAACTGCTGTCGATCAACGGCCAGATCTTCACTGGCCAGGGCAAGGCGCTCGACGCCGTAGCCAGCCGCAATGTCAAGGTGCTGGTGGTGGGCAACCCCGCCAACACCAACGCCTACATCGCCATGAAGAGCGCGCCGTCCCTGCCGCGCGAGAACTTCACTGCCATGCTGCGCCTGGACCACAACCGCGCGTTGTCGCAAGTGGCGGCCAAGACCGGTACCGCCGTGGCCGACATCGAGAAGCTCACTGTGTGGGGCAACCACTCGCCCACGATGTATGCCGACTACCGTTTCGCGACAGTTGGCGGAAAGAACGTCAAGGACCTGATCAACGACCAGGTCTGGAACGCCGACACCTTCCTGCCCACCGTCGGCAAGCGCGGCGCCGCCATCATCGAAGCACGCGGCTTGTCGTCGGCGGCCTCGGCGGCCAACGCCGCCATCGACCACATGCGCGACTGGGCGCTGGGCACCAACGGCAAGTGGGTGACCATGGGCG
>JBKJOM010000133.1:0-11264 GCA_046595775.1 Ramlibacter sp. | reverse complement strand
ATCGATGCCGGCTTTCTTGTTGATCTGCACCTGGCGCAGACCTTTCTGGGTGATTTCAACCGGGTCTTCAGCGGTCCAGATCTTGGTATCCACCGTATTGAGGAATTTCAGGATTGAGTGCAGCGTGGTCGTCTTGCCCGAACCCGTAGGGCCGCACACGTAGAACAGGCCATAGGGCTTGCTCACCGTCTTTTCCAGCCGCTCCTTGTTGATCGGCGTGAGGCCGAGCTTCTCGAGCGGGATCGGCTCGCCAGCCGCCAGGATACGCATGACGACGTCTTCAACGCCGCCGGCCGAGGGGATCGTCGCGACCCGCAGCTCGATGTCGAGCGGGCCGTACTTCTTGAACTTGATCTTGCCGTCCTGGGGCTTGCGCTTCTCGGAGATGTCGAGGTCGCACATGATCTTCAGGCGCGTCACCATGGCCTGGCGGAAATGCGAGGGCACCTCGATGTAGGGTTGCAGGCTGCCGTCGATTCGGAAGCGGATGCCGGTCTTGGCCTTGCCGGGCAGCGGCTCGATGTGGATGTCCGACACCTTCAGGTTGTAGGCATCGACGATGACCTTGTTGACGAACTTGACCAGTTCGTTGTCAGCCGCGGCGGAGACCGAGTCGCCTTCTTCGCCGCCTTCGTCCTCGCCCGCCGGGCTCAGGTCTGCCAGCAGTTCGTCGATCGAAGCGCCCGCTTCTTCCGCGCCGTAGATCTGCGCCACCGTCTCCTCGAACTCGGTCTGCGTGGTGACACGGTAGGCGAACTTGGTGTAGCGGGGGAACACCTGCGGCACGATGCGCGATCCGCGCACCGCTTCCGGGTCCATGCACATGATCACCAGGCCTTCGGGCGATTCCTCGAGCGGCAACCAGCCCTGTTCCCCGATGAAGTCGCGCTTGAGCGGCGTGTGCAGCGCGTCCACCCTGAGCCGGCCCTGGTTGAAAGCCTCGTAGGGCACGCCAAAGTACTTCGCGAGCGACGGGCCGATCTGCGCGGGCCGGATGGAGAAGTCGGCCATCAGCACATGCTCAGCAGTCTTGGCCTCCTCGCGCGCTTTCTGGATGCACTGCGTCAGTTCGCCGGAGGTCAGCACCCCGGCCGAGACGAGGCCGTCGTACTTGGTGGCCTTGCGCCGGTTGCCCTCCTCGGCTTTCTGCATGCGCTGGCGGATCGCAGTGGCGAGGGTCTTGCACAGCTGCGTCGCGCCCTCGATCTCCAGCTCGCCGAAAGGCTGGTCGCTCTTGTTGTTGATGACCTGCAACACGCCGTGCAGGTTGTCGGCGTCCAGGATCGGCACCACCATCATCTGCTTGGTGCGGTAACCCGAGCGCTTGTCAACTTCCTTCAGGAAGGACAGGTTGGGATGGATCTGCTTGAGCGCCTCGTCGTCATAGACGTCGGGGATGTTGATCATCTGCTTGGCGAAGGCCGCATAGCCCGCCAGGCTCTGCGGGCTGATCGGCAGCTTGAGGTCCTTGCTGGTGTTCAGGCCCGTCTTGAGCTTGGACACGATCGCCGTCCTGTCCTCGTTGACCGCGTAGAGCGTCAGGCGGTCGGCGTTGAACAACTTGCAGATGTCCTGGCTGGCCTCCAGGATGATCTGGTCGATGTTCTCTGTCTCGTGGATCTTGGTGGTGACTGCCTGCAGCTGCTTGTAGAACAGCACTTCGAAGGAGACACCGCGCTTGTCCGGCGGCAGCTGCTGCGATTCGAAGAACGCCTGCGAATCGCGCTCGGGTGACTTCAGCACCGCACTCATGGCTGCCCCCACGCTTGAAGCGAAGCTTCGGCGCTGCCCCCCGAGGGGGCCATCGCGTTTAAGGGCGGCCTGTCAACGCTCATAGATCAAACTCCTGGCCTGCTCGCAGCCAGCGAATGTCATGGGTCACGTTCGGCCCGAACGGCTGCGTCTGGTCGAATTTCTGGATTTCCGCCATGATCAATTCGGTCTCGGCGGGCTTGGTGTGGGTGATGAAGATCGGGAAACGCTTGGTCTTGTCGATGCAGTCCAGCTCCTCGGCCAACGCATGCGGCGACAGATGCAGGCTGCGCTTGGCGAGATCCTTCTCGCGATTGGAGAACGCCGTCTCGATGATCAGCGCAGCCACGTTCATCTGGTTGATGCGGCGCCAGAACGCGGGATTGCGCTCGGTGTCGCCGGTGAAGACCCAGCATCCCTTGCCCGAGGTGACGGCGTAGCCCACGGCCGGCACGGTGTGCACAGCGGGCAGTACTTCGATACGCTTTCCTGTGATGTCCAGCGTCTGGCCGACATGCAGTTCATGGAAACTGATGAACGGCTTGTCGGGCGTGGGAATGCGGCTGAAGTCGGGCCAGATGACGTTGTTGAACACGTGCGCCTTGAGCGCGGCGATGGTCCCGGGTAGCGCGTGCACCTGCACCGGCTTGGTCAGCGACGATGCGATCGCGTCGATCATCAGCGGCAAGGCGGCGATGTGGTCGAGGTGGGAGTGAGTGAGCAGCACATGCTCGATGCGCTTCATCTCCTCGAGCGTGAGGTCGCCCACGCCAGTCCCCGCATCGACGAGCACGTCACCGTCGATCAGGAAGGACGTGGTCCGGCATTCCTTCGCGATCGCGCCGGAGCAGCCTAGCACCCGCACCTTCATCGGGAATCCCTTACTTGGTTTCGAAGTTGGTGGCGCCGTCCCACTCCGGGTCAAACGGCAGCAACCTCATCGAGGCTACACGTTCGGAATACAACTCGTAAAGGTATTTTTTGGCATTCATCCGCTGCAGGTTCAACAGCGTGACGTCGCATTGGTCCCAGTCCTGCGCGCGGTAGGCTTTGAGGAAGCCGCTCCAGGTCTTGAGTTCGTCCTGGTGCGACTTCTCGATGCGCTCCGTTGGCGCCAGCGGCCAGAAGATCGCGACCGCCTGCTCTTTGCCCTTGACGCGAACGCGGTCAAGTTCCTGCCACGCGAATTCAGGCGCCAGCTTGCGAGTGGATTCACTGACGACGATGTCCACGCCGTAGACCTTGGACAGGCCCTCCAGGCGTGACCCCAGGTTGACCGAGTCGCCGATGACGGTGTAGGCACGACGGTTGTTGGAGCCCATGTCACCGACGCACATCGTGCCGGTGTTCAGACCGATGCCGATGCCGATTTCGGGAATACCCTTGGCCCGGTGTTCCTCGTTGATCTTGCGGATGGCGTTGGCCATCTCCATCGAGGTCTTGACCGCCATATGGGCATGGTTGGGGATCTCCACCGGAGCGCCCCAGAACGCCATCACGCAATCGCCCATGTACTTGTCGATCGTGCCCTTGTTGCTGCTGATCTTGTCGGTCAGGCGGTCGAACACGCGATTGAGGAGCTCCTGCAGCTGGGTCGGCTCCATGGTCTCCGACATTTTGGTGAAGCCGCGCATGTCGCAGAACATCACCGTCAGTTCCTTGTTGCTCGCCTTCATCGAGTAGGACTCAGGGTCCTTGACCATCTCGTCGACCAGCTCGGGCGGCACGTAGGTGCCGAACAGGTTCGCCAGGTTGCGCTTGCTGCGGCTCTCCACGAAATAGCCGTAACTCATGTTCAGCGCAAAGGCCGTGAGGCACGTGACCAGCGAAGCCGCTAGCGGCAACACGAGACTTTGCCCCAGGTACAGGTAGAAGTTCAGGAGGACAACGAAGGACAGGACGCAGATGCTCAGCGCCACGGCTCGCGTGGCGGACAGCATCGGGAGCCCGAAGGCCAGCGAGAGGCCGGCCAGCACCAGGATCACCAGGTCATAGCCCAGCGCCCAGTCGGGGCGCACCGGCATGCGGCCGTCCATCAGTCCCGAGATCAGGTTGGCGTGCGTTTCCACTCCCGGGTAGGCCTCGCCGACCGGCGTGGTCCGGATATCCAGCAAGCCGGGGGCGGTGGTGCCAACCAGGATGATCTTGTCCTTGAGTGCATTCGCCGGCAGTTTGTGGGACAGCAGGTCGAAGGCCGAGATGTACCGGAACGAACCGCCCGAGGGCCCGCCCGGCCCGCGGAAGGGCACCAGTGTCGTCACGTTGTCGGCCACCGGGATCGACACCGCCGTTTTCTCGCCCACCCGCAGTCGCACGTTGTCCAGGCCCTGGTAGTTGCGGCCAACGAAGCGCCCTTCGGGCGGGAAGACCGGTTCCACCTTGGGCAGGCCGATCAGCACGCGAAACATGGCCAGCGACAGCGATTCGAAGTACTGATCCTTGTACTCGGCCAGCACCGGCACCGAACGCACGACGCCGTCCGGGTCGACCACGGAGTTGAAGAAACCCCCGAGCGGTGCGGCCTTCGCCAGTTGATCGATGTTGGCGCCGTAGCTGTTCCAGGTGGTGATCTTGATCGGCCGGCCGCGCAGCGCCTCCTTCCCCATCACCGGCGCTGGCAGCACGCCGGAAACGCGCCCCTCGCGGGTGTTGGTCAGGTAATAGCCGAGCACTGCCGGCCGCTTGGCCAGCGACTTGGAAAAGAGGCCGTCGTAGTCAAGCGACGCCTGCATTTCGTTGACCCGCGACACGAACGCGCCGCTGTCTTTCAGTTCACCTTGGGCCAGTTGCTTCAGGCGCTTGAGGCCCGAACTTTCATCGGGTTCTGCGAACACGATGTCGAAACCGACCACGGCGACCTTCTGCCGGTCGAACAGTTCGTCGACCAGTTCGGCCATCCGATTACGCGCCCAGGGCCACTGCCCCACCTCGCCCAGGCTCTTTTCGTCGATGTCGACGATGACGATGCGGTCATCCAGCGTGCGCGGCATTGTCGCGCGCAAGCGGGCGTCGTAGATGATGTCGTCCAGGCGCTGCAGCACAGCGAGGTGCAGCACGTCGGTCACGTGCAGCAGCGCGAAGACCAGCGGGATCAGCGTGACCGCAATGCGCGACCAGTGTTTAGACAGCAAGCCCATCGAGCGCCGAACCCCTCTCTCCAGTGAAGCCGGCGTGAGCCGCCGGACGTATCAGGCCTGCACGAACTGCATCTGGGTTCCTGCCAGCTCCAGCAGATCGCCGTTCTTGAGTGTCACCGGCTCGGCGCCGATGGCAGAACCGTTGAGGGTCGGCTTGTTGCTGCCTTCCACATGCGCCACGACAAAGCCGTGGGGCCGCTTGGTGATCGCAGCGACGGCAACGCCAGGCTTGCCGATCGTCGTGACAACCTTGACCAAAGGCACCTGGCGGCCGGCCGCGGCCCCCGACAAAACCTTGATGCTCGCGTTGGCCTGGCCGAGGTCGGCGGCCTGCGCCGATGCGGCGCTGGGGGCGCCACCGCCCTGCGCGGCCGGGCTGGGCATGGGGGGCACCGCGCCGGCCTTCAGGATCATGGTCTTCTCGAACGTCGGCCCGGCCACCTCGTTGATGTACTTAATCTTGTACTTGCCGATCTCGACGGTGTCGCTGTTCTGCAACAGCTGCTTCTTCACGGCCTTGCCGTTGATGTACGTCCCGTTGGTGCTGTTGAGGTCTTCGAGGTAGACCTCGTTGCCGCTCATCTGCAAAACGGCGTGCTCGCCGCTGACCGCAAGGTTGTCAATCACGATGTCGTTGTACGGGCGCCGGCCCAAAGTGGTCCGGTCCTTGGTCAACTGCACTTCCTTGATGACAACACCGTCGATCGAGACGATCATTTTCGGCATGGCCCACTCCTGTCTGTAGAACTCATCATTATCGGTAAATTAGTACGAAAGGCTATTTTCTGAGCAAGCGGCTGATCAATCCCTTTTTCCCCGAGCCTTCGACGGCCTGCGCCACGAGTACCGAAATATTGTCCCGACCGCCGTTGGCATTGGCCGCCGCGATCAAGGACGCCACCTTTTGCTCCAGAGGCATTTCTTGAGCCAGGATTTTCGAGATGCCCTGATCATCCACCATGTCCGACAGACCGTCCGAGCACATCACGTAGATATCGCCCGGCTCGACCCTGTGTTCGTTGACTTCCAGCAACACCGCGTCTTCCACGCCCAGCGCGCGGGTGACCAGGTTCTTGTTGCTGGAGGTCGCCGCCTGTTCCGGCGTGATCAGGCCGGCATCCATCTGTTCCTGCAGCAGCGAGTGATCCTTGGTGATCTGTTCGATCTCGCCTTCGCGCAGTCGATAGCAGCGTGAATCGCCGATGTGGCCCAGCACCAGCCGGCCATCCTGGAAGACGCCCAGGACAAGCGTGGTGCCCATGCCGCTGTACTGCGGGTTCGAATTGGCCGCGTTGAAGATCGAGCGGTTGGCGTTGTCCACGCAGATTTCCATGGCCCTGCGCACTTCGCGCGGGTTCGCGTGGCGGCCGGCCTGCGACAGCCAGCGGCCCAGCTCGGACTTGATGAAGGTGGTGGCCATGCCGCTGGCAATCTCGCCGGCGTTGTAGCCTCCCATGCCATCGGCCAGGATGCCCAGGCGGGTGGGCTCGTCGAGAGCAACGGAATCCTCGTTGTTCTCGCGCGCGAGACCCGGGTCGGTGCGTAGTTGGAACTCGTAATTCATAGGTGCGGGTCAAGCCTCCTGATCGCCCTTGCCGCCGGATGAAGGCAGCACCTGCATCACGTTGGTCTTCGCGAAGGCGGGATTGTCCGGCCCCTCTTCCTTGGCGTGGCCCGCATCATAGCCGGGCAAACGGTCTGCGGGCATCGCGGGCATCGTGGCCTCGAACACCGGCGTGGCAGGCGCGGCCGCCATGATCACGGTCTTTTCCGAAGCGCCGGGCTCCTGCGGAGCGCCGGCCATGAAAGCCTTGGTCTTCTCGGCGGCGGTGGCCGCCGCGAGCGCAGCCTCGCCCTTGTCGATGGCGCTGGCTCCTGCGGGCAGCGAGGAGACACCGGTGGTCAACTCCACCAGCACCGACTTCAGGTCCGTGGCGAACTGGTCGCCGTCCTGGTAGCGCGTCTCGGGGCGCTTGGACAGCGCGAGGGCCACGATGTTGGCCAGACGCTCAGGAATCTCCTTGCGGACGATCCGGATGTCGGGGGCCTCCTCATTGGCGATCTTGTACATCAGCTCGGCCATCGAGTCGCCGCGGAACGGCAGCACGCCGGTCAGCATCTGGAACAGCATCACGCCCAAGGAGTAGAGGTCGGAACGGCCATCGACCTTCTTGCCGGCGATCTGCTCGGGCGACATGAAGCTGGGGGTGCCCAGCACCAGCCCGGTCTTGGTCTTGCTCGAGTCGGTGATGCGTGCGATACCGAAGTCGGTGACCTTGACCGTGTCGCTCTCCAACTCGTACATGATGTTGGCCGGCTTGATGTCGCGGTGCACGACGTTCTGCCGGTGCGCATATGCGAGCGCCTCGGCGACACGCGCGACGATCGAGACCACCTTGGGCGCCGGCAGCAGGCTGCCGTCCTTGCACTGGTCGACCAGGTCCTTGCCCTTGAGAAACTCCATGGCGATGTACGCCAGGTCGTGTTCCTCGCCGGCATCGAAGATGGTGACGATGTTCTGGTGCTGCAGCCGGCCGGCCGTCTCCGCCTCGCGGAAGAAGCGCTCGCGCGCATCGGTGAGTTCCTCGCCCTCGAATTCCTGCGACAGTGCCATCGTCTTGATGGCCACGACGCGGCCGATTTTCGGGTCCTTGCCCAGGTACACCACGCCCATGGCGCCCTTGCCCAGTTCCTTCTCGACCTGGTAGCGGCCCAGCATGGGTTTCTCGACCGCGCCGCCGTCCAGCAGCATCGTGCCACCGGGGTGCGAGCCGCCGCCGCCCAGGATGACCGTCTCGGACAGGTTCTTGGCGCGATTGAGCTTGGAGGAAAGGTCCTTGTATTTCGGGTTGAACGCGGCCATGTGTTCATACACGGCCTGTGCCTTGTTGAACTGGCGCTTGCGCTCGAAGTCGAGCGCAAGGTTGTACATGTTGGCCATCACGTCGTCACCCATCGGCACGCGCTGGAAGCGGTCGAAGGCGGCGTCGAGCTGGCCCTGGCCCTGCAGCGCGAGGCCCATCATGCGGTTGGTCTCCGCTGATTCCTCGTCGGACTTGATCTTTCCAGCTTCGGTGATCAGGAAGCGCTTGGTGGTCAACGCCAGGTGGCCGATCACCAGCAGAAACGCCGGCAACACGAACTTCAACCAGGTGGCCGCAGCCGACAGCAGGAAATACTCCGAAGCAATGAGGACGACGAACAGGCCTGCGGTAATGCTGGCCGCGAGGCCCGCCGACAGGCGCGGCAGTGCGGCGATGAGGTAGCCCGCCACCACCAGGAAGATGCCGATCGACACCCAGATCCCCCAGGATGGCTCGACGATGAAATGTTCCTTCAGGATGCTGGAGGTCACGTGCGCCAAAAAGTCAGCGGGCGACAGGCTCGCGTAGCCAGGCGTCGAGAACTGCGTTCCCACGCCCGCCGCCGTCGCACCGATCAGCACAATCTTGTCCGCGTACTTGCTGGCCGGAATCTTGCCGCTCAACACGTCGTAGAACGAATCCTGGGCGAAAGGCGCCTTGCCGCCCACGGCAGCGTAGAACTGGGGGTACATCCGGGCAGCTTCATTGGTGCGCACTTTCAGCTTGCCGATCTGCACCGACTCGCCCGGGTTCAACTTGATGTCGTTGGGACCCAGGTTCAGGCTCTTGGCGGCGGCGATCAGTGCCATCGAAGGCACGGCCTTGCCGAAATAGTTGACGAGCAAGGGCTCGTCCCGAACCGAGCCGTCAACGTCGTGGGCTTGGTTCAGGTGGCCAACACCTGCAGACGCAGCGCCCAGTTTCTCGAGCGGGAACTGGCCCTTGACCGCTGGCATGGAGAAGCCGGTTTTTTCGTCGACCGCCATCTTGAGCACGAATGCAGGCAAGGGCTTGTCGGCATTGCCCTGCGGTTCACCCAGTTC
This sequence comes from Ramlibacter sp., assembly GCA_046595775.1. GTDB lineage: Bacteria > Pseudomonadota > Gammaproteobacteria > Burkholderiales > Burkholderiaceae_C > Ramlibacter. Next base: position 2,468 of record JBKJOM010000133.1, on the reverse strand, counting down.
GAATACGGCAGGCAGGAGCACATTGCCGGCCTTTGCAATGCTGGCGGCCAGCTTGGCGTCGGTGTCCAGCGATTGCTCGGCCTCGGCGAGGACACTAGTCACCGCCTGGTTGGCTTCTCCAGCGGGACCGATCGCTTCCTTCAGCTTGCGGATGAAGATCAATCCGCGGTCGGTCTGGGGCTCGAAGAAGAAAACGGTTTCGACGATGGTCTTGGCCTTGGCCGCCGCCAGCTTGTCGATCATTTCGGCATGGACGTCGCGTGGCCAGGGCCAGCGCCCAATATTGGCAATGCTCTGGTCATCAATGGCAATGACCGCGATCTTGTCCGAGGGCTGCCGCGAACTGCTGGTGACCCCGAAATCGTAGAAGCGCCGCTCCATCGTCGCGATGGCGTCGGTGGCCTGGTTGAGTGCAAGCACAGCCAGGACAATGGCGGCACCGACGAACCAGTCGGCTCGCCAGAAGTGGCCGCGCTTGGAAGAAGATTTGCTCACTGCCGCCCCCGTCCAGACATCCGTTGATGCGGCCTTAGGGGCCGCAATTCACCCGCAGCGCCGGGATGGAGCGCAGGCCTCCCGCTGGACGTTAACAGAGGGTCAACAGCCGGACAAGGGAGTTTGTCACGCGGCAACTACGATTTGTTGCAAATGCGCACGAATGCGATCGGCCCCGTGGGCCGGTGAGTCAAGCCGCCTGGGACTTCGCCTTGGCGCGCGCCTGGACGAATTTGCCCAAACCCACCACCAGCGCAGCGCCAAGCGCAGCAGCCACGTAGTGCACCCAGCCATTGGCTGCAACGAAATCCTGGAACACCGCGTCGCTCGCGATGGTCTCGCCGCCCACCCAGCCGATCAAGGCTGCGCCGAGCACGATGATGATCGGGAAGCGCTCCATCAGCTTGATCATCAGCGTGCTGCCGAAGATCACCAGAGGGATCGAGATCGCCAGGCCTAGGATCAACAACGTGGTGCTGCCCTTGGCCGCTGCCGCCACCGCGATAACGTTGTCCAGGCTCATGACCAGGTCGGCGATCAGGATGGTTCGAACCGCGGACATGAGACTGCCATGGTGCTTGACGTCGCCATCTTCACCCTCGTCTTCATCGCCGAGCAGCTGCACACCAATCCACAGCAGCAAAGCGCCGCCGACGACTTGCAGGTAAGGCAACGCGAGCAGCTTGGCGGCGACCACTGTAAGCACGATTCGTAGTGCGACGGCTGCACCCGAGCCCCAGAACACCGCCTTGCGCTGCTGATGCAGGGGCAAGGTGCGAGCCGCCATGGCGATGACCACCGCGTTGTCGCCGGACAGGATGATGTTGATCCAGATGATCTTGAGCAGTCCGATCCAGAACTCGGGCGTCATCAACATATCCATTGCAGGCGTCTCCAGTGTTGTGTGGCAGCGAAAAAGCGCCCAAACCATGCGGTTCCGGGCGCTTCCCGTGGCGCCGCCCAGTTTAGCGGGGGCGCAGGTGTTCGCGGTTCGTAATTCTGCTTAGAGGAGCGCCTTGAGCAGCTTGGCCATTTCGGACGGGTTGCGCGTTACAGTGAAGCCGCACTCTTCCATGACAGCCAGCTTGGCATCGGCCGTGTCGGCGCCGCCGGAGATCAGTGCGCCGGCGTGGCCCATGCGCTTGCCGGGGGGCGCCGTAACGCCAGCGATGAAGCCGACGATCGGCTTCCTCATGTGGTCCTTGCACCAGCGGGCCGCGTCGGCCTCGTCCGGGCCACCGATCTCGCCGATCATGATGACGGCGTCGGTTTCGGGGTCGTCGTTGAAGGCCTGCATCACGTCGATGTGCTTCAGGCCGTTGATCGGGTCGCCGCCGATGCCGACGGCCGTGGACTGGCCCAGGCCAATCTCGGTCAGCTGCGCGACCGCTTCATAGGTCAGCGTGCCAGAGCGCGAGACCACGCCGATGCGGCCCTTGCGATGGATGTGGCCCGGCATGATGCCGATCTTGATCTCGTCGGGTGTGATGAGGCCGGGGCAGTTCGGGCCCAGCAGCAGTGTCTTCTTGCCGCCCCGGGCTTCCTTGACCTTCATCTTGTTGCGCACTTCGAGCATGTCGCGCACGGGAATGCCTTCGGTGATGCAAATGGCCAGATCGAGGTCGGCTTCGACAGCTTCCCAGATCGCGGCAGCAGCGCCCGCCGGTGGCACGTAGATGACCGACACCGTCGCGCCGGTCTGTTGCGTGGCTTCTTTGACCGACGCATAGATCGGGATATCAAAAATCTTCTCGCCGGCCTTCTTGGGATTTACCCCAGCGACGAAGCAGTTCTTGCCGTTGGCGTATTCCTGGCACTTCTCGGTGTGGAACTGCCCGGTCTTGCCGGTGATGCCCTGCGTGATGACGCGCGTGTCTTTATCGATGTAGATGCTCATGATCCTGTCCCTAGATTGATGACCGCTCGCTGCGCTCGCATGACCTTGCCTGCGGCTTCAATGACAAACGACCGGG
>JBKJOM010000291.1:0-2877 GCA_046595775.1 Ramlibacter sp. | reverse complement strand
TGCCGTCAAGGTGGACTCGCAGCCGCTGCGTGACGACGGCACGGTTTCCGCAACTTACCCGAGCTCCGGATCAACGCTGGCCCGCAGGATCCGCCACGCAGGTCACCAATCGCTCACGTGTTCGTCTTCGCCCCTCACAGGCGGGGAGTCACCGGCGCCCTACTATTGGTCTGTCGACGTGAAGGCAGGAGGTGTCCGCCGTACGACCTACACCGTGTGGGTGCGCGAGTCTCCCGAGCAAATCCAGACGATTCTGGCCGTCCGGAAAGAGGCGGCGGAACTCAGGGCGACGCTTTCCCATGGGCAACGCAGGAAGAAGCCGTGGGGCCCGCTCTGATGGCCCCGGGAAGGCCCCGGGTGGAGAGTTTGCCTGCGGTATACTTGGGTTCGTCGTGATCAGCAGATTACTTGGGCCGTTAGCTCAGCGGTAGAGCGCCTCTTTGACGTGGAGGATGTCGGAGATTCGATCTCTCCACGGCCCACCAGTTTCCCCTTTCTCGCCTGACTCCAAGCACTTTACGGGTAAACCTTGGGGGTCGCACAGCGCTGACTTCCTAGAATCTGCTGCGATGCAATACAACGGGCGCGCAATGCAGCACCCGTGCCAGGAGCCAGTCAGTGCAAAGCAAGAAAGCCAATGGCGCCAAGCCGGCGCAGCGGGTGATCAAGAAGTACCCGAACCGCCGGCTTTACGACACGGACACGTCGACCTACATCACGCTGGCGGAGGTCAAGCAGCTCGTGATGGACAGCGAGTCATTCACGGTACGCGACGCCAAGACCAACGAAGACCTCTCGCGCAGCATCCTGCTGCAGATCATCCTGGAAGAGGAGGCGGGCGGGCAGCCGATGTTCAGCGAAGCGGCACTGGCCAACCTGATCCGCATCTACGGCCATGCATCGCAGGCCTTCATGGGCTCGTACCTCGAGAAGAACGTGCAGGCCTTCACCGACATCCAGGCCAAGCTGACCGAGCAGTCCAAGACGCTGACGCCGGAGATGTGGACGCAGTTCATGAAACTGCAGAACCCGGTGATGCAGGGGATGATGGGCAACTACGTCGAGCAGTCCAAGTCCATGTTTGACAAGATGCAGGAAAACATGGCCAAGCAGGCCGAGCAGATGCTCGGCGCGTTCGGCATTGCCCCGCCAAAGCGCTGAAACACCACTGCTCTGGGACAATAGGGGGATGAGCGAAGTGCTATCCCCCGAAACCAAGACCCCGAAAGTCGGATTTGTCAGCCTGGGTTGCCCCAAGGCGTTGACCGATTCCGAACTGATCCTGACCCAATTGTCCGCCGAGGGCTACGAAACCTCCAAGACCTTCGAAGGTGCTGACCTGGTCATCGTCAACACCTGCGGCTTCATCGACGACGCGGTGCGCGAGAGCCTGGACACGATCGGCGAGGCGCTGGCCGCGAACGGCAAGGTCATCGTCACCGGTTGCCTCGGCGCAAAGGCGGGTGACGCAGGCGGCAACCTCGTCAAGCAGATGCATCCGTCAGTGTTGGCCGTGACGGGTCCGCATGCGACGCAGGAAGTAATGGACGCGGTCCATGCCAACCTGCCCAAGCCGCATGACCCGTTCGTCGACCTGGTGCCGGCATTCGGCATCAAGCTCACGCCCAGGCACTACGCCTACCTGAAGATCAGCGAAGGCTGCAACCACCGCTGCACCTTCTGCATCATCCCGTCGATGCGCGGCGACCTCGTGTCGCGGCCCATCGGCGATGTGTTGAAGGAGGCCAAGGCATTGTTTGAGGGCGGCGTGAAGGAGCTGCTGGTGGTCAGCCAGGACACCTCGGCTTACGGCGTGGACCTGAAGTACCGAACCGGCTTCTACGAAGGCCGGCCGGTCAAGACGCGCATGCTGGAACTGGTGCAGGCGCTGGGGGAGATCGCGGAGCCTTACGGCGCCTGGGTGCGGCTGCACTACGTGTACCCGTACCCTTCCGTCGATGAAGTGATACCGCTGATGGCCACGGGCAAGGTGCTGCCTTATCTTGACGTGCCGTTCCAGCACAGCCATCCCGATGTGCTCAAGCGAATGAAGCGGCCGGCCAGCGGCGAGCGCAACCTCGAGCGCATCCAGCGCTGGCGCGAGATGTGCCCCGAACTGATCGTGCGCAGCACCTTCATCGCGGGCTTCCCCGGCGAAACCGAGGAAGAGTTCCAGCACCTGCTGGACTTCATGCGGGAGGCGAAGATCGACCGCGCCGGCTGTTTCGCGTACAGCCCCGTCAAGGGGGCGGCTGCCAACGAGATTCCGGGCATGGTGTCGCATGACGTGCGCGAGGAGCGCCGCGCGCGGTTCATGGCGGTGGCCGAAGAGGTCTCCGCCGCGAAATTGCGCCAGCGCATCGGTGCAACCATGCAGGTGCTCGTCGATTCGGCGCCGGCGCTCGGCCGCAAGGGCGGCGTGGGCCGCAGTTACGCCGATGCACCCGAGATCGATGGAACCGTGCAACTGCTGCCGCCGGAAAAGCTGAGCAAGCAGTTGCGCGTGGGTGAATTCACGAGGGCGAGGATCGTGGGGACGCAAGGCCACGATCTGGTGGGAGTGCCGATCTGAGTCGCAAGGCGCCGCTGATGTGCGACGACGGGACTCGCCCACCGTTCCGGCGGGCCCCCGGCTGCGCTTGCAAGCGCAGCCTCTTCGAGTCCCTGCGCAGAGTCCTCAAGGGCTGCAGCTTCGTGCGCACCAAACAACAAAGCCGACTGTCGTCGGCTTATGATCGACGCACATGTGCGTCTTGATGCTTGGTGCCCAGGAAGGGACTCGAACCCCCACGATGTTACTCGCTAGTACCTGAAACTAGTGCGTCTACCAATTCCGCCACCTGGGCATTTCAGGAAAGAAAAGGATTCTATATCAAA
>JBKJOM010000263.1:0-6748 GCA_046595775.1 Ramlibacter sp. | reverse complement strand
CGCACCGATCTTGTCGGCGCCCATCTTGTCGGCACCGATCTTGCCGGCACCGATCTTGTCTGCGCCGATCTTGTCCGCGCCGATCTTGTCGGCGCCCATCTTGTCCGCGCCAACCTTGTCTGCGCCAACCTTGCCGGCACCGATCTTGTCGGCGCCCATCTTGTCCGCGCCAACTTTGTCTGCGCCAACTTTGTCTGCGCCAAGCTTGCCGGCACCGACCTTGTCAGCACCCATCTTGTCAGCACCCATCTTGTCAGCACCAACCTTGTCAGCACCAACCTTGTCCGCGCCAACCTTGTCCGCGCCAACCTTGTCCGCGCCAACCTTGTCAGCACCAACCTTGTCCGCGCCAACCTTGTCAGCACCAACCTTGTCAGCACCAACCTTGCCCGCGCCGATGCCTTCGCCGGAAATCGTGGAGCCGCCCTTGGAGGTATCGCCGCCCGCGGTCGTCACGTTCGACGTCGGGGCCACGGTGGAGCGATAGCGCTCGGCCGGGGCGATGGTGCCCGTCACGTTCTTGTCGGTGCTGGGGAAGTCGATGCCGGACGTGACAGCCACCAGTGCCGCCAGCGCGACGCTGCCGCCCGCCAGGAACTTGAAGGAAGTGCTGCGCACGAAGGGTTTGGTATCGCTCATGATGAAAAACTCCTTGAAGAAGGCAAGCAAAGAAACTAGCGGATTCACGGGTGAACTGCTCTGCAATCCAATTACGGGCGCAGTCGGGGAAAGTTGGCGGGGGTTTACCCTCGGGATCGCGTGCATCGGCACTTGTGCCATGACGGACTGCACGACGCCGGGAGGCGGCTCCATGTCGGGGGCATCGCGCAGGAAGGAGACGGCTTCCATCTGGAGGTCGAATTCCTCGCGCAGCACGCTATCCGTTTCGAGGTGAGCCTCCAGTGCGGCGCGCTGCTGCTGCGTGGCACGCCCGTCCAGCACGCACTCGACCAGGTGGGTGACTTCGGCATTCTTCATGTGAGTACGCCTCGCAGGTCTTGCAGTTGTGTCGCCAGGCGCTGGCGCGCCTCGAACAGCCGCGACTTCACCGTTTTTTCGTCGACGCCCAGCACCTCGGAGATGTCCTGGTAGCTGCACTCCGAGAAGTGGCGCAGGGTGATCACGATGCGGTCGTCCATCTTCAGTCGCATCAGCGCCCGCTGGACACGGTCGCCGACCTGGCGCGACTGCACGCGCTCTTCGGGGCCGGCCGCGCCATCGGCTTCGAATTCGTCGTCGTCCTCGAGCGGGTCTTCGCGGCGGCCGCGCCGCACCACATCGATCGCCTCGTTGACGGCGATGCGGTAGATCCAGCTGAAGAACTTGTATCTCGGGTCATAGTCGTCGATTCGTTCCACGATGCGCAGGAAGACGGACTGGGTCACGTCGTCGGCGTCCTGCTGGCTGCCCACCACCCGGAAGGCCGCGTTGTAAATCGGTTTCTGGTAGCTGATGACAAGGTGCCGGAACGCTTCGCGGTCGCCCTGCCGGTAGCGCGCCACCAGCTCATGGTCGTTCGCGCCTGAGTCAATTACGCGCGGCGCCATGAAAAGTTGGTGCTTTTTACTCGGGAGTGGTTTCGATCTCCAGGATTCGATCGAATCCGGAGTACTGGAAGATGTCGCGCAGGTGGCGGCTCACGCCCTGCAGCTTGAGCCCGCCATCGCCCGTGGACAGGCGCTTCTGGGTCTTGAGCAGCACGCCCAGGCCGGCGCTGGAGATGTATTCCAGCCGCTTGCAGTCGAGGGTGACCCGCCCGCTGGTGCGGTCCAGGAAAGCCTGCGCGGCTTCACACTGGGCGGCATCGAGGCGCCCGGCGAGCACTACAGCCCCGCCCGCATCCGATTCGATCGTGAGCATTCGGTTTTCCCTCGCGCGTTCGTTGATGTTTTGTGACCGGGCCGATGAACGCTTCGAACGCGGGCCGGCCCCGGCCCGCGGAACGGTATGGTACCCGTAGAGGCAAGCCGTGCCAACTAGTGAAAGTTGCGGCTCGCGTCCACCTGCCGCCCCAGCCGCCCGAGCAGCGGTGTGAGGTCTTCCAGCGTATCGGCGACCAGGTGGCAGACGCTGCCGCCGCTTTCCACGTCGCGCTGCCAGGTGCCGTGCACCGCCAGCAGGCGTGATCGCAGCAGGGCATCGCGTTGCGTCTCGCGCACGGATTTCCAGACGATCACGTTGACCGGCCCGGTCTCGTCCTCCAGTGTGACGAAAATGGTGCCGTTGGCGGTCTGCGGCTGCTGGCGCACCGTGACGATGCCGCAGGCCGACACCTTGCGGCCATTGGGCAGCAGTGCCAGCTCGCCGGCATTGAGCAGGCCCTGGCGGGCCAGGCGCTGCCGCAGGAGCGCCAGCGGATGGCGGCGCAAGGTGAAGCCCAGCGACGCGTAGTCGAAGACGATCTCCTCGCCTTCGGTGCCCGCAGGCAGGTCGAGCACGTCTTCGTTGATGGGCGCATTGCGCAATAGTGCCGGTACGCGTTGTTGCGCCGCAGCTTCCCACACTTGCTGGCGGCGATGGCCGGCCAGGGACAGCAAGGCATCGCCCGCGGCCAGCGCCTTCAGGTCCTTCAAGTCAAGCCGTGCACGCAGGGCGAGGTCTTCGACGGTAGACAACGCTGATTCATGGCGCGCCGCGACGATGCGTTTGCCGCCCTCCTCGCTCAGCCCCCCGACCAGCCGCAGGCCAAGTCGGACAACCGGCCTTGGGTGACCATCGTCAAAGACCCCCCCCCTCTCCCCGGGGGGGGAGAGGGAGGGGGAGAGGGGGCTCCTGATGCTCCCTGTCCCAAGTGTGCTATCCCAGTCGCTTTCCACCACATCCGGAGGCAGCACCACGATCCCGTGCCGCTTTCCGTCCTGGATCAACTGCGAGGGCGAATAGAAACCCATGGGCTGCGAGTTGAGCATTGCGGCGAGAAAGCACTCGGGCTCGTGGCACTTCAGCCAGCTGCTCTTGTAGGCCAGCAGCGCAAAACTGTAGGCGTGGCTCTCCGGGAAGCCGTACTCGCCAAAGCCCTGGATCTGCTTGAAGATGCGCTCGGCAAAGTCGAGCGCATAGCCTTTGCCCACCATGCCCTGGATCAACATGTCGTGGAACCGGTCGACGCCGCCCTTGCGCTTCCACGCGGCCATCGCGCGGCGCAGCGAATCGGCTTGCGTGGCGGTAAAGCCCGCGGCCACCATCGCAATCTGCATCACCTGCTCCTGGAAGATCGGCACGCCCAGCGTGCGGCCGAGCGCGCCCTTCAACTCCGGCTTGGCGTACTCGATCTCCTCGCCGCGGTCCACCCGCTCGCGCGCCCTCAGGTAGGGATGCACCATGCCGCCGGAGATCGGCCCGGGCCGCACGATCGCCACCTCCACCACCAGGTCGTAGAACACCTTGGGCTTCAGGCGCGGCAGCATCGACATCTGCGCGCGGCTCTCGATCTGGAACACGCCGACCGTGTCGGCCTTGCGGATCATCTCGTAGGTGGCCGGGTCTTCATTGGGGATGTCGGCCAGGTCCAGCGGCGCGCCCCGCACCTGCGCGACCAAATCAAGGCAGCGGCGGATGGCGGTGAGCATGCCCAGCGCGAGCACGTCCACCTTCATCAGGCCCATGTCCTCCAGGTCGTCCTTGTCCCACTGGATGACCGAGCGGTCCTTCATGCTGGCGTTCTCGATCGGCACCAGCCGATTGAGCGGCGTCTGCGTCAGCACGAAGCCACCGACGTGCTGGCTCAGGTGGCGCGGAAAGCCCATGATGTTCCATGTGAGCTCCATCCACTGGCGCAACTGGCGCCCGGGCAGCTCCACTTCGCACTGACGCGCGAGATCGGCCAGACGCTGCACGGCAAGCTTCTCCTCGAACCAGTGGTGGTCCTTGGCGAAGGCTTCGACCAGTTTTTCGGGGATGCCCATCGCCTTGCCGACGTCGCGGATGGCGCTGCGCGTGCGATAGCAGATGACCACCGCCGCGATGGCGGCGCGGTGCCGGCCGTACTTGCCGTAGATGTACTGGATGACCTCCTCGCGCCGCTCGTGCTCGAAGTCGACGTCGATGTCAGGGGGTTCGTTGCGTCGGTCGACACTGATGAAGCGCTCGAGCAGCGGCTCGGAATCCATCGGGTCCATCGCGGTGATGCCCAGGCAAAAGCACACCACCGAATTCGCCGCCGAGCCGCGGCCCTGGCACAGGATCTTCTGCAGGCGCGCAAAACGGACGATGTCGTGCACCGTCAGGAAGAACATCTCGTAGTTGCACTGCGTGATGAGCGCAAGCTCCTTCTCGAGCAAGGTGGTTACCTTGGCCGGAAGGCCTGCCGGGTAGCGCTGGTGCGCGCCCTCGAAGGTGAGGCTGCGCAGCGCCTGCGGGGGCGTCATGCCTTCGGGCACCGTCTCCTGCGGATAGTTGTAGCCGATGGTGGTGATGTCGAACCGGCAACGCTTCGCCACTTTGAGCGTGGCCGCGAGCAAATCCGACGGATAGGTTTCGGCGATGCGCTTGCGCTGGCGCAGGTGCCGCTCGGCATTGCCTTGCAGGGCCAGGCCGCATTCAGACACGGGCAGGCCCAGCCGCACGGCGCTGATCACGTCCTGCAAGGGCTTGCGCGAGCGCACGTGCATGTGCACGTCGCCCGCGGCCAACAACGGCACGCCGCTTTCGCGCTTCGCCTCGCGCAAGGTGGCGAGCCACAGGTCGTCATCGATCTCGTGCAGCAGTTCGACCGCCAGCCACAGGTGGCCGCCGTAGTGACTTTTCAGGAATGCCATGCGCTCCATCAAGCGGTCGTTCACGTTGCGCCGGGGCGCGTAGATGATTTCGCAGCCGGCCAGCAGCGAGAAGTCGCTGGTCTTCCAGTCGACGAAATAGGTGCCCTTGTCCACGCCGCTGTCCAGCCGCGCAGCGGTGATGAACTGGCACAACCCCCCCCAGCTTTCGAGGTCGCGAGCCAATGCGATAAGGCGGCCCTCGCCCAGGTCGAACTCGCTGCCGAACAGCAGTTGAAAATTGCGGCTGCGGCGCTGCGTGGGTTCTTCCTGCTCGAGTCGGCGGATGAATTCCTTGTATTCGTTCCACCCCGACCACGCGCGCACCACGCCCGCCACCGAGCATTCGTCGGTGATGGCAATTGCTTCGTAACCCAGGTTGTAGGCGCGGCGCACCAGCTCCTGCGGATGCGAAGCCCCGCGCTGGAAACTGAAGTTGCTGATGCAATGCAGCTCCGCATAACGCGGCAAAGGGTCGGGTCCATCGGTGAGCACCGGCGGGAACTCGCGCTCCTCGTCGAGCACGGGCGATGACTTGACGTGGGTTTCAGGCATACAGGCCTTGCAGGTACCAGCGCGACTGCGCGCCGCGCTCGGGCCGGTCACGGTAGATCCAGACCAGGCCGGCCTCCTGGCTGCGCGCGATAAAGTAGTCGCGGCATGCGGGGCCGCCCTCCTCCCACCATGCGTGTTCGACGCGGAACAGGCGAGTGAGGCGGCGCAGCGGCCCGCCCCAGCAAGGCGTGTGGCCGCGGATCTCGAGTTCGACGGGTTGCGGCAGCAGCCAAGTCGGATAGAGGACGTCCCGATTCGCGGAAAAGTCCCGAAGGCCTCCACCGTCAAATGTCCGCCCCCTCTCCCCGTCGGGGGAGAGGGATGGGGTGAGGGGGTTCCTGATGCTCCGTCCCCCAGTGCCTTTGGTCCTCGCGGGCACCCATTCCTGCATGCGCTCCGGCCGATGGTCTGAGCACATCCGCGCCACCCGCACGTTGTCCTCCCCCAGCCGCACGCTGAGGCGCTCGACGAACTCGTGCAGCTTCTCGCCCGGCTTGTTGTCCTCGGGCAGCAGGCTGGTGGCGATGCCGCCCCAGGGGGCGGTCTCCAGCGAGCGCAGGCGCAAGTGGTTGACGGGTGCGGCGAGCGTGGCGCGCGAGAGGTGCTCGCTCACGAGCCGCCGCAAATGCGCCATCTCCTGGGTGGGCTGCGCGGTGCGCACCTGCATCTGCTGTGTCGGTGGCAAGGGCTTGCCGTCCAGGCGCCGCAGGTCGAGGGTCCATTCGAGCTCCAGCGCCAGCACGCCGCGGTTGCGCGCCTGCAACCACACCTGCAGTTGCGACAGCAGGCGTTGCGCGCTCCACATCAGCTCGGGCGCGCTGGTGGCCAGCGCGGGCAGCTCCAGCTTCTGGTCGAACACTTCGGGCAAGGTCAGCCAGGCGTATTGCTCGGGCCGCTCGCCATGGGCGGCATCCAGGGCTTGCAGCAAGCCCGCGCCGAAGCGCCGGGCCACGCCGCCACGCGGCAGGCGGCGCAGATCGCCCCAGCTGCGGCAGCCGATGCGTGCCAGTGTGTCCACGCAGCCGCTGGCCGCCGTCAACACCTCCAGCGGCAGGCCGTCGGGCACGGCAGCGGGCGCGGCCTGGTTGCGCAGTTTCAGCCGAAGCAGGGCCAGAGCTATCAAGGATGTAGTGCCTGGCGCCCATTCGGCCAGGGAGAGCGGCATATCTCCCTGGAAAATCAGATTCAAAAGGCGTTTTTTACCGCCAAACAGCCTTTCCGAGCCGGCGATCTCCAGCAGCAACGCCTCATCCACCTGCGCGACCTTCGGCGTGAACTGCAAGGCCCACCAGCCCCAGGCCACGCGCTCGTCCTCACGCGGGGGAAGCAGTGCGATCCAGTGCATGCGCTCTCCTGTTGAGGGGCAGCGGCACCGCAGCCGCCGACACAGCTTTTTTCTGGCGTGAGGCCAGCAGGGCCGCCAGACGGGCCGGATGCGC
>JBKJOM010000245.1:0-4821 GCA_046595775.1 Ramlibacter sp. | reverse complement strand
GCGCGGTCCACGGCCTCCTTGCGTTGCGGCACCTCGAACAGGCGCGCGATGAAGTCCAGGTTCTCGCGGATCGAAAGGTCTTCGTACCAACCGAACTTCTGCGTCATGTAGCCAGCTTGCCGCTTGATTTGCGCGGACTCGCGGATGACGTCGAGACCGAGGCAGGTGCCTGCGCCTTCGTCGGGCCGCAGCAGTCCGCACAACATCCGGATGGTGGTGGTCTTGCCGCTGCCGTTCGGGCCGAGGAAGCCGCAGATGATTCCCGGCTTGACCTGCAGGTCGACGTGGTCGACCACCGTGCGCTCGCCATAGCGCTTGGTGAGCCCATGCACGTCGATGGCGAAGTCGCTCATGGGCTCAAGGAGCCGCGCGCACGTTCACGGGTTGGCCCGGCCGCAGCCGCTGTGCATCGGCCGCCGCGGGCTTGGCCTCCGCCAGGAACACGAGCTTGGAGCGCTGATCGTTCGAGTAGATGACGGGCGGTGTGTACTCGGGCCGTGTCGAGATGAAGGTGACTTTCGCCGCGATCGGTGTGCCGCAGCCATCGCACTGCAGTTGCACATCCTTGCCGAGCGCGACCGACTGCAGTTGTGCCTCCGGCACGTAGAAGCGCGCCTTGATGTTGGCGGGCGGCAGCAGCGCCAGCACCGGTTGCCCGGCGTTCACGAACTCGCCCGGCCGGAAGAAAGTATCGGCCACCTGGCCGGCGGCCGGCGCGGTCTGGTGCTTCTGCTGCTCGCGCCATTCGGTCTGGCGCACGACCTGCCGCGCGGCGCTCACCTGCGCGTCGGCGGCGGCCTGCTCGTCGGCACGTGCGGGCAGGCGCGCCACCTGTACCACCGACCCGAGTTCCGCCACGCGGGCGCGCGACTGCGCGAGCTGGGCCTCGGCTTCGTCGACCTGCGCGCGCGAGATGAAACCCTGGGCCAGCAGCTCCCGCTTGCGAGTGAGGTCGTGCTGCGCAAGTTCGGCTTGCGCTCGCGCCTGAGCGAGCTGGGCCTGGTTCACGGCCACTTCCGGTGCGCGCTTGCCCTTCTCCGTGTTCGCGGCCTGGTAGCTGGCCGCATCGAGGCGCGCCTTCGCTTCCTCGCGCGCCGCCTTCTCGGCTTCGGACTCCAGCGTGAATAACGGTTTGCCCGCTTCGACAATATCGCCCGGCTTCACGTTCAGCGCCGCGAGCGTGCCGGCGAGCGGCGAGGACACATAGATGTAGTCGGCCTCCGCGTAGCCCGACCAGCCGGACGGCGCCTTGTCGCCGCAGGCCGCCAGCAGGCACAAGGCGAGGGACGTGGCCGCGATGCGTGTCATGGCCGATTATCAGCCCCCCATCACTCGAAGAAGAAGTCCACCGTCGGGAAACCGTCGCTGGCATTGATGCAATCCCACAGGTAGATCGCAAAGCCCGGGTCGCCGGTCCACAGCGAGAAGCGCGCGTGGCCGTATTGCTGCAGGGCCTGCTCGAACTGGCCAATGCCATGCATCGCGAAGGCGCGTGCGCGTTCCAGCCACATCGCGTCCTGGGTGCGGCGGAACATTTTCAGGAAGGCGTAGCCGTTGCCGCCGGTGCCGTGGCACAGATTCGATCCCTTGGAAAGCGGCCCTGCATGCCAGGTGAGTTCGGCGCCGGCCAGCAGCAGGTCGTCGAGCGAGTCGTCGGGGAACCCGCCCAGGCAGATCACGAAGCCCGGCGCCCCATGGCAATACTGCACCAGCTTCTTGCCGTCCTTCGGCCCGGAAAGCCACGCGCGCCAGTTGGCGAACTCGCCCTCGCGATGCGCAGTGCGCCTAACGGTGTTGGCGATGCATTCCTGCCAGCCCGGCCACTCGCCTTGCAGCAACTCGCGGCCCTGCACCAGGGGCGGCACCGTACCGGCAAAGCCATGCACCCCGTCGATGTAGTCGGAGTGCTGGCCGTACATGTCTTGGCTCCAATAGTGGCAGCCTTCGGCCTGCGACCATTCGAGCTGCGACCAGAGCTTGCGCTCGGTGAGGCGAAACAGGTCGGCCCAACGCTCCTCGCCGGTGCGCTCGTGCATGAAGAGCGCCGCGGCCAGCGTGCCGGGCGAGCCCCACATGAATTCGCGGGTGGGCTGCTCCAAGTTGCCTTCCACCAGCAGCGCGATGCGGTCGGCGATGTCGTCGCGGCCGGTGTACGCAAACTCCAGCATCAGGATACTGGTGTCGCCCATCAGGTAGGACGCGAAAGGCGGTGCGGCGTATTCGCCCATTGCCGCGCGGTTGAGCTCGATCATCGGCAGCACATGCGGCTGGTAATCGTTGGCCAGTTGCGCCGCACCGAGCTTCTGCAGGTGGCGCAAGGCCCAGATCACGCCGCTCGCGCCGCAATACAACATGTACTCGGGCTTCGGCTCCTTCGCGTCCAGGGGATGCGCGGGCCACAGGCCGTGCCGGGCGAAATGCGAGTCGGTCAGCTCCACGATGCGCGTGATCGTCTCCCTCGCGCGCGTTTCGTCCCATGCGATCGCCTGCAATGGCTCATGACGTTCCGGGTCGTACATCATCGGGCTTTCTCCTCGCAGCGGCCATCGGGCCGTGCGGGATTATGCAGCTTGCGATAATCGCGGATTCCCCTCGCCGACCCACGCCATGAGTGCCTTCAACGAAGAACAAGTCCTCTCGGTCCACCACTGGACCGACAAGTTGTTCACCTTCAAGACCACGCGCGATCCCTCGCTGCGTTTTTCCAATGGCCATTTCACGATGATCGGCCTGCGCGTGAACGGCAAGCCGCTGCTGCGCGCGTACTCGATCGTCAGCGCCAACTACGAGGAGCAGCTGGAGTTTCTCTCGATCAAGGTGCCGGACGGCCCGCTCACCTCGCGGTTGCAGCACATCCAGCCAGGCGACACCATCATCGTCGGCCGCAAGCCCACCGGCACCCTGCTGATCGACTACCTGCTGCCTGGCCGGCGCCTGTTCCTGCTGTCCACCGGGACCGGCCTTGCACCGTTCATGAGCATCGTGCGCGACCCCGACACCTACAACAAGTTCGAGCAGATCATCCTCGTGCACGGCGTGCGCCAGAAGGACGAGCTGGCCTACCACGACATGTTGGCCGAACACTTGCCGGCGCACGAGTTCCTGGGCGAGATGGTGTCGAGCCAGTTGCGCTACTACCCCACCGTCACCCGCGAAACCTACAAGAACATGGGGCGAGTCACTGACCTCATCTCCACCGGCAAACTGTTCAACGACCTGGACATGGACACGCTCGACCCCAAGGAAGACCGCGTGATGATTTGCGGCAGCCCCGGCATGTTGAAGGACCTGAAACACATGTTGGAAGAACGGGGCTTCCACGAGGGCAACACCTCCCGGCCCGGCGACTTCGTGATCGAGCGGGCTTTCGCGGAGCAGTGATCAAGCTTTGGGCGAGCCCGCGAGGCTCGCCAGCAGCTGCAGCAGCTGCTCCGGGTCGGCCGGCTTGGTCAGGTGGGCATCGAAGCCGGCGGCCAAAGCCTTCTTCATGTCACCTTCCTGGCCGTAGCCGGTGAGCGCGACGAATTTGCAATGATGATCACCGCACAGCGCAAGCAGGCGCCCCACCAGCTCGTAGCCGTCCATCCGCGGCAGGCCGATGTCGAGCACCGCCACCTGCGCCCCGAAAGCCTCGAAGCTGGCGATGGCCTCTTCGGGCGTGAAGACCGCCTGCACCGTGAAGCCGCTGATCTCCAGCATGGCCGCCAGTGTCATGGCGGCATCCTCGTTGTCGTCGACCACCAGCACCCGGACGGCGCCCTCCAGCAAGCTGGGGGCAGGGGCTGCCTCCTTGTGCGGTCCGGCTTCGACGACCGGCAGTGACAGCGTGACGGTGGTGCCCTGGCCGGGTCCGCCGCTGGTCGCGCCGACAGCGCCGCCGTGCATTTCCACCAGACTCTTGACGATGGCCAGCCCCAGACCGAGCCCGCCGTTGACTTCGCGCGAACCAATGGGCGCCTGGTAGAAGATGTCGAAGGCCCGACCCAGCTCGTCAGCGGTCATGCCGGCGCCGTCGTCCGCGATGGAGATGGCGACGCGATCACCATCGCTGCGCACGGCCACTTCAATCGTGCCTTCTGCGCGCGTGAACTTGATGGCGTTGCCCAGCAGGTTGTTGAGGATCTGCACCAGGCGGGCCTCGTCAGCGCGGACCCACAGCGGGCTTGCGGATGCTTCCACCACCACCCGCAGGCGGCGGCGCCCCATCGAAGGCCGCACCGCCTCCACGGTCTGTTCGACCACGCGAGCGAGCTGCAAGGGTTGCAGGTTCATCACCAGCCGCTTGCTGTTGATGCGCGCGGCGTCCAGCAGGTCGTCCACCAGCCGCGTGACATAAGTGAGCTGGCGCTGGATGACACCGCGCTCGCGCTCCGTGGCCGGATCACCCTTCAGTTCCATCAGATGCAAGGCGTTGGTGATAGGCGCCAGAGGGTTGCGCAACTCGTGACCCAGCAGGGCCAGGAACTCGTCCTTGTTGCGGTTGGCCTGCTCGGCCACCTGCAGCGCGTGCTCGACCCGCCCCAGCAGTTCCTCGCGTTCGGCCTCCACGCTGGTCTTGCGCGCGTTGGCGTCGTCGCGGTCGCCGGCGGCCTGGCGCAGCGCTGCGCCGACCTCGTCGAGTTCGAGCACACCCAGGGGCGGCAACGAGACCTGCCGGCCCGCGCCCAGGTGCGCAGCGGCGGCCTTCAACTCTTCGATCGGCCCCGTGATGTACCGTGCCGCGCGCCACGCGATCCACGCGAGCAGCGCCAGCGAAGCGGCTGTGCCGGCCGACACCGCGGCCAGCAGGCGGTACAGGTCCGCATTGGCCTCGCTGGTGGG